>NZ_LBJU01000080.1:0-35123 GCF_028128835.1 Bradyrhizobium sp. CCBAU 65884 | reverse complement strand
ACGCAGAGCGCCGTGCCCACCATGCATCCGCGTTCCTGGTGAGATTGGTGGGCACGCTTCCGCCGTCGCTCTTCGAGCTATGGCGGACAAGCCGCTTTGCTCAACCCACGAAACCTTTCTCAATATTTTGCCGGCACGTACATCTCCGGCGGGACCGGCCCGCGGTGGTAATCTGGGTTCCGCACGCGCGCCGGCAGCACCACCGGGACCCGCGCGACCTCCTGGTATGGCATCTGGCTCAGCAGATGCGCGATGCAGTTCAGCCGCGCGCGCTTCTTGTCGACGGCATCGACGATCCACCACGGTGAATCCGGAAGGTGCGTATGCTCCAGCATGGTCTCCTTGGCCTTGGTGTAGAGCTCCCAGCGGCTGCGGGCCTCGACGTCCATCGGGCTCAGCTTCCACTGCTTCAAGGGGTCCTTGATGCGCATGGTGAAGCGGAACTGCTGCTCGTCGTCGGTGATCGAGAACCAGTATTTGACCAAAATGATGCCGGAGCGGATCAGCATCCGCTCGAACTCCGGCACCGTCTGGAAGAACTCCTGGTATTGCTCGTCGGTGCAAAAGCCCATCACGCGCTCGACGCCGGCGCGGTTGTACCAGCTGCGATCGAACAGCACGATCTCGCCGCCGGCCGGCAGATGGGACACGTAGCGCTGAAAATACCATTGCGTGCGCTCGCGCTCGCTCGGTGCTGGCAGCGCGGCGACGCGGCAGATGCGCGGATTGAGGCGCTGGGTGATGCGCTTGATGACGCCGCCCTTGCCGGCGGAGTCGCGGCCCTCGAACAGCACCACGACCTTCTTCTTCTCGCTCTGGACCCAGTCCTGGAGCTTGACCAGTTCGCCCTGGAGCCGCAGCAACTCCCGGAAATAGAGCTTGCGGTCGACCGCCGGGCCCAGCGTATCGCTCTCCTCCAGGAGCTCGTCGAGACGCGCATCGTCGAGCTCCATCTCCAGCTCCTCGTCGAGATCGTCGGTCATTTCCCGAATAATGCGCTCGCGTTTGGCCATTTCAGGGGTGCGGTCGGATGCGGTCATGGGTCCTTCTCTCGGCTCGGGTGCCAGTCGCCGAGGACCATCGGTGGCGTTTATTGCACCCTTGTGACAGCCCGGAGCAGGACTGCGGGCATCACACCGGCAGCGCGATCGAATACTTCACCTGGCTCAGCGCAAAGCTCGACTCGATCGAGGCGATGCCGTCGAGCCGGGTCAGCTTGGTCTTGAGGAAGGTCTCGTAGGAGGCGAGGTCGGCTGCGACGACGCGAAGCAGGTAATCGCGGTTGCCGGTCATCAGATAACACTCCAGCACCTCGTCCCATTTCGAGATCGCGCGCGCGAAGCGGTTGAGATCCTCCTCCTTCTGCCGCGCCAGCTTGATCGAGATGAAGACGCTGACATGCAGGCCGAGCGCCTTCTGGTCCACGGTCGCAACGTAGCGGCTGATGACGCCGCGCTCCTCCAGCAGCTTGACCCGGCGATGGCAGGGCGAGACCGAGAGGCCGACCTTGTCGGCGAGTTCCTGCATGGTCAGCCGGCTGTCGGCCTGAAGCAGTGCGAGGATCTTTCGGTCGATGGCGTCTAGCTCTGGCATTGGGATAAAATCTGCATATTTTGCGTAGTTATTAGTATGATATCCCAATATCATCAGGTATTGCGTGAAAAATTGAGAAGTTTGGCGCCCCTCGCAGGCGTATCATCGCCCCACCTGTTTTCCGGGAGCCTTTGCCATGCCCGTCGATACCGCCCGCCTCGACACCTTGACCGCGCTTAGCCGCAAGGCGCTGTGGCTGTCGTCCTGGACCATCCACCACGCCAACCACATCCGCCCCAATGCCGACGGGTTGAAGGTCGGGGGACATCAGGCCTCGTCCGCCTCGCTCGCGACCATCATGTCGGCGCTGTATTT
Organism: Bradyrhizobium sp. CCBAU 65884; assembly: GCF_028128835.1. Lineage (NCBI taxonomy): Bacteria > Pseudomonadati > Pseudomonadota > Alphaproteobacteria > Hyphomicrobiales > Nitrobacteraceae > Bradyrhizobium > Bradyrhizobium sp. CCBAU 65884. The sequence continues at coordinate 33,215 of NZ_LBJU01000080.1, read as the reverse complement.
CCACGTGCTGCGTCCCGAGGACCGCGTGGCGGTGAAGCCGCATGCGAGCCCGGTGTTCCACGCCATTCAGTATCTGTTCGGCCGGCAGAGCCGCGAGAAGCTGGAGAACTTTCGCGGCTTCAAGGGCGCGCAGTCCTATCCCTCGCGCACCAAGGACGTCGACGACGTCGATTTCTCCACCGGCTCGGTCGGCCTCGGCGTCGCGCAGACGCTGTTCGCCTCGCTGGTGCAGGATTACGTCAAGGCGCATGGCTGGATGAAGGATCGCCGCGAAGGGCGGATGATTGCGCTGGTCGGCGACGCCGAGATGGACGAGGGCAACATCTGGGAGGCGCTTGCCGAAGGCTGGAAGCACGGCCTGCGCAACACCTGGTGGGTGGTCGACTACAACCGCCAGTCGCTCGATGCCGTCGTGCGCGAAGGGCTCTGGGAAAAGTTCGAGACCATGTTCCGCAATTTCGGCTGGGACGTCGTCATCGTGAAATACGGCCGCCTGATGCGCGAGGCCTTCGCCGAGCCCGGCGGCGAGGCGCTTAAAGCTTGGATCGACAATTGCCCGAACGCGCTTTACGCCGCGCTCTGCTTCCAGGGCGGCGCCGCGTTCCGAAAGCATCTGCACGACGAGATCGGCGACCAGGGGCCGATCACGAAACTGATCGACAGCCGCAGTGACGAGGAATTGCTGGCGCTGATGTCGAACCTCGGCGGCCACGACATGGCGAGCATGCTGGACGCCTTCGAATCCATCGATCACGATCGCCCGGTCTGCTTCATCGCCTACACCATCAAGGGCGTCGGCCTGCCGTTCCAGGGCCACAAGGATAATCACGCCGGCCTGATGACGGTCGCGCAGATGGAGAAATATCGCGACAGCCAGAACATCCGGCCCGGGCATGAATGGGAGAAGTATGAAGGCCTCGCGCAATCCGCCGCCGAGCTCGATGCCTTCCTCGCGCGCGTGCCGTTCAACCAGGACGGCCGCCGCCTGACCGCACCGGTCGTCGAGGTGCCCCAGCAGCTCGCCTTCAAGCCGTCGCCGCAGATGTCGACCCAGCAGGGCTTTGGTCTCGTCTTGAACGAGATCGCGCGCAGCGACGGCGAATTGGCGAGGCGCATCGTCACGACCTCGCCCGACGTCACGGTCTCGACCAATCTCGGTCCGTGGGTGAATCGCCGCGGCCTGTTCGCGCGCGCCGAAAAGGCGGATTTATTCCGCAGCGAGAAAATTCCCTCCACCTTCAACTGGGACTTTTCGCCCAAGGGCCAGCATCTCGAGCTTGGAATCGCCGAGATGAACCTGTTCATCATGCTCTCGGCGCTCGGGCTGTCGCACCAGATCAACGGCGAGCGGCTGCTGCCCGTCGGCACGCTCTACGATCCCTTCATCGAGCGCGGGCTCGATGCGCTGAACTACGCCTGCTACCAGGACGCGCGCTTCATGGTGGCGGCGACGCCGTCAGGCATCACGCTCGCACCCGAGGGCGGCGCGCACCAGTCGATTGCAACGCCCCTGATCGGCATGGCACAGGACGGGCTCGCCTCGTTCGAGCCGGCCTTCGTCGACGAGCTCGCCGTGATCATGGCTTTCGGTTTTGAGCACATGCAGCGCGATCCGGGCGAGGGCGGCTCGGTGTACTTGCGGCTCTCGACGCGCAGCATCGAGCAGGCGCAGCGGATCATGACACCGGAGCTGCAGCAGGGCATCACCGACGGCGCCTATTGGCTGCGCAAGCCGGGCCCGAATGCCGAAGTCGTGATCGCCTATACCGGCGCGGTGGCACCTGAGGCGATCGAGGCGACGGGCTTCATCGGCGAGAGCCGGCGCGACATCGGCCTGCTCGCGATCACCTCGGCGGACCGCCTCCATGCGGGCTGGACCGCCGCACGGAAATTGCGGCGGGACCGCCGCGGCGTGCAGCATCTCAGCCACATCGAAAAACTGCTGGCGCCGCTGCCGCGCGACTGCGGCATCGTGACCGTGATCGACGGCCATCCGTCAGCGCTCGGCTGGCTCGGCAGCGTCCGCGGCCACCGCGTCGAGGCGCTCGGCGTCGAGCAGTTCGGCCAGACCGGCACGATCGCGGACCTGTATCGGCACTACGGCATCGACGCGAACGCCATCATCGATGCGGCCGAAAGCCTCACCACCGGCGCGCCGGTGCTGCATCGAAAGATGGCGGTGTAGTCGAGGTAACCGGCTGCATGGGCCCCGGCTCTGCAGCGCACCGCTGAAGTAGCGCTGCGCTGCGTCCGGGGCACGAGCCTGGTTAGACGCGCTCCAATCGCGTGTCCCGGACGAGGCGCGACATGAAATGTCGCGACGCTGAGCCGGGACCCAGGCCGCTTGCTTCGCTTCAAATCGCGTCCCATATTCCGCGCGTCCGCCGCAACGCTGGCCCCGCATATGGCGGGTTCAATTGCCGGCGCTTTCGTGCAAGGATGCCTGCCGAAACGCCCCCACATGCCCCCAAGAAGAGGTTAACGATGGTCAATCGCATGCAATTCTACATCGACGGCGCCTGGGTCGATCCCGCCGTCAAGAAGTCCACCGCCGTGGTCAACCCCGCGACGGAAGAGGCGATGTACGAGGTTGCGCTGGGCTCCAAGGCCGACGTGGACAAGGCGGTTGCCGCCGCCAAGCGCGCCTTCGCAACCTTCTCCCAGACCAGCCGTGAAGAGCGTGTCGCGCTGCTCACCAAGGTCATCGAGGTCTACAAGGGCCGCCTCAAGGAGATCGGCGCCGCCGTGTCCGACGAGATGGGCGCGCCGCTGCCAATGGCCGAGAAGCTCCAGGCCGGCGCCGGCCTCGGCCATCTCATGACCACGCTCGACGTGCTCAAGAACTACCATTTCGAGGAGCCGGTCGGCACCGCCATGGTGCTGCGGGAGCCGATCGGCGTGGTCGGCATGATCACGCCCTGGAACTGGCCGCTCAACCAGATCGCCTGCAAGGTCGCGCCCGCGCTCGCCGCCGGCTGCACCATGATCCTGAAGCCGTCGGAGTTCACCCCGACCTCGGCGCTGATCTTCGCGGAGATCCTCCATGAAGCCGGCGTGCCCAAGGGCGTGTTCAACCTCGTCAACGGCCTCGGCCCCGAGGTCGGCGCCGCCATGAGCGAGCACCCCGACATCGACATGATCTCCTTCACCGGCTCGACCCGTGCCGGCATCGACGTGGCCAAGCGCGCCGCGCCGACCGTGAAGCGCGTCAGCCAGGAGCTCGGCGGCAAGTCGCCGAACGTCATCCTCGAAGGCGCCGACCTCACGAAGGCGGTGACCGGCGGCGTGATGCACATGTTCAACAACTCCGGCCAGTCCTGCAACGCACCCTCGCGCATGATCGTGCCGCTGTCCAAGATGAAGGACGTCGCCGCGATCGCGAAGGCCGTCGCCGACAAGACCAAGGCCGGTGATCCCCGCGCCGAAGGCACCACCATCGGCCCGGTCGTCAACCGCGGCCAGTGGGACAAGATCCAGGGCCTGATCAAGAAGGGCATCGACGAGGGCGCAACGCTCGTCGCCGGCGGCCCGGGCCTGCCCGAAGGCGTCAACAAGGGCTTCTATGTCCGCCCGACCATCTTCGCCGACGTCACCCCCGACATGACGATCGCTCGTGAAGAAATCTTCGGACCGGTGCTGACCATCATCGGCGCCAAGGACGAAGCCGAAGCCGTGCAGATCGCCAACGACACGCCGTATGGCCTCGCTGGCTACGTCACGGGTGCCTCGGTCGAAGACGCCAAGCGCGTCGGCCGCCAGATCCGCGCCGGCAACGTCAACCTCCAGGGCGTGCCCAACGACCGCACCGCGCCGTTCGGCGGCTACAAGCAGTCGGGCAACGGACGCGAGTGGGGCAAGTACGGCCTCGAGGATTTCCTCGAAGTGAAGGCCGTCGCCGGCTTCAACGCGGCGTAAGTTTTTAGTGGTTGAACGAATGACGCCGGAGCGGGCAACCGCTCCGGCGTTTTTGTTTTGGGCGGCGTGTCGCGACAAGGCGAGGTGCCGTAGGGTGGGCAAAGGAGCGAAGCGACGTGCCCACCATCACGCCACAAGCGAGCAGGGTGGGCACGCTTCGCTTTGCCCACCCTGCGAGTGCAGCGTTAGCCCCCCAACGCCCCCTGCGTGTTCACATACAGCGCGTAGATCGACTGGCTCGCCGCCATGAACAGGCGGTTGCGCTTGACGCCGCCGAAGCAGAGATTGGCGCAGCGCTCGGGCAGCGCAATGCGGCCGATCATGACGCCGTCGGGCGCGAACACCACGACGCCGTCGAGCTCGGGATCGCCCATGCCCCAGCCACACCAGAGATTGCCGTCGATGTCGCAGCGCATGCCGTCCGGCGTGCCGGGACCTGCATCGATGTGGACGCGCTTGTTGGAAATCTTGGTGCCGTCGGGCTAAACGTCATAGGCGAGGATCTTGCGGTTCGGCACGCCGCGGGATTCCACGACATAGAGGATCTTCTCGTCCGGCGAGAAGCACAGCCCGTTCGGCCCGAGCACGCCCTCTGCGACGATGGTCGCCTTGCCGGTCGCGGGATCGAGCCGGTAGACGTTCGGGTCGATCTCGGGCTCGGCCTTGTAGCCCTCGTAATTGCCGAGCAGGCCGAAGGTCGGATCGGTGAACCAGATCGATCCGTCCGATCTAACAACGACATCGTTTGGCGAGTTCAACCGCTTGCCGTTGAATTGATCCATCAGCACGGTGATGCTGCCGTCGTATTCAGTGCGCACCACGCGCCGCCCGCCGTGCTCGCAGGTGACGAGCCGGCCCTGGCGGTCGCGCGTGTTGCCGTTGGCGAAATTGGAGGGCTTGCGGAACACGGAGACCGCGCCGGTCTCTTCCTCCCATTTGATGATGCGCTGGTTCGGGATGTCGCTGCAGAGCAGATAACGCCCGTCGCCGAACCACACCGGTCCCTCGGCCCAGCGCAGGCCGGTCGCCAGCCGTTCCACCGCCGACAGTTTCAGCCAGTATTTTTCGAAGCGGGGATCGAGCGCCATGATCGCGGGGTCGGGGTAATAGGTCGCCGGCCGCCAGCCTGGCCGTTCCTGGGTGTGGGACGATGCCTCATTCATGTCGGTTCTCACGTTTCGTTCCCTCTGGACAATCCTGCTATCATTAGGGACACGTGACGGCAAATCGGTCACCAACGGTGAGGGAAGACATGCCGCGTATTTTGATGACGGGAGCTTCGGGCGGAATCGGCACGAGCCTGCGAAAACTGCTGCCGCCGATCTATTCGGACCTCCTGCTGTCCGACATCAAGCCGCCCGCCGATCTCGGCGCGAACGAGAAGTTCAAGGCAGCGGACCTCGCCGATCTCGCGCAGTGCGAGGCGATATGCGAGGGCGTCGACGGCATCATCCATTTCGGCGGCTATTCGGTCGAAGGCACCTGGGAACAGATCCTCCAGGCCAACATCATCGGCGGCTACAATCTGTTCGAGGCCGCGTACCGCAAGGGCGTCAAGCGCGTGGTATTCGCCTCGTCGAACCACGCCGTCGGCTTCTATCCGCGACACCACAGGATCGGCGCCGACGTGACCCCGCGCCCCGACGGGCGCTACGGCGTCAGCAAGGTGTTCGGCGAAGCCGTCGGCGCGCTCTACGCCGACAAGCACGGGCTGAAGGTGACGTGCCTGCGCATCGGCAATTTCGGCGACATGCCGCTCGACCAGCGCCGGCTCGCCATCTGGCTCAAGCCCGATGACCTCGTGCAGCTCTGCCGCATCGGGCTCGAGCATCCCGACATCCATTTCGAGGTGTTCTACGGCGCCTCCCTCAACGAGCGCGCCTGGTGGGACAACCACCGCGCCTATGAACTCGGCTATCGCCCCACCGGCCGCGCCGAAGATTTCCGCGAGCACGCGATGGCCGAGCAGGCCAAGCTGAAGCCGGATCCGGTCGGGGATTATTTCCAGGGCGGCACGTTCTGCAGCATGGAGTTCGATGCGGAACCGAGCCGGATCATCGACTGGAAGAAGCGCTAGGGAGCGCGCTCGACATGGCGAGAGCGGCCGAGCTCTGCTTGGCCGCTCAAACCGTAGCTTCGCGCCGGATCAGAACAGGCCCGGGAGCAGCATCGCTACCTTCTCCCTGTAGTGTCGGTACTGATCTCCGAAAAGAGTGATCAGGTCGCGCTCCTCCAACCAGATGCCGACGAAGATGTAGGCCGTCGTCACCATCGCGAACAGCATGTGCCCGAGCGTCATGGTAGGCGTCGACCAGAACGCGATAATGAAGCCGAGATAGATAGGATGCCGGATCAGGCGGTAGAGGCCCGGCGTCCTGAACTTCATCGGCTCGGCGAGCCGCCCCGCAAAGTGGCTGACGACTTGCGTAAGTCCGAACAATTCGAAATGGCTGATCAGAAACGTGCTGTACAGCACGATGAGCCAGCCGGCGAAGCTGCCGGCGACTGCGGCGTAGGCCGCCACCGGCGTCTCAATCTCCCAAACCACGGCGGTGATGGGACGCCATTGCCAGAACAGCAGGATCAGGCTCAGGCTTGCCAGCAGCACATAGGTGCTGCGCTCGAGCGCGGGTGAGGCGAAGGCGGCGAACAGCTTCTTGAAGCCCTGGCGAGCCATGCCGCTGTGCTGGACGGAAAACAGGGACATCAGCGCGAGATCAATCAAGAGGGCCTGTGCGGTCGAACCAGCCACGCCGCTGTCGATCGTCTTGGGCACGATGAACCGCGAAATGAAGCCGACGGCGTAGAGAAAGGTTCCGAAGAAGATGAGATAGGCAAGGAGGCCATAGCCGAGCACGAAGCTTCGTGCCAAGAGCGAGCTTGCCGTCTGTGTAGGTCCGTTTTGCATGGTGATGGACATGATAGAGTTTCCAGTTCAGTGGTGAGAGCTTGAACGGCTGTTTCAGCGGGCGTGTCACCGCCGCCTTCGTCAGGTTGCAAAGGCTGTCGGAACCGTCGCGGCCTTGCATTTGCCGGGGCTTTTCTGGACCATTGCGCCGCCGCTCACGCCCTCGGTGCGATGGTCGCCGAACGACGTCGCAGCCGAAGCCAGAACAAGCGACATCAGGACGGCCCCGATCGTCCCGATCGCCAGCGCGGCGGTTCTGGATTTAAAATTTCCGGGTTTGAAATTCTTGAAATAGGAGGTCTTGGCTTCGGAAGCGTCGGATTGGAAGAGAGAATTCATGACTATCTCCTCGAATTGAAGCGGTTGCTGGAAATGCAAATCCTCTGATGGTGAAGCGTCTCGAACCGTGCCATCACCGCTGGCCGTGGTGCCGCCGCAACCTTTCGCGAACTGCATTGCGGCCTTCTCGCGGTTCGCCAGCATGCTGGCGACAGACTGATTGATGAGCCGGCGAAGCCGCAACAGGATGCCGGCGAGATACCGCTGCGAGGGGCTCAGTGCGGGCGGCGCCTGAGACTGAACGGACATTTTCTTATCCTTTCATGGAATCACGAGTCGATGACGGCGCCCGCGCTGATTTGCTATTCGGCGGCGGCCGTCTGCGGTGTGGGATCGCCGCGGACGACCACTGTCGTGGCGACCTTGTAGAACTCCTCGCCCGGCATGCCGACGCGCCGTGCATGCTCTCGGATCGACTCCCCATCGCGCGCTTCATAGATGCAGAAGGTGCCGATGCGGCCGTCGGCCTCATGGACCACATAGCTGCGGATCCAACGGACGCGGTGGGACATCTGCTCGTTGCCGATCCGAGCGGACCTCGCGCCGGCGGCTTCCAGTTCGCTCAAATTTGCCCAGGCGCTCGGGCGGCGGATGACATAGAGTTCCATCAGACATCTCCTCGGGGTTGTTGCCTGCGGGGCGGAAGCGACCCAGGCCGTGAGGAGCTATAGAGGCGACCGGTGCTGACCGTCCTTACCGCGGGCTGATCATTGCCTGATCCTTGTCTGAACCTTTTCCGCATCGCCTGGACTTAACGATATGACCCTCAGGTTTGGACCCTTCGAGCTCGATGAAGAGGGCCGTGCGCTCATCCACGCGCAGCGGGAAGTCGCGTTGCAGCCGCGTGTGTTCGATCTGCTGGTCTACCTGACGCGCAACCGGGATCGGGTCGTCACCAAGGAAGAGCTGCTCGATACCCTCTGGCCTGATGTAACCGTCACCGACAATTCGTTGCAGCGGGCGGTGAGCATGCTGCGTGGCGTGCTGCGCAAGGGTGGCATGGATAGTGCCATCCGGAACATGCCGGGCAGGGGATATCGTTTCTGCATCGACGGCGTATCCGAGATGCAGGTCCTCGCCGCTTCCGAGACGACGGACGAGCAGGCCCCGGACGTGCGGGCGCAAGCGCAACGCGCCGCTGCCGTGCAAGCCTGGGACGAAGCCGCAGCGTTGTTCGAGGCGGCCGATACGGTCGAACCGCTTGATGGCGCCGACTTGCACCAATGGGCGCTGGCCTTGCAGTGCGCCGGCAAGGCCGATGCGGCCCTGCCTCTTTTGGCTCGTGCAGTTGCCGCCCATACCAGGGCCGGCAACGTCCCGCTGGCCGTCGTCGACGCCGTCACGCTCTCCGGCTTGCACTTCGAGCGCGGCCAGGCGGCGATTGCCAAGGGCTGGCTGGCACGGGCGGAAGATTGGGCCTCCGAAGTCGAGGATCCCGCCACGACTGCGCTCATTCTCTGGATGAAGTCGAAGGTCGCCGCGTTCGAGGGCGAGCCTGAACAGGCGCTTTCACTTGCTGATGTCGCGTACAGCACGGTCCGGCACAAGAACGCTATTGGCATCGAGGCGCTGAGTCTTGCTTATCGCGGGTTCTACCGGCTGTGTCTGGGCGATACACGCGCAGGACTAGCGGATCAGGACCTCGCCGCTGCTATGGCGCTCTCCAGCGGCGATATCGATCCAATCGTCGGAGGCATCCTCTACTGCAACATCCTGTGGGCGGCGCGGATGTTCGGAGATTGGGCCAGGGCCGACCAGTGGACGCTGGGCTATCAGAAATATTGCACCGAGAGCGGGATGGAATTGTCCGGCTCCTGCCAGCTTCATCGGTCAGAAGTTCTCGGTGTCAGGGGCTCGCTCGGCGAAGCTTTGCTCCGAATTCAGGACTCGTTGGCACGGCTCACCGGTGATGCGCCTTGGGCGATCGGCGATGCCAATCGCGTGCTTGGCGACGTTTACGCAGCGATCGGCAATGAAGACGACGCGCTCGAGGCCTATGAAAAGGCTTACGCGCTCGGCTGGTGCCCGGAACCCGGTCGAGCCATGCTGTTGCTGGAACGCGGCGAAGCGGAGGCGGCTTACGCCAGCCTCGAGCGCAGTCTGATCGGAAAGTCCTGGTGGACCCTGCAGCGGCGTGGGATCCTGTTCGCACATCTGGCACTCGCGGCCGCGCACACGGGCCGTCGTGAGCAGGCGCTTGAACTGATCGAGGAGCTCTCCGGAAGTCCGGACCGGTGGCCGATGCCATCGATCCGCGCATTGACGAACGAAGCGCAGTCGGTCCTCGCGCATGCGCGCGACGATTATGAGGCAGCGCTGCGCCATCTGCATCTGGCCCGGCAATTGTGGTCGAGCATCGACGGGCGAGTGCAGGCCGTCAGGTTGAGGCTGCGGATCGCGAAGCTGCAATTGGCGCATGATGATGTTCGAGGCGCCTCGGCGGAAATTCATGCGGCGCAGCTCGTGGCCCGCGAACTGGGCTCGCGGAAGTTCGAGGCTGAGTGTGCGGCTTTGCGACACGAGGCCGATATGCGTGCGACAGGACGCGCTGCCTAGCAACCGTCCGCGATACGTACCCTGCCTTGTCAAGCGGCACGTGGTTTTCGTTCGGGTCAGCCGGCGCCGCCGCTCGTTCTGGTGTCCCGCCCCTTGATGTGGATCAATGGTACTCCAGCCTTTCGGCTTTCGATCTGTGCGATCGGAATTCAGCAACGATTGCGTTGATGACGCCGCAGAGGCGGCAGCGAAAGCCACGGCAATGAAAATCAAATTGTCAGTCGCGATATTCGCGATGATGGTTTCCGGACCGGCGCTAGCCGCCCCCCTCACCGAGGCCGAGGCGGCATTCCTCGACCAGCTTGTCACGGCATCGGTGGTGCTCGAACAGCGATGCGACGGTTACGAGGTCGATGGCAGCGGCAGCGTTCAGCTCGGCGCCCGGCTACTCGGCAGTCCCGACGTCGCGATGGCCATGATCGACGCCTATGCCGCGGCCATCAGGGCCCGCGACGGCGAGAGCTACGATCCCGGCAAATTCCGCCCTGAAGTGTCCGACGCGGCGAGCAAGACCTTCAGGCGCATCCGCACGGACTTGATCAGAAACCCGAAAAGGGCCTGCGCCGATTATGGCGAGGCGAGCGTGGATCTTGGGCTGTTGAGGCGGTACTGAACGGATCTTCAGCGTGTTTCAACGGCAGCTCGATCGGTCTACGCGCTAGCCCCTCCAATCCTCGCCAGGTAATCACTCTTGCTGAACTGCATGTGATCGACACACAACTGCGCCAGCGCCCAGCTGTCGCGTCCCCCGAGTAGCTCGATCATCATCTCATGTTGCCGCCGCGATTGCGCGAGCCCCTCGCGGTCGGCGAGGTTCTTGGCGCGCATCGGCAGGGTCAGGTTCATGTAGTCCTGGAGTGAGCGGACCAGATAGGGATTGCCGCAGGCCGAGAACAGCGCGAGGTGGAAGGCGTCATTGGCCTCGTGGATGCCGCGCAGGTCCTGCGCATCGGCTTTCGCGCAATATTGTCGTTGCAGCGCGGAGAGCTCGTCGATCAGCACTCGCGGCGCGGGCAGCGGGATCATCAACGCGGCCTGCCGCGTCAGCATCTCCCGGACCTCGTAGATCTGCCGGACTTCCTCGGCCGAGTAGAACCGCACGGTGGCGCCGACGTTCTTCTCCCGGCGGACGATGCCGCGCCGCTCCGCATCCACCAAGGCCTGCCGCACGAAGTGGCGGGAGGTGCCGTAGCGCGACATCAGCGCGTCTTCAGTCAGGCGCGCGCCCGGCGGCAGGCGACCGAAGATGATGTCCTCCTCCAGCCGCGCGACGACGTCGTCCGGATCGTCGCGCCGGACCGGCGTGCTGTCTGCGGTGCGAATGTCGGACATGCCTTCGGCCTCCCGGCGTCTGGCCGGCTCGCCCTGTGGAGCAGGCAAGGGACGGATTGTCAATAATTTCTGCCGAAGAGGGTGCTTCTTGGCGGAAAATGCGACAATATGGGCCAAGCTTATTGACAATCGAGGGTCAGGCTGTACCACAATGGCAACTTGAGGAGTGGCATGATGACGAGTGGGTTGCGCAAGGGTCTGACGAGCTATGGCGATGCCGGCTTCTCGCTGTTCCTGCGCAAGGCGTTCATCAAGGCCATGGGCTATTCCGACGACGCGCTGGAGCGTCCGATCGTCGGCATCACCAATACCTATAGCGACTACAATCCCTGCCACGGCAACGTTCCGCAGATCATCGAAGCCGCCAAGCGCGGCGTGATGCTGTCGGGCGCGATGCCTTTCGTGTTTCCGACCATCTCGATCGCCGAGAGCTTTGCGCATCCGACCTCGATGTATCTGCGCAACCTGATGGCGATGGACACCGAGGAGATGATCCGGGCCCAGCCGATGGATTCGGTGATCGTGATCGGCGGCTGCGACAAGACGCTTCCGGCGCAGGTGATGGCCGCGATCAGCGCCGACCTGCCGACCGTGGTCATTCCGGTCGGGCCGATGGTGGTCGGCCATCACAAGGGCGAGGTGCTGGGCGCCTGCACCGATTGCCGCCGTCTCTGGGGCAAGTATCGCGCCGGCGAAATCGACGATGTCGAAATCGAAGCAGTGAACGGCCGCCTCGCGCCGTCGGTCGGCACCTGCATGGTGATGGGCACGGCCTCGACCATGGCCTGCATGATCGAAGCCATGGGCCTGTCGCTGCCGATGAGCGCGACGATCCCGGCGCCGCATGCCGAACGTTTCCGACTTGCGGAAGCGAGCGGCAAGGTTGCCGCCGAAATGGCCAAGACCAAGGGGCCGAAGCCGAGCGAGCTTCTGACACCCGCGTCTTTCAAGAACGCGCAGGTCGTGCTCCAGGCGATTGGCGGCTCCACCAACGGCCTGATCCATCTGACCGCGATGGCGCATCGCTCGCCGCATCGGCTCGATCTCGGAGTGTTCGACCAGATCGGCCGGGAGGTGCCGGTGCTGGTCGACCTCAAGCCGTCGGGCGAGCACTATATGGAGCATTTCCATCACGCCGGCGGCGTGCCGAAGCTGCTGGCGCAACTCGGCGACCTCGTCGATCTCGATGCCAAGACGATCTCGGGCCAAACGCTGCGCGACGTCGTCGCCAATGCGGAGGACGTGCCGGGCCAGGATGCGATCCGTCCGCGCGATAATCCGATCAAGACGGAAGGCGGCCTCGCCGTTCTGCACGGTAATCTCGCGCCGCGCGGCGCGGTGATCAAGCAATCGGCCGCGAGTCCCAAGCTGTTGAAGCACACCGGCCGCGCCGTCGTGTTCGAATCCGTCGAGGACATGACCTTGCGGGTCGACGATCCCGATCTCGACGTGACCGCCGACGACGTGCTGGTGCTGCGCAATGCCGGCCCGAAGGGCGCGCCGGGCATGCCGGAGGCGGGCTACCTGCCGATCCCGAAGAAGCTGGCGCGCGGCGGCACCAAGGACATGGTGCGCATTTCCGATGCGCGCATGAGCGGCACCGCGTTCGGCACCATCGTTCTGCACATCACCCCGGAATCCGCCGTCGGCGGGCCGCTGGCGCTGGTGAAGAACGGCGACATGATCAGCCTCGATGTGGCCAAGCGCAGCATCGAGCTGCTGGTCGATGCGGCCGAGCTGGAGCGCCGGCGCGCTGCATTGAAGCCGGCGGCTGCGCCCGATGAAGCGCGGCGCGGCTATGCCTGGCTGTTCAACGAGACCATCATGCAGGCCGACGAGGGCTGCGACTTCGATTTCATGCAGAGGACTGGGAAGACCGAGACAGGCTGACCGAACGACGAACGCTCAGACCGCACAAGCGGCGGGCATAACACAGGGGGAAACGATGATTGCACGATCCATGCCAGGATTCTTACATGGGTTGGCGGCTGCGGCCGCCGTGCTGTTCGTGACCGGGGCGGGGGCGCAGGAGGCGAAGCACTATCGCTTCGCCTACGACCAGCCGCGCAACACCGGCTATTCCATCGCGGGCGACATCTTTGCCGAAAAGCTCAAGGAGTTGAGCAAAGGCACCATGATCATCGACCAGTATCCGGGCGCGCAGCTCGGGCAGGAGCCGCAAGTGCTCCAGCTCGTGAAAGCCGGAGATGTCGAATTCTCCATCATCTCCTCCGCGAACACCGCGACGATCTCGCCGCAAGCCGGTGTGATGTCGCTGCACTATCTGTTCCGCGACGAGAACCACGTGGTCAAGGGCCTCGCGGATCCCCGCGTGTTCGAAGCGCTCAAGGCCATGATCGACGAGACCACCCAGGGCCTGCATGTGATCGCGACCGGCTCGCAGGGCGTGCGCCACATGTACGCGAAGCGGGAGATCCGCAATGTGGCTGATATCAAGGGCGCAAAGGTCCGCGTGCAGGCGACCGCGACCGAGGACACCATGTTCCCGGCCTACGGTGCCCAGACCGTGCACATGCCGTTCGGCAGCGTCTACACGAGCCTGCAGACCGGCGTCGTCGACGTCGCCGAGAACAGCATCAACGTCTACCTCGTCAACAAGCATTACGAGGTCGCGCCGGTCCTCAACATCACCGAGCACGAGGCCAACAACGCGCTGGTGTTCATCTCCGACAAGCTCTGGCAGAGCCTCTCGGCCGAGCAAAAGGGCTGGGTGCAGACCGCGGCCAACGAGATCAGCACCAAAGAGCCGGCGAAGGCGTTCGAGCTGGAGCGCACCGCGGCCGAAAAGCTGAAGAAGATGGGCGTGAAGATCGTCGACAACGTCGACAAGAAGAGCTTCACGGCGGTCGCCGATCCCTATCTCGACAAGCTCGCCAAGGAGCTTGGCCCGCACGCCGAGAAGGTCAAGGACTTGATCCGGTCGATTAACTAGGGCGCTTGCGGCCATCCTTCGAGACGCCCGCCTTGCGGCGGGCCCTCAGGATGAGGTCTCGTTTCGCGGCGAGATTTTAGACCCTCATGGTGAGGAGCCCGTGAAGCGGGCGCCTCGAACCATGCAGGCCGAGCGTGATCGGCAGCTTCGCAGCTGTCACATCCGATAGCTTTGGGACGGGGGACTAATGGCCATCGCCGACAAACTGCTTGTGCATCGCCAACGCCACCTGAAATGGCGCGGGCTCGACTGGCTCGAGCTCGCGCTGATGATCCTCTGCGGCGTGCTCTGCTTTGGCTTCTCGCTGTCGGTCACCGCCGACATCGTCACCCGGACCATCGGTCATCCCTGGCTGTGGCTCCAGGAGGTGACCTCGACGCTGTTCATCTACGCGATCTTCGTCGGCACGGCGGCTGCGACCCGGCGCAACGACCACCTCTATCTCACCGCGATTTCCGAGGCGATGCACGGCACGTCGCGCATGATCGTCGAAGTCATCATCCGCATCGTCGTGCTCGGGGTTGCGTTCTGCCTGATCTGGTACGGCTATCAGAATTATCTGCGCGGCTTCGGCAGCTTTCGGTTGCCGTCCGGCACCCCGATCGCCTCGCTCTACGCGATCATTCCGCTCTCGGGCGTACTGATCGGCCTGTTCACCATCGAGCAGCTGGTCAACGGCCTGCGCAACGGCTTTGATCATCCCGAGCCGCCCGAGGAAGATGGAACGCCCATCGTCACCGACGCGCAGGCGAGGGCGCAGCTATGAGCGCACCTGTTGTCCTGGCGTTGATGACGGTCTGCTTCCTGTCGTTCGGCTATCTCGGCGTGCCGGTGCCGTTCTCGCTGATGGCCGGCGTCTTCATCGGCGCGATCCTGTCCGACGTCTCGCTCGCCGCCATCATCCAGAAGATCTTTGACGGCGTCGATTCCGAGGCGCTGCTGGCGATCCCGTTCTTCCTGCTGGTCGGCGAGCTCATGAGTTCGGCGAATGTGGTGGTGCGAATAGCCAATCTCTCGGTATCGCTGGTCGGTCACATCAGGGGCGGGCTGTCGCAGGTCGTGGTCGTCTTCAGCATGTTCTTCTCGGAAATGTCGGGCTCGACTACCGCCGACGTCGCCGTGATGAGCCGGGCGCTGGGCGGCCCGATGAAGCGCGAAGGCTATGATCCGGCCTTCATCGCCGCCATCATCGCCTCGGCCTCCACAATCGCCGCGCTGGTGCCGCCGAGCATTACCGCCGTCGTCTATGGCGCGGTCGGCAACGTCTCGATCGCCGGCCTGTTCATGGCGGGCGTGGTGCCCGGCCTGATGATCGGCTTCGGTCTGATGCTTTATTGCTACTTCTTCGGCCCCTCCGGCCTGCGCAAGCCGCGCGCGCCGCTGCGGCAGGTGATGTTCGCGGCCGGCGATGCGGCCTTGCCGCTGATGATCCCGGTGATCCTGCTCGGTGGCATCCTGACCGGCTGGTTCACGCCGACCGAAGCCGGCGTGGTCGCCGTGGTCTGGATCGTCCTGGTCGTGATTCCCGCGCTCAATCGCGGGCACATCAAGAGTATCCCTTACGATTTCTGCATTGCCGGACTGATCTTCTCGCTGCCGCTGGTCACCATCGGCGCAGCCAATGCCTTCGGCTGGATGCTCGCTTATCTGAGGGGTGCGAGCTACATCGCCGAGATCATCACCTCGATGGCAGGTAACGATCCGCATCTGATCATGCTGCTGATGGTGCTGCTCTTCACCATCGTCGGCGACTTCATCGAACCGGTGCCGACCATCATCATCTTCATGCCGCTGGTCAACACACTGACGGAGGCCGGTGACATCAATAGCGTCCATATGGGCGTGGTGCTGATCGCCACGCTCGCCTTCGGCCTGATCACGCCGCCTTACGGGCTGGTGCTGCTGATGGCGTCGAAATTCGTCGGCATAAGTTTCGCGAAAGCGCTACGCGCTGCGTTGCCGATCTATCTGGTGTTCCTGGGGACGATCGCATTCGCGATCTACTTCCCGAGCGTGGTGCTGTGGCTGCCGCAGAAAGTGCTGCCGGAATCGGTCGGCTGCTTCAAGTCGCCGGCGGGGACGGACTATATCTGTCCAAAGTAACGACTTGCTCGACCCGCCAATGCGCGCCGTCGCAGACGTAGCGAAACGGCGTGCCGTGGCTGTTTTTGAAGTAGCTGCCGGACAGCGCGTTGGCCATCCCCTGCATCACCGCGTCATGGCAGACGAACAGGAGATCGTCGCCGGGATGACGGTCGAGCCACGCGGCGACGCAAGCCAGCGACCGTTCCGTCATGGCGTCCCAGCTCTCGCCGTCGGCCGGCAGGATCGAGACGAGGCCCGTCGCCGACGTGACGCCGTGCTTGATCATGAGGTCGCGGACAGGCAGGCCTTCAAAGCTTCCGAAGTCGAACTCGATGATGCCGTCGTCGATCGCCAGCGGCACCGCGATCGCGGCCGCGATGATCTCGGCCGTTCGTGCTGCGCGGGCCAAGGGACTTGCAACGATTCGGCTGATGCCGGCGCCGCGCAGCATGTCCACGGCCTCGTGCGCCTGCCGGAGGCCGTCCTCATTCAGCGGATTGTCGGTCCGCCCCTGGAATCGTCCCTCGCGATTCCAGTCGGTCGCGCCGTGACGAAGGCCGTAGAACTTACGCGCTGGTGTCGTCACTTTGACTTGCTCGTGAATTTCTTCACGGCGCTGCGAAATTCCTCCGTGTTCATCGCCATGATGATCTTGTGTTCCTCGGCATCGAGCTGCTGCTTCACCGGCGTGGTGGCGGCCTGATAGACCAGCGATTTGGTGCCGGCGATTGCAGCCGGCGGGTTCTGCGCCAGACGCTCGGCGAGTTTTCGCGTGGCCGCCTTCAGTTCGGCGGCCGGAACCGTCTTGGCGACGAGGCCCCATTCATAGGCCTGCTGCGCGGTAAAGTTGTCCTCGGACAGGAAGATCTGCAGCGCCCGGCGGGAGCCGACCGTGCCGACGATGCCGACCGTCGAACCGCCGTCCGGCGACACTCCGATCTTGGCATAGGCGGGTGTGAACTTGGCGTCATCAGCGGCGATGCAGAGATCGGTGACGAAGGCGAGGCCCATGCCGGCGCCGGCCGCCGAGCCGTGCACGCTGGATAACGAAATTTTCGGCATGCGCCTGACGATCTCGATGAAGGCGTGATAGTGCTTCAAGAGCTCGCCGACCACGGGCGTCACCGTGCCCGCTTCGGCGGCGGCACCAATCGTCTGCAGATCGCCGCCGGCCGAGAAGGCACGGCCTTCGCCTTCGAGCACGACGACCCTGATGTCGTCAGCGGCTTCGATATAGGCCGCGAGCTGCTCGAGCTTCTGCGCGATGGCGAGATTGATGGAGTTGAACGCGGCGGGACGGTTGAGCGTGATGGTCGCGATCGGGCCGTCGATCCGCAGCAGGGCGGGATCATCGGGCAGGGAGATGGGAGCTGGCATCTGGAATATCCCCGGCATGAGGTGGCTCGTGCGACTAAATCGCAGAAGCGGAGGAGTGACAATCCCCGACCGCCGCTCTTGCGCGGGGCGAAACGATAGGCTCAAATGGGGCCGCCTTCGCCAAGGGACGGACACGAGCGCCGGCTCCTCGTAAGGCCAGCAACCAAAATCAGCGAGAGAGGAGACGACATGGGTCACGCTCGTGTCTTCCGGAAATGGGCTGTCCAATGAGCGACGGTCCGGTGATCATCGTCGGTGCCGGCCATGGCGGCTATCAGGTCGCGGCATCGCTGCGCCAGGCGGGCTTTTCGCAGCGCATTTGCCTGATCAATGACGAGGCGCATCTGCCCTATCAGCGGCCGCCCTTGTCCAAGGCCTATATCAAGGGCTCGGCCGGGCCGGAGAGCCTGATGTTCCGGCCGGAGAAATTTTATCAGGACCAGAAGATCGAGCTGATCGCGGGCCGCGCAGTGTCGATCGATCGCGCCGGCCACAAGGTGCTGCTCGCCTCGGGCGAGACGCTGGCCTACGCTCACCTCGTGCTGGCCACCGGCGCACGCAACCGGCTGCTCGACCTGCCCAACGCCAATCTGCCCGACGTGAAATATTTGCGCATCCTCGACGAGAGCGATGCGCTGCGTGCGATCATGCCCTCGAAGACACGGGTCGTGGTGATCGGCGCCGGTTTCATTGGTCTCGAATTCGCGGCCACCGCCCGGATCAAGGGCCTCGAGGTCGACGTGCTCGAGCTTGCCCCGCGCGTGATGGTGCGTGCGGTGACGGCGGAGGTGTCGGAGTATTTTCAGGAACGCCATCGCGAGGCCGGTATCCGCGTCCATCTCGGCGTGCAGGCGACCTCGATCGAGGCAGAAGGCGGCAAGGTCACAGGGGTCTCCCTGAGCGACGGACGGCATCTGCCCGCCGATCTCGTCGTGGTCGGCGTCGGCGTGCTGCCGAACATCGAGCTTGCGGCTGAGGCCGGGCTGCCGGTCGCCGCCGGCATCATCGTCGACGAATATCTGTCGACGGCTGACCCTGACATCTCCGCGATCGGCGATTGCGCGCTGTTCGCAAGCCCCCGCTTCGGCGGATCGCTGCGGCTGGAATCGGTGCAGAACGCCACCGACCACGCCCGCTGCCTCGCCGCGCGGCTGACCGGCGACAAGAAGCCGTACGACAGCCATCCCTGGTTCTGGAGCGACCAGGGCGACGACAAGCTCCAGATCTCAGGCCTCACCACCGGCTACGACCGCGTCGTGCTGCGTGGCAGCGCCGCGAACAAGGCGTTCTCCGCGTTCTGCTACAAGGGTGAGACGCTGCTCGGCATCGAATCGATCAACCGCGCCGGTGACCACATGTTCGGCCGGCGGTTGCAGGGCATGAATCGCTCGATCACGCCGGCGCAGGCTGCGGACGAGAGCTTTGACCTGAAGAGCGCGCTGGCTTAGGGCGTCGACAACACAGCAGCAACTTCCCTGGCCGTCGGCATCGACGGCCCGGCGCCCATGCGCTGCACGCTGATCGAGGCGGCGGCGTTGGCGAAGGCGAGGGCGGCACGCAAGGGCACACCGTCAGCCAGTTGCGCGGCGAGCGCGCCGACAAAACAATCGCCGGCCCCGGTGGTATCGACCGCCTTCACGGCACGCCCGGGCACGGCGGCCTCTTCGCGCCCAGCAAGCGCAAGCACGCCGCGTCTGCCGAGCGTGACGCAGATGCTCTGGTCCGCGCGCGCCTGAAGTTTTCGCGCGACATCGAAGATCTTCGCGGCCTCGTCGCCGTCGGACAATTCCTCACCGGCGAGGAAGCCGAGTTCGGTCTCGTTCAGCACGAGGATGTCGACCAGCGCGAGCAGCTCACCGGACATCTTTTGCGCCGGCGCCGGGTTGAGCACGGTCACGACGCCGGCCTCGCGTGCGCGCCGGAAGAACGCGGCGATCGTCGGCAGCGGGATCTCGAACTGGCTGACCGCGACATCACCCTTCGTCAGCGGCACGTCCGCCACATCATCCGCGCCGACCTTCGCATTGCTGCCGGGAATGACGACGATGGTGTTATCTGAGGCCGCGACGGTGATGATCGCAGTGCCGGTGTGGGTGTCGGCGTCGCGCACCGAGCCGAGATCGATGCCTTGCGCGCCGAGGAACGTCTTTAGCTCAGCGCCAAAGGAATCCTTCCCCAGCCGCCCTATCAGCGTGGTCCGCGCGCCGAGCCGTGACGCCGCCACCGCCTGGTTCGCACCCTTGCCGCCTGGAAAATACAGCACCTCGCGGCCGGCGACGGTCTCGCCGACGCGCGGGTGGCGATCGGCGGTCGCCACCACATCCATGTTGATGCTGCCGGCGACGAAAACGCGCCCCATCTGGATCTAAACCCTGACCTCGAACTCGTGCCGAACCTTGGCGATATCGACGAGCGTCGGCAAGCCGGCCTCGTTGCCGAGGCGCTGGATCTTGAAGGTCGAGGCGGCTCGGGCAAAATCAAAGTGCTCGCGCCAGCTTTTGCCGGGATGAGCGAGGTAGGAATAGACATAGGCGCCGTGGAAAACGTCGCCGGCGCCGTTGGTGTCGATCACGCGCTCGCGCGGGATCGGCATCGCCGGCATGATCTCGACCGCACCTGTCTCGTTGTACCAGAGCAGGCCCTTCTCGCCCATGGTGATGCCGCCGATCTTGCAGCCGCGGCTCTTGAGATAGTCGAGCATCTTCTCCGGCGTCAGGTCCATCTGCTCGCACAGGCGCTCGGCGACGATGGCAACGTCGATATATTCCAGCAGCTCATGCGTGTTGGTGCGCAGGCCGCCGCCGTCGAGCGAGGTCAGGATGCCGGCCTCGCGGCAGACCTTGGCGTAGTGGATCGCGGCATCCGGCTGATGACCATCCACGTGCAGCGCGCGGCAGCCGCCGAGATTGAGCATCGGAAAGGGATGGATGTGCTCGTCGTCGCGGCAGCGGACGATGGCGCGCTTGCCGTCCTTGGGCATGATGAAGGAGAGCGAGGACTGGTTCACCTTCCGCCCGTGCAGCGAGATCGCGTATTTCGCGCACATGTCCTGGAACATGCGCCCCAGCCAGTCATTGGCTGCGGTAGCAATCAGGTCAGGCACGATGCCGAGCTTGGCGCAGCAGAACGCCGCCGTCACCGCGTTGCCGCCGAAGGAGACCGCGTAGTCCGAGGCCACGTGCTTCTCGTCCCCGGTCGGCATATGGTCGGTGATGAAGACGACGTCGATATAGGTCTGTCCGATGAAGAGAGCCTGCATTGCTTGTCCGTCATGCGCTTTGTGGTCCAGGCCGGCGCGCTTACTGTAGCACCGGTTCCGCTCAGGGATCGCTGAAATTATTCGCAAATCTGCCGCCCCAAGCGCTTGAGGTCAGCATGAGGCCGGAATACGACCATCACCGGGCAATGCCAAGCCCGGACAAACGCCGTGTTTCGGCGCATTGGTTCCAGGTCAATAAAAGGGTCGATCAAAAGGGGGACATATGATCACCGGCCTCGATCACGTCGTCGCTCTGGTGAGGGATATCGGTGCAGCCAAGGCGGCCTACCAGACAATGCTCGCCCGCGCGCCGGCCTGGCAGAACTCCGGCGAGGGCGCCGACCGCGTGTTGTTCACCCTCGAGAACATGACGATCGAATTGATGGCGCCGAGCGGATTCAGCGTGACGGCCGATCGCATGCGCGCGCTGCTCGACGACCAGGAGGGCGTGCTCGCCAGCCTGTGCTTTCGTGTCGCAGACATGAGCAGGATGCAGCGGCGGCTGCAGCGGGTGGCCTTGAGCCCGGATCCGGTTGCCGAGGTCGAAAGCAGCGACGACGAGACGGGCGCCGTCCTGCACTGGAAGCGCACGCGCGCCGCCACGGAACTCACGCGCGGCGTGCGCATGTTCTTCCTCGAACTGGCCGACGAGCGTCCGCTCTCCCCCGCGACCGACATCGCGCCGATCGACGCACTCGACCACGTCGTGGTCACCACCGAGGATTCCGAACGCGCTGCCGCGCTCTATGGCGCACGGCTCGGGCTCGATTTGGCGCTCGACCGCTCGCACCAGGATTGGGGTCAGCTGATGTTCTTCCGCTGCGGCGATCTGATCGTCGAGGTGGTCCGACGGCCGGTCGCCGGCGGCGACCTTGCGCATGACCGGCTCTGGGGCCTGAGCTGGCGGGTCGCCGACATCGACGCCACGCGCGCCCGCCTGATCGCCGCCGGCCTCGACGTCACCGAGGTCCGCAACGGCCGCAAGCCCGGCACGCGAATCATGACGGTGCGCAACGGCACCTGCGGCATTCAGACGGTCCTGCTGGAGCGCTCGCCCAAGCCGGTGGAGTGAGGGACTTCCCCAGGTGGCAAAGCGACTTGTCCGCCGAAGCTCGTAGAGCGAAGGCGGAAGCGTGCCCACGTCTTTGCCCAATTGATGCGAAGACGTGGGCACGGCGCAAGAGCGCCTTTGCCCGCCCTACGAAACCGGCTTGCTTGGCTTTCACTGTCGCGAAACTATGCGGCGGGCTGCCCGCGTGTTACACGCGTACCGACAGCACCCAGCGAGCACCCGGTTTGGCGAAGGCAAAGCGAACTCTGAAATGGCAGCGCGATCCCGAGGGGATGCGGCTGCGCATTCTCGAAGCCGCCAAGCAGGAGTTTTCCGCTCATGGGCTCGCCGGCGCGCGCGTTGACCGCATTGCGGCCAAGGCCGACGCCAACAAGCGCATGCTCTACTACCACGTCGGCAACAAGGACGAGCTTTACCTCGCGGTGCTCGAAGGCGCCTATGACAAGATCCGCAGCGAGGAGCGCGGGCTCGATCTCGAACATCTCGAGCCGCCCGAGGCGATCCGGCGCCTGATCGAGTTCACCTGGAACTACTTCCTGCGCAATCCCGAATTCCTGTCGCTGCTCCAGACCGAGAACCTCGCGCGCGCAAAGCACCTGAAGCGCTCGACCAAGGTCAAGTCGATGCACTCGCCCTTCGTCGAGATGATCCGCACCGTGGTCCGGCGCGGCGTCGACAGCGGCGACTTCCAGGTCGCAGTCGATCCGGTGCAGCTCTACATCTCGATCGCAGGGCTCTGCTTCTTCTATCTCTCGAACTCGGCGACCCTCAGCGTGATCTTCGGCCGCGACCTCCTGGACAAAAAGGCCAAGGACGAGCGGCTGGCGCACATGGTCGGCCTGGTGCTGGCCGCGCTGACCGGGCAGTCGGTCGCGCTGTTCGAGATCGCGAAGGCGCCGAAGTCGCGCGCCACGGTGGCGCAAACGGTTTAGGGCGGTCTGGTCCCGCGCATTGGTGGACGGATCGTCCGTCGTTTTCTCAATCTCCGCCGTTATTGCCCGCTTTCACTGATATGACGTCGAGAGTGGAGCGGTCTCGTGCCCCGGACGCAGCGCAGCGCGTCTTCGCGGTGCGCTGCAGAGCCGGGGCCCATGGATCGACGGGACGCGTGGCTCCTGGGTCCCGGCTCTGCGCAGCAACGCAAGAGCGCTGCAGCGCGTCCGGGACACGGAGGCGACCGTTCCATTTCCAAAGCACCTGGGAACCGCCGCCGCAAAACGTCACAGTAAATCCTCTGGACAGTATTTATCCAACGGGTTAATTTCTCTCCACAACGAAGAAGACTGCCGGGAGTGAAAATTGGCCGAGCCGAAGCCGCAGAATGCGATCTCCAAGGTGCTGAATGCGGCCTGGGTTCGGCCGTTCTTGTTCCTCGTCTTCATCGTCGTGGCCTGGGATCTGGCCATCCGGCTGTTCCGAATCCCTGCCTACCAGATCCCGTCGCCTCTCGACGTCGTCGCGGTGCTGCGTACCGACTGGCCGGAATTGCTGCGCCAGTCCTGGCCGACAACCTATGCGACGGTCTGCGGTTTCGCGCTGTCCGCTCTGTTCGGCATTCCCGTCGCGATGCTGATTGCGGGTTCGAAGACGGTGGAGAGCTACATCTATCCGCTGCTGGTATTCTCGCAATCCGTGCCCAAGATCGCGATCGCGCCGCTGTTCGTGGTCTGGTTCGGCTTCGGCATCATTCCAAAGGTCATCTCGGCGTTCCTGCTCGGCTTCTTCCCGGTGGTGGTCTCGGCGGTGCAGGGCTTCAAGTCGGTCGATCCTGACATGGTCGATCTCGCCCGCGCCATGCAGGGCAGCCGCTTCCAGGTGTTTTGTGCGGTGAATCTGCCGCACGCGCTGCCGGCGATCTTCTCGGGTCTCAAAGTGTCGGTGACGCTCGCGGTGGTCGGCGCCGTCGTCGGCGAGTTCGTGGGGTCCAATTCCGGCATCGGCTACGTGATGCAGCGCTCGATCGGCACGTTCGACCTGCCGACGATGTTCGCGGCCCTGGTGATCCTCGCGCTGCTCGGCGTGATCCTGTTCTGGATCGTCGACCGGATCGAGAAGCTGGTCATTCCCTGGCATGTCAGCCAGCGCGAGGACGTGATTTTCGCTTCTTAACTAAAGCACAACGGCCACCAACGGCCGAAACAACAACGGCAAGGGAGAGTGACGATGAAGCGGTTGATTGGGGCTGCATCAGTGGCGTTGATGGTTTTTGCGGCCGTGCCGGCGCAGGCGGCCGACAAGATCGTGCTGATGTTGAACTGGTACGTCTACGGCGAGCACGCGCCGTTCTATTACGGCAAGGCCAAGGGCATCTACGCAGCCGAAGGCATCGAGCTCGAAATCCAGGAAGGCCGGGGCTCGGCTGCGACCACGCAAGCCGTCGCTGCCAAGACCGCCGATTTCGGCTATGTCGACGTTCCCACCATGATGCGCGCCGCCATCAAGGGCGCGCCTGTCGTTGCAACCGGGGTGCTGCTGCAGACCTCACCGATGTCCGCCATGGGTTTTGCTGACAAGAACATCAAAAAGCCCGAGGACATCAAGGGCAAGACGGTGGCGATCACGCCGGCCGATTCCATGACCCAGATCTGGCCGCTGTTCCTGAAGAAGACCGGCCTGAAGGAGAGCGACTTCCAGACCGTCGCAGGCGACGGCCAGACCAAGCTCAACGCGGTCATCAACGGCCAGGCCGATCTGCTGCTCGGCTACGTCATGGACCAGTCGATGAAGATCAAGGACGCCACCGGCAAGGACGTCTACCCGATCAAGTTCGCCGACTACGGCATCAACATGGTCTCCTCGGGCATCATTGCCAATGCCGACTATGTGAAAGCCAATGCCGATCTCGTCCGCCGCTTCATGTCGGCGACGACCAAGGCGGTCGAAGCCGCCGAGAAGGAGCCGAAGGCCGCCGCACAGTCGATCCTCGATGCCAACCCCAAGGGCGGCAAGATCGACACGCTGACGCAGGGCTTTGAGCTGACGATTCCGCTGTACCGGACCGCGGAGACCAAGAGCAAGCGGCCGTTCCAGGTCACCGACCAGAACATGACGGACTCAGTCAATCTGATGGTCGAATATGGCGGCCTCGATGCCAAGGCCAAGGACAACCCGAAGGCCTTCTACACCAACGACTATCTGCCGAAGAGCGGCTCGTGAGCGATCAATATTCGCCCTCGTCCCTGCGAACGCAGGGACCCATTACCACCGGCCTCGATTGTTACGAAAGGTCTCACTCCGCGTGCCCGGACGCGCCGGCACGGCGTATGGGTCCCTGCGTTCGCAGGGACGACGGGGGGAGAGCGCTGCGATGAACCCTGCGACCAAACCAATCGACGTCCAGCCGGCCGCGCATCTGAGACTGGTGAACGACCGGGCCGGTGATGCCTCGGGCATCAAGCTCTCCGGCGTGTCCAAAACCTACCGGACGCGCGACGGCGATGTGCCGTCGCTGCGTCCGCTCGACTTCCACATCAATGACGGCGAGTTCTTCGTCGTGGTCGGGCCATCCGGCTGCGGCAAGTCCACGCTGCTCAAGCTGATCTCGGGCTTGCTGCCGCCGACCGCGGGCGAGATCCTGGTCGAGGGCGAGAAGGTGACGACGCCGCACGGCAATGTCGGCATCGTCTTCCAGAACGCGTTGCTGCTGCCCTGGCGCAACATCCTGTCCAACGTCATGCTGCCGATCGACATGAAGCGGCTGCCGCGGGACGAATATCTTGCCCGTGCCAAGGCGCTGTTGAAGCTCGTCGGGCTCGAAGGCTTCGAGAAGAAGCTGCCCTGGCAGCTTTCCGGCGGCATGCAGCAACGTGCCTCGATCTGCCGCGCGCTGGTGCACGACCCCAAGATCATGCTGATGGACGAGCCGTTCGGCGCGCTGGACGCGCTGACGCGCGAGCGCATGAATGTCGAGTTGATGCGGATTCAGCGCGAAACCAGGAAGACGGTGCTGCTGATCACGCATTCGATTCCGGAAGCCGTGTTCCTCGCCGACCGCGTCCTCGTCATGACCGAGCGTCCCGGCGCGGTCGCTGCGATCTACGACGTGCCGCTGCCGCGCCCGCGCTCGCTCGACGTGATGGCCGATCCTGTCTTCACCGAGCTGGTGCAACGCATCCGCAAGCACTTCTTCTCGCAAGGTTCGCTGGACTAAAACCATGGCCCCTCGCCTGAAGCTGCGAGACATTGCTTTCTTCGAACGTCCCGTGCAGTTCGCGCGGCCGTTCCGCTTCGGCGCGATCACGATCAACGCGACGCCGCAGCTGTTCGTGCGCGCCGAGATCGAGGTCGAGGGCAGGGGCGTCGCGGTCGGCGCCAGCGCCGAGCTGCTGGTGCCAAAATGGTTCGACAAGCGGCCGGAATTGTCGCCGGCGCAGACGGTCGATGGCCTGCGCCGCTCGCTGGAGATTGCGCGCGGGCTCTATTTGGCACGGACCGGATTCTTGACGGCGTTCGATCTGCATGCCTCGTGCATCGGCGCGCAGGTCGCGACGTGTGCGAAAAAGAACATTCCGCCGCTTGCCGCGGCTTACGGTCCGGCGGAGATCGACAAGGCGATCCTCGATGCGTTGCTGCGCGCCGCCGAAACCAGCTTCTTCGATGGAATGGCCGGCAACATCGCCGGCATCGATGCGCGACTCTCACCTGACCTCGTGGGATTGGACATCACCACCTTTCTCTCCGGCCGGGTACCGCTGGAGCGTGTTGCCATCAGGCATACCGTAGGCCTTGATGATGCCGTCGAAGGCGAGCGCGGCGTCGCCGATGCCCGCGAGAACTCCGGTGCACGATACTTCAAGCTGAAGCTGTCGGGCGATCCCGCAGCCGACGCGGCGCGGCTCTCCCGCATCGGCAAGGAGCTCGCTACGCTGGGACACGACTACAAGGTGACGCTCGACGCCAACGAGCAATATGCCGACCTCGCTGCGTTGCAGGCGCTGATGGACCGGCTCGATCACGACGCAGCGCTACGCCCGATCGCCACGCGCTTGCTCTATGTCGAGCAGCCGATGCCGCGCGACATCACGAGGCAAACGCCGCTTGGCGCATTGGCCGCGCACGGTTTCATCATCGACGAGGCCGACGATTCCTACGATGCCTTCCCGGCAGCGCGGGCGCTCGGCTATTGCGGCATTTCCTCGAAATCCTGCAAGGGGCTCTACAAGTCCATCATCAACGCGACGCGCGCCGCGAAATGGAGCGCGAACGGCGAGAGGTTCTTCGTCACCGGCGAGGACCTCACCTGCCAAGCCGGCCTCGCCGTGCAGCAGGACCTCGCGCTCGGCGCCTTCCTCGGTGTCACCCACGCCGAACGCAACGGCCATCACTATGTCGACGGCTTTGGCGACACGCCTCTCGCTGAAGCGCAGGCGTTCGCCGCCGCGGATCCCGATCTCTACGCCGATACCGGGCAGGGCATCCGGCTCTCCATTCACGACGGCGATCTCCTGACGGGATCGCTTCATGCAACGGGCTTTGCGACGTCGGTCCATCCGGACTGGTCGGCGCTTCTCCCGCTCGAACAGCCAAGATCACTTCAGGAGCATTTGACATGACCACCCAACGCCTCGGCCTCATCATGAACGGCGTCACCGGCCGCATGGGGCTCAACCAGCATCTGATCCGCTCGATCGTCGCGATCCGCGAGCAGGGCGGTGTACGGCTGAAGAACGGCGACCGCGTGATGCCCGATCCGATCCTGGTCGGCCGCAGCGCCGAGAAGGTCGAGGCGCTTGCCAAGCGCTACAACATCACACGTTGGACCACCGACCTCGATGCGGCGCTCGCCGACAAGAACGACACCATGTTCTTCGACGCCGCGACCACGCAGGCGCGCCCGGGCCTGTTGACCCAGGCGATCAATGCCGGCAAGCACGTCTATTGCGAGAAGCCGATCGCGACGAACTTCGAGGAGGCGCTCGAAGTCGTCAAGCTCGCCAATGCCAAGGGTGTCAAGCACGGCACGGTGCAGGACAAGCTGTTCCTGCCAGGCCTGAAGAAGATCGCCTTTTTGCGCGATTCCGGTTTCTTCGGCCGCATCCTCTCGGTGCGCGGCGAGTTCGGCTATTGGGTGTTCGAAGGTGGTTGGCAGGAAGCGCAGCGGCCGTCCTGGAACTATCGCGACGAAGACGGCGGCGGTATCATTCTGGACATGGTCTGCCACTGGCGCTACGTGCTCGACAACCTCTTCGGCAATGTCCAGAGCGTGGTCTGCATCGGTAACACCGACATCCCCGAGCGTTTCGACGAGCAGGGCAAGACGTACCAGGCGACCGCGGATGATTCCGCTTACGCGACCTTCCAGCTCGAAGGCGGTGTCATCGCCCACATCAACATGTCCTGGGTGACGCGCGTCTATCGCGACGACCTCGTCACCTTCCAGGTCGACGGCACGCATGGCTCGGCGGTCGCCGGGCTCAGCGACTGCATGATCCAGGCGCGGCAGGCTACCCCGAGGCCGGTCTGGAATCCCGACGAGAAGCGGCTGCACGATTTCTACGGCGACTGGCAGAAGCTGCCTGACAACGTCAGCTACGACAACGGCTTCAAGGAGCAGTGGGAGATGTTCATCCGCCACGTCTACGAGGACGCGCCCTACAAGTTCACGCTGCTCGAAGGTGTCAAGGGCGTGCAGCTTGCCGAATGCGCGCTCAAGAGCTGGAAGGAACGGCGTTGGATCGACGTCGCGCCGATCAAGGCGTGAGATCGAATAGATAGAGTCCCGATGTCTGCCAAGCCGTCGTTGCGAGCGGAGCGAGGCAATCCAGAGTCTTTCCGCAGAGGAGCCTGGATTGCTTCGTTGCTCCGCTCCTCGCAATGACGGGGAGAGGTCCGAAATCATGAACAAGCCCGTCCAACCCATGTCATCATTGTCGCTGAAATTGCCGAAGGCCGATCGCTCGATCGAGACCTACCGCCTCGCGGCCTCGCGCACGTTCCCCGCAAAGCTCGAAGGCCCCTTGAACCGCATCGCCTTCTCGGCCGTGCACACGGTCGTCGATCCCTTCGCCGACAACGATCCCTGGCTGTCGGCTGCCGTCGATTGGGACAGGACCATCGCTTTCCGCGAGCACGTCTGGGATCTCGGTCTCGGCGTTGCCGAAGCCATGGACACCGCTCAGCGCGGCATGGGGCTGGACTGGCCGACCTCGCTGGAACTGATCACGCGCTCGGTCGCCGCCGCCAAGCGCCGCAACGCGCTGGTGTTCTCCGGTGCGGGCACGGACCATCTCGCGGTCGAGGATGCCAGGAGCCTCGACGACGTGATCCGCGCTTACGAGGAACAGATATCGGCGGTGGAGAAGGTCGGTGGCCGCATCATCCTGATGGCATCGCGCGCGCTGGCGAAACTCGGCCGCAACGCCGATGACTACGCCAAGGTCTATGATCGCGTGCTGTCGGGGGTAGCGCAGCCCGTGATCATCCACTGGCTCGGCGACATGTTCGATCCGGCGCTGACGGGTTATTGGGGCACCGGGGATCTCGACAAGGCGATGGACACTGCGGTCGCCATCATCAACGGCAACGCCGCCAAGGTCGACGGCGTAAAAGTGTCGCTGCTCGACAAGCAGCGCGAGATCGACATGCGCCGGCGCCTCGACAAGCGCATCAAGATGTACACCGGCGATGACTTCAATTATGCGGAGCTGATCGCCGGCGACGAGCAGGGTTTTTCGCACGCGCTGCTTGGTATTTTTGACGCCATTGCGCCGGCGGCATCCTACGCACTGTCGCGACTGGCGGCTGGCGACGAGGCCGGCTTCCATGACGTGCTGGGGCCGACAGTGCCGCTGTCGCGTCACATCTTCAAGGCGCCGACGCGGTTCTACAAGACCGGCGTGGTATTCATGGCGTATCTCAATGGCCACCAGGACCATTTCACCATGGTCGGGGGACAGGAGAGCACGCGCTCCACGTTGCATCTGGCCGAGCTGTTCCGTCTGGCCGACAAGGCCGGCCTGCTCGCCAACCCTGAACTCGCGACGCAGCGGATGAAGACCGTGCTCGCCACCCACGGTATCGAATCCTGATGCGCGATTTTTCGTCCGACCACCGCTGGCTGTCGCTGAACACGGCGACCGTCCGCAAGCAGGGTGACCTGGTTGAGATCATCAACGCCTGTGCAAAGCAAGGCATCCGCGCCATCGATCCCTGGCGCGATCAGGTCGCATCCGTCGGTCTCGAGCGCGCCGCGCGCGCGGTGCGCGATGCCGGCCTCGAGCTCTCAGGCTATTGCCGCGGCGGCATGTTCACCTCGGACGCATCGCGCAGAGGCGAGGTGCGCGACGACAACAGGCGCTGCGTCGATGAAGCCAAGGCGCTGAGCGCGCCCTGCATCGTCCTCGTCGTCGGTGGCCTGCCGCAATATTCCAGGCCGGGCAGCGAGGTGTCGAAGGACATCGCGGCAGCGCGCGGGCAGGTTGAGGAAGCTCTCGCCGATATGCTCGACTATGCCAGGCAGGCAAACCTGCCGCTGGCCATCGAGCCGCTACATCCGGCCTATGCGGCTGACCGCGCCTGTGTGAACACCACGAAGCAGGCGCTCGATATCTGCGACCGGCTCGATCCCGCACGCAGCGGCATGCTCGGCGTCGCGCTCGACGTCTATCACATCTGGTGGGACCCGGAGCTGATGAGCCAGATCGCGCGCGCCGGCAAGGATCGCCTGCTCGCGTTCCATGTCTGCGACTGGCTGGTGCCGACAACAGACATCCTCAACGACCGCGGCATGATGGGCGACGGCGTCATCGACATCAAATCAGTGCGTGCGGCGGTCGAAGCGGAGGGCTTTGCTGGCTATTCCGAGATCGAGATCTTCTCCAACGCCTGGTGGAGCAAGCCAATGGGCGAGGTGCTGCAGACCTGCATCGCGCGTCATAAGACGGTGGTGTAGAGTTACCACGAGTGCGGCCCATACGGGCTTGCGAGCTGTTGCAGCGCGTTGAAGCGGGCCTTCTGCTCGCTGTCGGCGTCGCATAGAACTCGTCCAGCGCAAGTTCGCCCCGCTGGCGAAGCAGCGAACTGGTCGGAGTACCACCAAAGATGTGGTGGACTACCATCAGCTTTCAGGCAGAATGTCATCATGCCGATGCCGCAGCCTCGCCACAGTCTGTGCCAGATCGGATGCGGTAATCAGTGGCATCAACGATCAGCAGGGACGGCGGATGTACCCATGCCTGTTGATCTTGAATGGCCCCGACGTGCAACCGTCGGGGCCATTGCCGTGATCGGCATGACATAGCTGGCGAGCTTTGCCGAAGGCACCGGCATGCTTTATTGCGGCGAAAGACCGCCAAGGACAATCTGCAATTCATTCAATGCGCGGGGCCAAACTGGTTTGCGATCGAATTTGCCGGGCGCTGAAAAGTCGGACGATTGCGCTATCATTGATTCACCGTCAAACACCGGACTATCACCCGTCAATTCGATCTGCGAAGCTGTGACAACACAAATGCGCTTGCAAACAAGCAAGCGTGAAGGAGGGTCCGCAGTGGATAAGGTGCAGCGTTTGCGTGCGATGAGCTCACTGTGCCGCCAACAGGCCGCGTACAACAGCATGAACAAATGGAAGCTGCTCGCAGAAGCGGAATACTGGGATCATCTGGCTAATCTCGAGTTGTCTTCTCACTTCCAGCAATGCAACGCGATCCCAAGCGCGAACTAGGCTGGGCGGAAGACGATTTCCTCGTGAGGTCGGAAACGAGGCTGTCGCTTGCGTTACGTGCCGCTGCACCCTCGCAGAGAGTGCGCGGTAGGGACATGCATGGTCTCGTCGAGCTTTGAAGCAGGACGATTACGTCCCCCCGCTCGTTCGACCGCGGCGCAAATTGCAACGAGAGAACGCGATGCCGTCCTCACGGCCCCGCGACCTGTTGCAGCGTGTTGAAGCGCGCCTTCTGCTCGCTGCTCAGCGTGGCATAGAACTCGTCCAGCGCAGGCTCTACCAGCTTGGCGGCCGTCAGCATCGCCTCGAGCCGGTGCTGCATCGCCTCCAGCCGTCCGACCGGCGTCAGCGGCACATCGTTCGGGCAAGCCGCTTGCAGGCCTTCAACGCCTTTGGCTGTCGCTTCACTGAGGCGGTCGAGCGCCTCCTTCTGCTTGCCGGCTGGGTGGAGCACAGCCTCGATCCTTTGGATCGGCAGCTGGGTCAGGCCGGATTTCGGATCGCCGCAGCCCTCGACGTTCGCTTGCTGCTGCGGCGGGTGTTCGCCGACATTCGGACCGAGCGCATTGAAGCTGGCCTGCTGCTCGTCACTGAGCGAGTTGTAAAAATTCTCCAGTGCCGGTCGCACGATCTTGACGGCTTCCAGCGTCGCGCTGATGCGGTTCATCATCGCGCGCAAGCGACCAGGGGGAGTCAATGCATAAGTCTCCGCGCAGGAGTCCTTGAACACGCCGGCAGCGTTGGCCGCCGCGGTTTTCAATTCGTCGAGCAGTGCGCGTTGCTCCGGCGCCGGCCGCACCGCTTTCGCGATATCGGCAAGCGGCCAGGCGGTGACGCCCTTGTCCGGTGTACCGCACAATTGCTGTAGCGTTTGCGGGCTCACGCTCGCGCGCGGACGGGCGCGGCTGCCGCCACCGGCTTGCGGATAGTCATACGGGTTGGTGCTGGCATAGGCGGAATAGGGGCCGTCACCACCCCAGAACACGGTGTCGACGAAGTCGTCATAGGCGTATGCCCAATAACCGGGCTCGTAGCCATAGGACCAGAACGTGTAGTTGAAAATGTCGGAGTAAGCGTAAGGCCAGAACACGGGCCCAAGCCACGCCACGAACACCGCGGGATGGCGGTGTCGCCAGGCCTGCCGGGGAGCCCAGCCGCTCTGGCGGGTGGTGAGCGCTGCCTGCGCTTGCGCAGGGGCCTGCTCGCGGAAGCGCTCGGCAAATCGCCCGCGCTCGGCCGCCTGCACGGCGGCGGCAGTGGCGGCTCGCCCAACTGTGGTGGACTCGGGGCCCAGCCGCTGCAGGCGCGCCTGATCGCGCTGCTGCATGCCCTGTTCGCGCTGGAGCAGGCGGTTCTGCGTCTGCAGCGTCCGCTCCTGTGCACGTTGCGCCCGCACGCCTTCCGGCTTCTGCGACTGCAATTGCTGCACGCGCTGTTGCATCCGATCGATGCGGCTCTGCCGTTCCGAGCTCTGGCGTGTGAGCATCTCGCGCTGCCGCTGCTGCACGATTTGCTCTCGCTGCTGGATCTGCTGCTGATGTTGCTGCGCGCGCTGCTCCATCCGCTCCTGTCGCGGCGGCCGCGCGCTCACAGCAGGTGGCGCGCTTGGGCGCGAGGGGGCGGCGATATGCGGCGTCGGCCGCGGGGCCATGGCCGGACGTTGTGGCGCTGCCGGCGCCCGGTGGAATTCAGGTCGCGGCGCCGCCACGTGCGGGGCTGCTCGCGGCGGTGGTGCTGCAAAACGGGGGCCCGGACGCG
>NZ_LBJU01000079.1:0-33938 GCF_028128835.1 Bradyrhizobium sp. CCBAU 65884 | reverse complement strand
GCCCGTTGGGCCGCGCTCCCGCGGTTGCTGCCGGCCCGGACGAGGACGATGGTCCGCGCCAGATCCGCCGCGGCCCCGGCGGCGCCGCGCGTCCCGTGGTAGCCCCCAAGCCCACCCACAAGCCCGGCCCGCAGAAGGAGCGCGGCCGCCTGACGGTCGTGACCGCATTCAATGCCGACGACGTGCGCGAGCGCTCGATCGCCTCGTTCCGCCGCCGCACCCAACGCCTGAAGGGCCATGCCGCGAACGAGCCGAAGGAAAAGCTCATCCGCGAGGTGGTCATTCCGGAAGCGATCACCATCCAGGAGCTCGCCAACCGCATGGCCGAGCGCGCGGTGGAAATCATCCGCATGCTGATGAAGCAGGGCGCGATCCATAAGATCACCGACGTGATCGACGCCGACACTGCGCAGCTGATCGCCGAAGAGCTCGGCCACACCGTCAAGCGCGTTGCTGCGTCCGACGTTGAAGAAGGTCTGTTCGACGCCACCGACGATTCGACCGACACTGAGACCCGCTCGCCCGTGGTGACCGTCATGGGTCACGTCGACCACGGCAAGACCTCGCTGCTCGACGCGCTCCGTCATGCCAACGTCGTCTCCGGCGAAGCCGGCGGCATCACCCAGCATATCGGCGCCTATCAGGT
This sequence comes from Bradyrhizobium sp. CCBAU 65884, assembly GCF_028128835.1. NCBI lineage: Bacteria > Pseudomonadati > Pseudomonadota > Alphaproteobacteria > Hyphomicrobiales > Nitrobacteraceae > Bradyrhizobium > Bradyrhizobium sp. CCBAU 65884. The sequence goes on along the minus strand of NZ_LBJU01000079.1, from coordinate 33,292 downwards.
GCTGTCGCCCGAAAGCGGCAAGAAGATCACCTTCATCGACACGCCCGGCCACGCCGCGTTCACCGCGATGCGCGCCCGCGGCGCCAAGGTGACCGACATCGTCGTGCTGGTGGTTGCGGCCGATGACGGCGTCATGCCGCAGACGATCGAAGCCATCAACCACGCCAAGGCGGCGCGGGTGCCGATCATCGTTGCCATCAACAAGATCGACAAGCCCGACGCCAAGCCCGAGCGCGTGCGCACCGAGCTGCTCCAGCACGAGGTGCAGGTGGAATCCTTCGGCGGCGAAGTCGTCGACGTCGAAGTGTCCGCCAAGAACAAGACCAATCTCGACAAGCTGCTCGAGATGATCGCGCTCCAGGCAGATATCCTCGACCTCAAGACCAATTCGGAACGGCCGGCCGAGGGCACCGTGATCGAGGCCAAGCTCGACCGCGGCCGCGGTCCGGTCGCGACCGTACTGGTCCAGCGCGGCACGCTCCGGGTCGGCGACATCATCGTCGCAGGCGCCGAGATGGGCCGCGTCCGCGCGCTGATCTCGGATCAGGGCGAGACCGTGCAGGAAGCCGGTCCGTCGGTGCCGGTCGAAGTGCTCGGCTTCAACGGTCCGCCGGAAGCCGGCGATCGTCTCGCCGTGGTCGAGAACGAAGCCCGCGCCCGCCAGGTCACCAGCTACCGTGCGCACCAGAAGCGCGAGAACGCGGCTGCCTCGATCTCCGGCATGCGCGGCTCGCTCGAGCAGATGATGTCGCAATTGAAGACCGCGGGCCGCAAGGAATTCCCGCTGATCATCAAGGCCGACGTGCAGGGCTCGCTGGAAGCAATCCTCGGCTCGCTGGAGAAGCTCGGTACCGACGAGGTCGCAGCCCGCATCCTGCATGCCGGCGTCGGCGGTATCTCGGAATCCGACGTGACGCTGGCCGAAGGCTTCAACGCCGCGATCATCGGCTTCTCGGTTCGTGCCAACAAGGAGGCCGCTGCGGCCGCCAAGCGCAACGGCATCGAGATCCGCTACTACAACATCATCTACGACCTCGTGGACGACGTGAAGAAGGCGATGAGCGGCTTGCTCGCGCCGACCTTGCGCGAAACCATGCTCGGCAATGCCGCGATCCTGGAGATCTTCAACATCTCCAAGGTCGGCAAGGTCGCCGGCTGCCGCGTCACCGACGGCACCGTGGAACGCGGCGCCAATGTGCGCCTGATCCGCGACAACGTCGTCGTGCACGAAGGCAAGCTGTCGACGCTGAAGCGCTTCAAGGACGAAGTGAAGGAAGTCCAGTCCGGTCAGGAATGCGGCATGGCCTTCGAGAACTACCACGACATGCGTGCCGGTGACGTGATCGAGTGTTACCGCGTAGAGACGATCCAGCGCTCCCTGTAAGTCCAAATCTTACCGAAGCGCCCGGATCTTTTTTGAACTGAAATTGCGGGAGTGCGATGGCCGGATTTTTTCCGGCCATCCACCCCTCTTCGTTTCAACAGGACAAATGACAATGCCCGTGTCCCAAACACGGGCATGACGAGGTGATTTTCGAGATGCCACGCCATCATCAGAAAAAAAATTCCGCACCCGGCGGAGGCTCGCAACGTCAGTTGCGCGTTGGCGAGCAGGTTCGCCACGCGATGGCCGATATTCTGGCGCAAGGCAATGTGCATGATGCGGATCTCGAAGGTCACATCATCACCGTGCCGGAGGTGCGGATGTCACCCGACCTGAAGCTCGCGACAGTCTATGTGATGCCGCTCGGTGGCCACGACACCGCGGTCGTCATCGCTGCGCTCGAACGCAACAAGAAGTTTCTGCGCGGCGAGGTCGCGCGGCGCGTTAACCTGAAATTTGCACCTGATCTTCGTTTCCGCGTCGACGAACGATTCGACGAAGCGGAACGGATCGAGAAGCTTTTGCGAACACCTGCAGTTCAGAAGGACCTCGAACAGGATTTGGAACAGGATCCGGAGACGGATCGGGAAGAAGAACGATGACCATGGACCCGGCTCACGACACGATCAGCGGCGAACAAGCCGATCAGCGCGACGTGCAGAAAAATAATTTTGCGGATCTCGGCGGCGATTCGCAGCCGCATCAGGAGCCGCGCCGCGTCAACAATGATCCGCGTGCCAATGCCAGGCAGAAGGGCAACCAGGTTCGCCGCGACCGGCGCGACGTCCATGGCTGGGTCGTGCTCGACAAGCCGATCGGCATGACGTCGACGCAGGCGGTTGCGGTGCTCAAGCGCCTGTTCAACGCCAAGCGCGCCGGACACGCCGGCACGCTCGATCCGCTCGCCTCGGGCGGGCTGCCGATCGCGCTCGGGGAAGCCACCAAGACCGTTCCCTTCGTCATGGACGGCCGCAAGCGCTACCAGTTCACGGTGTGCTGGGGCGAGGAGCGCGACACCGACGACATCGAGGGCCGGGTGACCGCGACCTCCGACCAGCGTCCGACCCGCGAGGCCATCCTGGCCCTGTTGCCCCGCTTCACCGGGGTGATCGAGCAGATCCCACCGCGCTATTCCGCGATCAAGGTCCAGGGCGAGCGCGCCTACGACCTCGCCCGCGACGGCGAGGTCGTGGAACTGGCCGCCCGTCCGGTCGAAATTCACCATTTAACCCTTGTGGATCAACCGGATAACGACCGAGCCGTGTTCGAGGCCGAATGCGGCAAGGGCACCTATGTCCGGGCGTTGGCCCGCGATATGGGCCGGATTCTCGGCACTTTCGGCCATATCTGCGCGCTCAGGCGGACCCTGGTCGGCCCATTTGGCGAAAACGACATGATTCCGCTGGATCAGCTGGAGGCTTTGTGCGATAGAGCCGCGTCCGGCGAGGGTAGCCTCGCGGACGCGCTTATGCCCGTTGAGACCGCGCTGGACGACATCCCGGCACTGGCCGTCACTCGGGCTGATGCGGCAAGGCTCCATCGGGGCCAGGCCGTTTTGTTGCGCGGACGGGATGCGCCCACTTGTAGCGGCACAGTCTATGTCACGGTGGCAGGCCGTCTTCTCGCGCTTGCTGAAGTCGGCAATGGCGAAATCATCCCCAAGCGTGTGTTCAACCTGACCGGCCTGACTGCCAGCCCCGGTCGCAACGAGAGAAATTGACGATGTCGATTGCCGCAGAACGCAAAGCGGAAGTCATCAAGACGAATGCCAACAAGGCCGGCGACACCGGCTCGCCCGAGGTTCAGGTCGCGATCCTGTCGGAACGCATCAACAACCTCACCAACCATTTCAAGACCCACGTGAAGGACAACCATTCGCGTCGCGGCCTTTTGAAGCTGGTCTCGACCCGCCGCTCGCTGCTCGACTACCTCAAGAAGCGGGACGAGGCGCGTTACAAGGCGCTGCTCGAGAAGCACAACATTCGTCGTTAAGAGTTCTTGCGCGCGCCAACGGCGCGCGTTTTCGCACGTGGTTTCGAACGAAAGCGCTTATTTTAAGCTTTTTGATCGAGGTTGCGTGCACGTCGGATGCGGGCCGTTGACGGCCAGCATCCGGGCATGATGAGCGAAGATCGAAGGTTCGGTGTTCGCATTCGTGCCGACTGACAGTCCAGCAGCAATCCGGCGGCTGGGCACAACGGGCAAGGCGCCCGTATGACCCGAAAGGATGGACGCCATCCGAAATCCAAAAACCATGGCAGGATCGCAGGACGCTGATCACCCGCTTCGATCAGCGCCCCGCAATCTTGCGCATGGTTTTTGTTTTTCGAGCCGTCCTTCTTTCGAGAACCCATGAAAGAAGACATCTATGTTCAATAAGCATTCGGTCGAGATCGACTGGGGTGGACGCACTCTCAAGCTGGAAACCGGCAAGATCGCCCGTCAGGCCGATGGCGCCGTCGTCGCCACCTATGGCGAGACCGTGGTGCTCGCCACCGTCGTCGCGGCCAAGGCGCCGCGCGAAGGCGTCGACTTCCTGCCGCTGACCGTCGACTATCAGGAGAAGACCTACGCTGCGGGCCGCATTCCCGGCGGCTATTTCAAGCGCGAGGGACGTCCGACCGAGAAGGAGACGCTGGTCTCCCGCCTGATCGACCGTCCGATCCGTCCGCTGTTCGTCGACGGCTGGCGCAACGAGACCCAGGTGATCGTCACCGTGCTCTCACACGACATGGAAAACGATCCTGATATCGTCGCGCTGGTGGCTTCGTCCGCTGCGCTGACGCTGTCCGGCGCGCCCTTCAAGGGCCCGATCGGCGCGGCGCGCGTCGGCTTCGCCAATGACGAGTTCATCCTCAACCCGACGCTCGACGAGATGGTCGACACCCAGCTCGACCTGGTCGTCGCCGGCACCGCCGACGCCGTGCTGATGGTCGAATCGGAAGCCAAGGAGCTGAACGAAGACATCATGCTCGGCGCGGTGATGTTCGGTCACCGCCACTTCCAGCCGGTGATCAACGCGATCATCGAGCTCGCCGAGAAGGCTGCGAAGGAGCCGCGCGAAGTCACCGTGATCGACAATTCGGCGCTCGAGAAGGAAATGCTCGGCCTCGTCGAGCAGGAGCTGCGCGCCGCCTACGCCATTCCGGTCAAGCAGGATCGCTACGCCGCGGTCGGCAAGGTCAAGGAAAAGGTGATCGCCCACTACTTCCCGGAAGGGCAGGAGCCGAAATACGACAAGCTGCGCATCGCCGGCGTGTTCAAGGAGCTCGAAGCCAAGATCGTTCGCTGGAACATCCTCGACACCGGCAAGCGCATCGACGGCCGCGACAGCAAGACCGTCCGCAACATCGTCGCCGAAGTCGGCGTGCTGCCCCGCGCCCACGGCTCGGCGCTGTTCACCCGCGGCGAGACCCAGGCGATGGTCGTGACCACGCTCGGCACCGGCGAGGACGAGCAGTACATCGACGCGCTGTCGGGAACGTACAAAGAGACGTTCCTGCTGCACTACAACTTCCCTCCCTACTCGGTCGGTGAGACCGGCCGCCTCGGCGGCACCAAGCGTCGCGAGATCGGCCACGGCAAGCTGGCCTGGCGCGCGATCCACCCGGTCTTGCCGCCGCATCACGAATTCCCCTACACCACGCGCGTGGTGTCGGAGATCACCGAGTCGAACGGCTCGTCCTCAATGGCTTCGGTCTGCGGCGCTTCGCTGGCGCTGATGGATGCCGGCGTGCCGTTGAAGCGGCCGACCGCGGGCATCGCGATGGGCCTGATCCTCGAAGACAAGCGCTTTGCGGTTCTCTCGGACATCCTCGGTGACGAAGACCATCTCGGCGACATGGACTTCAAGGTCGCCGGTACCGAGCAGGGCATCACCTCGCTCCAGATGGACATCAAGATCGAGGGCATCACCGAAGAGATCATGAAGGTGGCACTGGCCCAGGCCAAGGATGGTCGTATCCACATCCTCGGCGAGATGGCCAAGGCGCTCACCAACGCCCGTGCCGAGCTCGGCGAATACGCGCCGCGCATCGAGACCTTCAAGATCGCCACCGACAAGATCCGCGAAGTGATCGGCACCGGCGGCAAGGTGATCCGCGAGATCGTCGAGAAGACCGGCGCCAAGGTCAATATCGAAGACGACGGCACCGTGAAGGTCGCCTCCAGCGACGGCGAGGCCATGAAGGCCGCGATCAAGTGGATCAAGTCGATCGCCTCCGATCCGGAAGTCGGCCAGATCTATGACGGCACCGTCGTCAAGGTGATGGAGTTCGGCGCCTTCGTGAACTTCTTCGGCTCCAAGGACGGCCTCGTCCACATCAGCCAGCTCGCCTCGGCGCGCGTGCAGAAGACCTCCGACGTCGTCAAGGAAGGCGACAAGGTCAAGGTCAAGCTGCTCGGCTTCGACGACCGCGGCAAGACCCGCCTGTCGATGAAGGTGGTCGATCAGACCACCGGCGAAGACCTCGAAGGCAAGGGCGGCGAGGGCGAGAAGGCCCCGCGCGAAGCCGCCGGCGAGTAAGCGCTCGCTACACTGCAGAAGAACGAAAGGGCGGCCGAAGGGCCGCCCTTTTTGTTTGTGTCCGCCCCGGGGTGACTTGCACCTCTCCCGCAAGCAGGAGAGGTGCAGCGACTTACGCCGCGATGTCGTACCGGTCGAGGTTCATCACCTTGGTCCAGGCCTTGGCGAAGTCCTTCACGAACTTCTCCTTGGCGTCCGAGGTGGCATAGACCTCGGCGTAGGCGCGAAGCTGCGAGTGCGCCCCGAAGATCAGGTCGACGCGCGTGCCGGTCCACTTGACCGCATTGGTCTTGCGGTCGCGGGCTTCGTATGTGCCGTCGGCCGCCGGGGACCATTGGGTGCTCATGTCGAGCAGGTTGACGAAGAAGTCGTTGCTGAGCGTTCCCACCTTCGAGGTGAGGACGCCGTGCTTCGAACCGTTCGCATTGGCACCGAGTACGCGCAAGCCGCCGAGAAGCACCGTCATCTCCGGGCCGGTGAGCCGGAGCAGTTGCGCGCGATCGACCAGGGCTTCTTCCTGCTGCATGAACTGATGCCGCTTGCCGATGAAGTTGCGGAAACCATCAGCGCGCGGCTCCAACGGAGCAAAGGAGGCAGCGTCAGTCTGCTCCTGCGAGGCGTCCATCCGGCCCGGCGTGAAGCCGACCTTGACGTCGACGCCGGCATCCTTGGCGGCCTTCTCGACCGCGGCAGAACCGCCGAGCACGATGAGGTCCGCGAGCGAGACCTTCTTCGCGCCTGAAGACGCGTTGAAGTCCTTCTGGATCGCTTCGAGCTTGCCCAGAACCTTGGAGAGCTGAGCCGGCTGGTTCACCTCCCAATCCTTCTGCGGGGCAAGACGGATGCGCGCGCCGTTGGCGCCGCCGCGCTTGTCGGAGCCGCGGAACGTCGAGGCGGACGCCCAGGCGGTCGAGACCAGCTCGGAGACCGACAGACCCGAGGCCAGGATCTTGCTCTTCAGCGCCGCGATGTCCTGCTCGCTGGCCAGCTCGTGATTCACGGCCGGAATCGGATCCTGCCAGATCAGCGTCTCCTTCGGCACCAGCGGGCCGAGATAACGCTGGATCGGACCCATGTCGCGATGGGTGAGCTTGAACCAGGCGCGGGCAAAGGCGTCCGCGAACTGAGCTGGATTCTCCAGGAAGCGACGCGAGATCTTCTCGTAGGCCGGGTCGAAACGCAGCGAGAGGTCGGTGGTCAGCATGGTCGGCCGATGCTTCTTCGACTTGTCGAAGGCATCGGGAATGATCGCGTCGGCGCCCTTGGCGGTCCACTGGTTCGCACCGCCCGGGCTCTTCGTAAGCTCCCATTCGTAGTTGAACAGGTTCTCGAAGAAGTTGTTGCTCCACTTGGTCGGCGTCGCCGTCCAGGTCACTTCGAGACCGCTGGTGATGGAATCACCGGCGAGGCCCGAAGCGTGCTTGCTCTTCCAGCCGAGGCCTTGATCCTCGAGCGCGCCCGCTTCCGGCTCCGGACCGACCAGCGACGGATCGCCCGCGCCGTGTGTCTTGCCGAAGGAGTGGCCGCCGGCGATCAGCGCGACGGTCTCTTCGTCGTTCATCGCCATGCGGGCGAAGGTCTCGCGGATGTCCTTGGCCGCGGCAACCGGGTCCGGCTTGCCGTTCGGGCCTTCCGGATTGACGTAGATGAGGCCCATCTGCACCGCGCCGAGCGGCTCGGCGAGCTGGCGTTCGCCGCTGTAGCGCTCATCACCCAGCCACGTGCCTTCGGGACCCCAATAGAGCTCTTCCGGCTCCCAGACGTCGGCGCGGCCGCCGGCGAAGCCGAAGGTCTTGAAGCCCATCGATTCCAGCGCGACGTTGCCGGCGAGAACCATCAGGTCGGCCCAGGAGAGCTTGCGGCCGTATTTCTGCTTGATCGGCCACAGCAGCCGGCGCGCCTTGTCGAGGTTGGCGTTGTCGGGCCAGCTGTTGAGTGGTGCGAAACGCTGCTGGCCGGCTCCGGCGCCGCCACGGCCGTCGGTGATGCGGTAGGTGCCCGCGCTGTGCCAGGTCATACGGATCATGAGACCGCCATAGTGACCGAAGTCGGCGGGCCACCACTCCTGCGAGTCCGTCATCAGCGCGGTCAGGTCCTTGACGACCGCGTTAAGGTCGAGCGTCTTGAATTCCTTGGCATAGTCGAATTCGTCGCCCATCGGATCGGACAGGCCGGAATTCTTGTGCAGCATCTCGATGCTGAGCTGAGTTGGCCACCAATCGCGGTTCGCTGGCACGCGTTTTCCACCCGAAAACGGGCACTTCGAAGTGTCGTCCATGAATACCTCCTCTGGTGGCGTCGAACTCGCGCCTTTGACCAGGTAGAACCACTCTAAGCGTCGCGTCCTATCAGGTAAAGTTGACTTTAATGATCGCTGCGATAGGATTTTCTGATGATAAACCTGACGCTGCGCCAGCTCCGGTATTTCGACGCCCTGGCGCGTCACGGCCATTTCGGCCGCGCGGCTGAGTCCTGCTCCATCTCGCAACCGGCCTTGTCGATGCAGATCAAGGAGTTGGAGGAGACGCTCGGCGGCCTGCTGCTGGAGCGCAGCGCCCGGCAGGTGGCGCTGACCCGGTTCGGCGAGGAGCTCGCGCAACGCGTTCGCGACATTTTGCGCTCGGTCGATGAGCTCGGCGATTTCGCCCGCGCCTCGCAGGATCGCTTCGCCGGTCGCCTGCGCATCGGCATGATCCCGACGATCGCGCCGTATCTGCTGCCCACCATCACCAAGAATCTCACGCGCATGCATCCGGAGCTCGACATCCGCGTGCGCGAGACCATGACGCCGCGATTGATCCAGGAGCTGGTGGAAGGGCGGCTCGACACCGCCATCGTGGCCCTGCCGGTGTCCGAGCCTTCGCTCACCGAGGTCGCCCTGTTCGAGGAGAAATTCCTGCTGGTCCGGCCGAGCGCGGATGAGGGGACCCCGGCGCCGTCGCGCGAGATGATGCGCGAGATGCGGCTGTTGCTGCTCGAAGAGGGACACTGCTTCCGCGATCAGGCGCTGTCGTTTTGCAACATGCAGTCGGCGCCGCCGCGCGAGATGCTGGATGCCAATTCGCTGTCGACGCTGGTCCAGATGGTCAGCGCCGGCATCGGGGTCACGCTGATCCCGGAGATGGCCGTGCCGGTGGAGACGCGATCGGCGTCGGTCTCGCTCGCGCGCTTCCTCGATCCGCAGCCATCCCGCACCATCGGCATGGTCTGGCGCAAGACCAGCCCGTTGGCGCGGCAGCTGCTGCAAATCTCCGAAGTGGTGTGCCTGTCGGCCGGCAAGGTGCGCGCACGCCCGCCTGTGCGCAGCCAGCGGGCCTGAGGCTCCGATGTCGCACCCGATCATCCGCCCCGCCCGCGCCGACGAATACGACGAGGTCGGCCGCGTCTGGATGGAGAGCTGGGTCTCGACCGGCCTCGGCGAGGCCAGCGACTTTCTGCTCGCCAATCTCCGCGCGCGCATCCGACGCGAGATCGAGAACGGCTGGAGCCTGTTCGTCGCCGATGATCGCGGCACCATCGCCGCCATGCTGGCGCTGCATGTGCCAAAACTCTATCTCGACATGCTGTTCGTCGCGCCCGACTATCAGGGTCAATCGCTCGGGCGAAAGCTGCTCGCCTTCACGCGCACGCAAATGCCCGACGAGATGCACCTGCGCTGCGTGCGCGAGAACGAAAAAGCCTGGCGCTGGTACGAGCGCGAAGGTTTCGTGTTCGAGAAGCAAGAGATCGAGCCAGCGAACGGGTTCATGATGAAATATTACCGGTGGAAGCGGCAGCGACCAACCGGATAGACCACGACCTCCGGGTGCAGCTTGCGGTTGTCACCGTCCTAATCTAGGGTGGCGTGATCGATATTCTCCCGCTGCTGATGCCCTGGAATCCATGATTCGATTTGCTGCTTCCGCGATCGTTTTGCTGTCTTCTCTAGCTCTGGCAGCAGCTCAAACTCCTCCTGCAACCACCGCGCCACCCACGCCTCCCTCAAAGCCGACCGTCAAGAAAGCGGCGACGAAGCCGAAAGCTGCGGCAGTCAAACCAGCCGAGCAGATGAACAGCGGTCCGTGCCGTCTCGGCGTAATCTCGGTAATCGGCGAGCATTACTCCGTACAGAAGTTCGGCGTGACAATCTTCGAGGCGGAAGCAAAGGAGATCCCGATCGACTGGGGCCTCGATGATCTCGTTTTCGCGCGCGTGCGGGCGGCAACGAACAACGATTCCTCGATACGCAGGATCGCTTATCCCAAGGGCGCCTTCGATCCCTTCTATCATGCGAAGGCGATCTTCATCCCGGACCCCAAAGAGACTCTGCCGGTGATCGTGAAGGGGTTCACCGGGAATGCGAATTGCGATCGCTATCTCGTCGCAACCACTTTCAAGACGAAGCTGCCGAACTCAAACATGACGCTGAACGGGATCGGCACCTACAACCAGGGGCTCGGCAGCTTGATTCGGCACTCACACCTTTTCGCCAATGTTGCGATCACGCTGATTGACGGCCGCAGCTACGAACAGATCAAGCGCCCCCTTACGGATATCGGCGCGAATCTCGCCACAAGCATGCGTCTGTTTGAAGACCCGATCACGAAGCTCGACAATTCACTGTTCCCAGATCCGCCCGAGACAGCTTCGACCAACGCGGCGTTGCGCGAGAGAACGCGTGCGCTCGTCGTAGAAAGGCTCGACCGGAACCTCCCCGGCTATCTAAAGGAAGAGTAAGCGCCTTTGTCGACACCACGCGCCAAAGGATCAAGTTTGGCTGCGCCTGCGAACACAGTCGCATTCAGCATGATCGCCCGGCTGCTCGTCATTACGCTCATCCTGTGGTGTTCTTCAACTCAGGCGCCGGCACAAGCCCAATGGGAGACGGCACAACCAACCGTCAAACAAGCCAATGGCAAGCTGACCACGCGGCGTGAAGCGACGGGCAAGCCCGCTCCCGTGGCCGGCGGCTCGTGCGACTTCGGTGTCGTCATCACCACCGGCGATGAGTTCACCGTGCAGACGACCGGCCTGACCATATTTCAGAACAAGAAGACGGTGGTCCCGATCCCAGGCTGGGGACTGAGCGATCTGATCTTCGCGCGGACTCGCGCCGCGATCCCTGCCGGCGCGTCCGTTCTGAGAATCACCTACAATCCGGCGAAATTTCCTCCCCACGATGAGTCAAAGGACACGTTGAAAGATAGGTTGGTCCGCGATCCCAACGCGGAGCTGGCCGGATACATGCGCGAGGCCGTGAAAGGAACGAATTGCCGGCACTACATCCAGATCCTCAATGCAATCAGTCCGATCGGGTCATCAAGCTATACGGTCCGCGGCTTCGGCATCCTCAACCAGGATGTGGTGCTCGGGCGTCGCATCTTTCTCCACGCCCTGGCGTTTATCCGTATCTTTGACGGGCGCGCCTTTGCCATCGTCAGACAGAGCTCTGCGCTGATCAACCTGGATCATTCGCTGGCGGTGCAGAGGTTTTTGGGCGAGCTCGTCGGCGGCCCTTATCGCGAGTTGCCCGCAGAATCGTTTCCAACGCGCCCTGAAGATGCCGCCGACAACCCCGCACTGCGCGACGGCGTGCGCGCCATGCTGGCGGAAAGCCTCGACAAGACGTTGCCGCTTTTGCTTGGACGTCGACCAGCAGCACGCCAAAGCGACACTGAACAACGTTGACCCACATGTCGTTTACGCTGGTTGGCATCGACCCAGGCGTAGTGCGTTGCGGATACGCGGCAAACGCGGCATGAATTGCACGCTGCTGGCCTTCCGCCGATGAAAGGTTCCCGCCATGATCAAGCTCTATTGGTCGCCCCGCTCGCGCTCGTTCACGACGCTCTGGCTGATGGAAGAGAGCGGCCTGCCCTATGAGCGCGTGCTGACCGACATCTCGACCGGCGCGCAAAAGGCGCCGGATTTCCTCAGGGTCAATCCGATGGGGAAAGTGCCGGCGCTCAGCGACGGCGATGCAGCCCTTGGCGAGGCCGCGGCCATTTGCGCCTACATCGCCGACCGCTACCCCGAGACGAAGCTCGCACCCGCCGTGACCGACCCGCGCCGCGCGCGCTATATGCAATGGCTGTTCTTCTCCCCGGGCTGCATCGAACCTGCCATCATCCAGATCTTCACCAAGATCGAGATCCCGACCTCGACCGCGGCCTGGGGCAGCGCGACGCAGGTGTTCGACGTTCTGGAAGCTGCGCTCGCCGAGGGGCCGTGGATTCTCGGCGAGGAGTTTTCGGCCGCCGACGTCACGATCGGCTCGGGCCTGAATTTCGCGCTGCGCCTGTTCAAGATGGTGCCGTCGCGCCCTGCCTTCGACGCCTATCTCGCGCGCTGCATGGCACGTCCCGCTTTCCAGCGCGCGGAGAAGATCGCCGCGGGTTAGACGAACTCTCGTAGGGTGGGCAAAGCGTAGCGTGCCCACGTCATGTATCTATTGCGATCACGCAGAGATGGTGGGCACGTCGCTTGCGCTCCTTTGCCCACCCTACGGCGTCGTCATATCAGGCTACTCGCGGACGCCTCAGTCGGGCGTCTTCAAATCGTCAGGCCTCGGCATCAGGACGATGTTGTAGCCGGAATCGACATAGTGGATCTCGCCGGTCACGCCGCCGGAGAGATCCGACAGCAGATACAGCGCCGAGCCGCCGAGCTCGTCGAGCGTGACGCCGCGGCGAAGCGGCGAATGCTTCTGCATGAAGGCGAACATCGCGCGCGCCTCGCCGATGCCGGAGCCGGCGAGCGTCCGGATGGGGCCCGCCGAGATCGCGTTGACGCGGATGCCGCGCGGTCCGAAATCGGAGGCGAGATAGCGCACGGAGGCTTCCAGCGCCGCCTTGGCCACGCCCATCACGTTGTAGTTCGGCATCGCGCGCTCGGAGGCGCCGAAGGTCAGCGTGATCATGCTGCCGCCCTCCGTCATCAGTTCGGCGGCGCGCTTCGCCACTTCCGTGAACGAGAAGCACGAGATCACCATGGTGCGTGAAAAGTTCTCGCGGCTGGTGTCGGCGTAGCGGCCCTTCAGCTCGTTCTTGTCGGCAAAGCCGATGGCGTGGATGACGAAATCGAGCTTGCCCCATTTTTCACGGAGCACATCGAAGGTCGCATCGACGCTGGCGATGTCCTCGACGTCGCACGGCAGCACCAGATCGACGCCGAGCTGCTCCGCCAGCGGCTTGACGCGCTTGCCGAGGGCCTCGCCCTGGAAGGTGAAGGCAAGCTCGGCGCCGTGGGCATGCAGCGTCTTCGCCATGCCCCAGGCGATCGAATGATCATTGGCGATGCCCATGATCAAACCGCGCTTACCTTTCATCAGACCTTCCATCTCGCGATTACCTTCCGCTTAGGTCATGCTCGGGCTTCCACGCCCTTCCAAACCTAGTCCCAATACGTGGATGGCCGGGACAAGCCCGGCCATGACGAGAAAATCAACAGTACGCCAACAACGACGTCACGCATCCAACCGGCTGAACACCAGCGTGGCGTTGGTGCCGCCGAAGCCGAAGGAGTTCGACAGCACGGTGCCGATCTTGACGTTGTCGATGCGCTTGCGCACGATCGGCATGTCGGCGAAGACAGGGTCGAGCTCCTGGATATGCGCGCTCTCGCAGATGAAGCCGTTATTCATCATCAGCAGCGAGTAGATCGCCTCCTGCACGCCGGTGGCGCCCAGCGAGTGGCCGGTCAGCGCCTTGGTCGCCGAGATCGGCGGGCACTTCTCTCCACTTCCGAACACGCGGCGGAGCGCGTCGATCTCCGGCGGATCGCCGGCCGGGGTCGAGGTCGCGTGCGGATTGATGTAGTCGACCTTGGTCTTCACCGTCGACATCGCCATGCGCATGCAGCGCTCGGCGCCTTCGCCTGAAGGTGCGACCATATCGTAGCCGTCCGAGGTCGCGCCGTAGCCGACGATCTCGCCGTAGATGCGGGCGCCGCGCGCCTTGGCATGTTCGAGCTCTTCCAGCACCAGCACGCCGGCGCCGCCGGCGATGACGAAGCCGTCGCGGTTGACGTCGTAGGGACGCGAGGCCGTGGCCGGCGTGTCGTTGTATTTCGAGGACATCGCGCCCATGGCGTCGAACAGCACGGAGAGCGACCAGTCCAGTTCCTCGCAGCCGCCGGCGAAGATGACGTCCTGCTTGCCGATCTGGATCGTCTCATAGGCGTTGCCGACGCAATGGTTCGACGTCGCGCAGGCCGAGGAGATCGAATAGTTCACGCCCTTGATCTTGAACCAGGTCGCAAGCGTCGCGGAGGCCGTGGACGACATCGCCTTCGGCACTGCGAAAGGTCCGACGCGCTTCGGTCCCTTGGTGCGGGTGATGTCCGCGGATTCGACGATGGTACGGGCGGACGGGCCGCCGGAGCCCATGATGATGCCGGTGCGAATGTTGGAGACTTCGTCAGGCGACAGACCGGAGTCCTGGATCGCCTGCTCCATCGCGACGTGATTCCACGCCGCGCCCTGGCCGAGGAAACGCATCGCGCGGCGGTCGACCACCGTCGCAGGATCGAGCGTCGGCGCGCCCTGTACCTGCGAACGGAAGCCGAGCTCGGCATATTTCTCAGCCCGCGAAATGCCCGACTTCGCCTCGTGAAGGCTCGCAAGCACTTCCTGGGTGTTGTTTCCGATCGACGAGACGATGCCCATCCCGGTGACCACAACCCGCCTCATGACAGCCTCGCCTCAATCGTTGTTGTCTTGGTGATGCGCTCAGCCCAGGCTCGTGCCCTGCTTGAACAGGCCGACCTTCAAGTCCTTGGCGCGATAAATAATCTGGTCATCGACCGAAAGCCACCCGTCGGCGATACCGAGCACCAGCTTTGAACGCATCACGCGTTTGATATCGACGTTGTACACAACCTTGCGCGCCTCGGGCAGCACCTGGCCGCTGAACTTCAGCTCGTTCAGGCCAAGCGCGCGACCACGACCTTCGCCCCCGGTCCAGCCCAGGTAAAAGCCGACCATTTGCCACAGCGCGTCGAGGCCGAGGCAGCCGGGCATCACCGGATCGTTCTTGAAGTGGCAGCCGAAGAACCAGAGGTCGGGCTTCACGTCGAGTTCGGCGCGCACCAGCCCCTTGCCGAACTCGCCGCCATTGTCGTTGATGTCAGTGATGCGGTCGAACATCAGCATCGGCGGCAACGGCAGCTGGGCATTGCCCGGGCCGAACATCTCGCCGCGGCCACAGGCCAGCAGATCTTCATATTCGTAACCGTTGCGCCTGTTCAGCATGCACGAGCCTCTGTTTGAATTCCGATTGAGCGGCGCTTTTTGGCGAAAATGGGCCCCGTCTCGGTCGGAGAGCAACGCCAATTGCCACTGTCAGGCGCTGCGCCCGCATGCCCCGGATGGACTGCGGACCGGGCTTCGATGCCCGGCTGCGCCAAAATCGGCTAAGCGGAACCGCGCGCTCTCTAACACAGGCTATTTCGGGTAGCAAAGCGCATCCATGAAGGTAAAATGACGCGATCCCGCTCCGGTTCCAAGCCTGATTAGAACCCCTCTAGTTGCGAGAAACTTGCATCTGCATCTTTCTGTTCTTATATTGCTGAGAGATATTGTTCACGCGTGCCCGAAATCTGGAAATGAGCGAGAATACTGCGCCCCATCACGACGACGACGTCCATGCCGCGGCCCTCTTGTCCGGCCGCCAGCCGGCTCTGACCGGCTGCCCTTGGCACGACGTCAATGAAATGCTCCAGTCCGCCGGGCTCCGTCCGACGCGCCAGCGCATGGCACTGGGCTGGCTGTTGTTCGGCAAAGGTGCTCGCCACCTCACGGCTGAAATGCTCTACGAGGAAGCCACACTGGCCAAGGTTCCGGTGTCGCTGGCGACCGTGTACAACACGCTGAACCAGCTCACCGATGCCGGCCTGCTCCGCCAAGTCAGCGTCGACGGCACCAAGACCTATTTCGACACCAACGTCACCACCCACCATCACTACTACCTCGAGAACAGCCATGAGCTGGTCGACATCGAGGATCCGCATCTGGCGCTGTCCAAGATGCCGGAGGTGCCGGAGGGTTACGAGATCGCGCGCATCGACATGGTCGTGCGCCTGCGCAAGAAGCGCTGAACCTCACAACTCTATCGTCGTCCCGGCGAACGCCGGGACCCATACCGCGTGATCCCTCAATGAGGCACGCTGGCTGACGCCTTCCAAAACAATTTAACCCTGTGGTTATGGGTCCCGGCGTTCGCCGGGACGACGGCAGCGTCAATTCACCTGCTCGTCCGAATACACGCCCCAGAGGCGCTCCTGCTGGATCCAGCCGTCAAAACCGTTGCCGGTGACGCGGCACCAGTTTGCAGCGCACTTCTTTACCTGCGTGACGACGCCGGCCTGGAGTCTTGCTGCAACCGCGCTGTCGAGGTCGGCGCGATCGTAGATCGGGGCGAGGTCGTCCTTGTGCTTCATGGTGACGACCGCGGTGCGGCGGCCCGACAGCAACGAGTGATAGACCCAGCCCTCGGCGCCTTCGGAATCGCGGACCCGGCGCCAATTCTCGAACTCGGCGGTGATTTCCACCGGCAGGCCCGAACGGGTGTAGACCCAGGCCACGTCATTGTCCTTGGTCGGGCCGGCGCGGACGTTCACATGATCCGATTTGAGGCTGACATAGCGCGGCACCGGCAGGCCGCTGGCGGTCTGGGGCGTCGTATCCTTGGCCGAATGCGAGGGGCCGACCGAAGCGCTCAACCAGGTGCAAACGAGCGCCATCACCGAACAAAAACGCCCCAACGCCATCAACCCGTCTCCTGTCGACGACCCGGCCCGAGCCGGGTCCTCACCCCAAATTCCAAAACCTGCCGCGCAACCCCCTGACCCGCCCCACGCGGGTGTTCCCAAGCCTTGACCCGTGGTTCTTGTCTTGGCCCGGCCTTCTGCTAGAGAGGACGGGCACTTGAACAACCAGTTTGCCCCGATTTTTCCGGCCGGAAATATCGGGAGAGCTTGAAGGAAACGCCGGGGACGGACACGGCAAGGGCAGTGTCGAACAACCGGGTTAATGAGACCTCAACGACCGGCCTTTGGCGACAGAGGCGGCTTGCGACGCCTCATGAGAGCAGGACATGTCGGTGAAGAAAAAGCCCCTCGTCGTGGTGACGCGCAAGCTGCCGGATTCGATCGAGACGCGGATGCGCGAATTGTTCGACGCGCGGATCAATCTCGAGGACACGCCGATGTCCGCCGACCAGATCGCGGAAGCCGCACGCACCGCCGACGTGCTGGTTCCGACCGTCACCGACCATATCAGCGCCGACATCATCAACCAGCCCGACTGCAAGCTGCGGCTGATCGCCAATTTCGGCAACGGCGTCGATAATATCGACGTCGAGGCCGCGCATGCTCGCGGCATCACCGTCACCAACACGCCGAAGGTCCTGACCGAGGACACCGCCGACATGACCATGGCGTTGATCCTCGCCGTGCCCAGGCGGATGATCGAAGGCGCCTCGATCCTGACCGAAGGAAAACCCTGGCCGGGCTGGTCGCCGACCTGGATGCTCGGCCACCGCATCGGCGGCAAGCGGCTCGGCATCATCGGCATGGGCCGCATCGGCCAGGCGGTGGCGCGCCGCGCCCGCGCCTTCGGCCTGCAGATCCACTATCACAACCGCCGTCCCGTCGCGCCGAAGATCGCCGAGGAGTTAGGGGCGACCTATTGGGAAAGCCTCGACCAGATGCTGGCGCGGATGGACATCATCTCGGTGAACTGTCCGCACACGCCGGCGACCTATCATTTGCTCTCGGCGCGGCGGCTGAAGCTGATCCGCAAGGACGCCTACATCGTCAACACCGCGCGCGGCGAGGTGACCGACGAGGACACGCTGATCAAGCTGATCGAAGGCGGCGAGATCGGGGGCGCCGGGCTCGACGTCTACGAGCACGAGCCCGCGGTCAACCCGAAGCTGGTGCGGCTTGCCAAGGCCGGCAAGGTGACGCTGTTGCCGCATATGGGCTCGGCCACGATCGAAGGCCGCGTCGAGATGGGCGAGAAGGTGATCATCAACATCCGCACCTTCCTCGACGCCCACAAGCCGCCGGATCGCGTGCTGCCGAGCATGCTCTGAGGTTTCACTGCCACCTCTACTCGCGGTGGATGCTCAAATCGTCGAACACCGGCCCGTCGCCATTGAGCGGGTTGGCCGGATCGCGCTCGTAGCGCAGCGTCTCGAAGCGCATCGCGCGCGCATCGATCATCAGGAGGCGGCCGACCAGGCCGTCGCCGAAACCGACGATCTCGCGGATCGCCTCCATCGCCATCATCGATCCCAGCACGCCCGCCAGCGCACCCATGACGCCGGCTTCCGCGCAGGCCGGAACGGTACCCGGCGGCGGCGCCTCCGGAAACAGGCAGCGATAGGTCGGATTGAATTCGCCCTGCTCGTTGGTCTCGTGCGCGCGGATGGTGGTGAGCGAGCCGTCGAAGGTGCCGAGCGCCGCCGTGATCAGCGGCCGCTTCGCGAAGAAGCAGGCGTCCGAGACCAGATAGCGCGTCGAGAAATTATCGGAGCCGTCGAGCACGAGGTCGTAGTCGCCGATCAGGCTGAGCGCATTGTCGGCATTCAGCCAGGTGGCGTGGCCGACGAAACGAACATGCGGATTGAGCGCCGCAATCCGCTCGGCCGCGCTCTCGACCTTGTGCCGGCCGATATCGGGCGTGGTGTGGATCACCTGGCGCTGCAGGTTGGACAGCGACACCACGTCGTCATCGACCACGCCGAGTGTGCCGATACCGGCGGCGGCCAGATACATCAGCGCCGGCGCGCCGAGCCCGCCGGCACCGACCACCAGCGCGGAGGCCCGCTTCAGCGCGGCCTGGCCCGGGCCGCCGACGTCGCGCAGCACGATATGACGGGCATAGCGTTCGAGTTCGTCCGGGCTCAGCATCGTCGTACGCCTCTCCTACCAAGCCGTCGCTTTCACTCCTCATGGTGAGGAGGCGCAAAGCGCCGTCTCGAACCATGCAGGCCCCGATCTCGCCGCGGCCATCCTTCGAGACGCGGCCTTGAGGCCGCTCCTCAGATGAGGACCTGAGTACGCGGCTCGACCTTAGGCCTGAACCACCGCTACATTGTTCGCGACCAACGAGATGTGCTTGAATGACATTGCGTTCAATGGGCTGGCTGGATTTGTCATGAGATCGATGCTTGCGGCAACACTGATGTTTGCGTCTGCCACAGGCGCGAACGCCCAGATGACGACGCCGCAGATCCCCGGTACCAAGCCGAAGCCGGTCCAGACCGTGCCGATCCGGCCACCCGCAATGCAGACGCCGTCGGCGACGGCGGATGCGATGGCGCAGGCGGAGCGGCTGTCGCTGCAATCCGACCTCGCCTGGGTCGGCCAATACAACGGCGCCATCACCGGCGACGCCAGCGCGCGGCTGGTCACCGCCATCAAGGAATACCAGAAGGCCAAGGGCGGCAAGCCGACCGGCGTGCTCAATCCGCTGGAGCGCGCCGCGCTGGCCGAGACGGCGCGAAAGAAGCAGGACGGCGTCGGCTGGAAGATCGTGACGGAGCCGACCAGCGGCGCCCGGCTCGGCATCCCCTCGAAACTGGTGCCGCAGCAGGCGAGCGACGCCAACGGCTCGAAATGGACCTCGCCGACTGGAACCGTGCAGGTGCTGCTCAGCCGCCGCAAGGAGGCGAACCCGACCACGGCAAAACTCGCGGAGCTTGAGAAGGAGCCGTCCGGGCGCAAGGTCGATTACACCGTGGTGAAGCCGGATTTCTTCGTGCTGTCGGGTTTGCAGGGCCTGAAGAAATTTTACGTCCGCGGCACCTTTAGAGGCGACGAGGTCCGCACCATGACAATCCTCTACGACCAGGCGACCGAGAACACGGTCGAGCCGGTCGTGATCGCGATGTCGAGCGCGTTCAATGCATTTCCGCCAGGCCCGCAGGCCGGGCCGCCGCCCCGCAAGACCGTCGAGTACGGCACCGGCCTCGTCGTCAGCGACGACGGCGCGATCGTCACCGACCGGCTCGTCACCGACAACTGTCTTGCCATCACGATCGCCGGCTATGGCAGCGCCGATCGCCTCGCCGAGGACAAGGAGCGCGGTCTCGCACTCCTGCATATCTACGGCGCGCGCGGCCTGAAGCCGTTCAGCCTCGCTGGCGGCGCGGCAAGGACGAACGTGGATGTCGTCGGCATCGCCGATCCGCAGAGCCAGGGTGGCGCGGCCGGCGTGTCGAGCATCAAGGCCGCGCTGGCGCCGGTCCCGAGCAGCGATTCCGTGCTGTCCCCACCGCCGGCGGTCGGGGTATCCGGGGGTCCGGCGATCGATGGCGACGGCAAGTTCGCCGGCATTGCGCTGTTGAAGCCGGCGATGGTCGCGGGGCCCGCGACATCGGTGCCGGCGTCACAGGCGGTGATGGTGTCCGCGGAAACGGTGCGCGATTTCCTGAAGGCGAACGAGGTCACAGCGAACGGCACCTCGACGGATGCAAAAGCTGCCGTCGTGCGCGTGATCTGCGTCCGGAAGTAGGTCTAACGCCAACTCTCGTGTCCCGGACGCGGTGCGGCGCGTAGTGCCGCGCCGCTGAGCCGGGACCCATGCTTCCTCAAATTCCGTGCAAGTGGCTTTCTGGGCCCCGGCTCAGCAGCGCATCACTAGCGTGCTGCGCTTTGTCCGGGGCACGAGCTCAACCGAGCCGCGAGCATCATCACACGTACGACTACTGGTCCAGTAATGGTACGGATTAGCTGGCCATCCCTCTTCCGCCATCATCGTTGCTGCTGATTCGGACCTCCGCGATCCCCCTTTGGATCGGGCCGGCACGTCCTGAGCTAGAAGGCTCAGCATCGAGATCGATGCACGTTCGCGTGGCGTATTCCTGACCCAAGCATTCCAAAGGATTGATCTTCAAATGCACACGATCGTACTGGCCACCCAAAAGGGTGGCAGCGGCAAGAGCACGCTCGCCATCGGCCTCGCGCTCGCGGCCAAGCAGGCCGGCTTCATCGTCCGCCTGATCGAGACCGACCCGCAGGGCACCCTGTCGAACTGGCAGCGCCGCCGCACCGCCGATGATCTCGTCGTCGAGCCGATCTATCACGCAGCCGACATCGAGCCGCGCCTGAAGATGCTGGCTGACAGCGGCCTGCAGCTTGCGATCGTCGACACCGCCGCCGGCCTCAGCGCCGCGACCACCGCTGCAATCCGCCATTCCGATCTCTGCCTGATCCCGGCCCGCCCGAGCGTCGCCGACATCGAGGCGACCGTCTCGACGCTCAGCGTCGCACGCGCCTGGAAGCGGCCCTACAGCTTCGTGTTGAACCAGACGCCGATCCGCGGCCAGCGCATCGACAACGCCGCCAACACCCTCGCCGAGGAAGCGGCGCTCGATCTTTCTGACGTGCTCGCGCGCCCGCTGATCGTGATGCGCAACGATCACCAGGACTCGCTCGCGAACGGCCGTGCGGTGAGCGAATTCGCGCCGAACGGCAAGTCGGCGGACGAGATCCGCGGCCTCTGGCGCTGGATCGAAACCCGGCTCGAGCTAAGCGCCATGACCAATGTCCAGATCGACCAGGTGATATCGGCTGCGTGCGGCATGCTGCATGTCGCTGCCGAGCTTTCGGCGGACGAGACTACGACACTAGCGTCCTGACCGGGGCGGTCGCTCAGACGGCAGCCGGCCCTTCACCATCCCGAAGGGCCCCAGCGACGAAGCAATCCGGCCACCAGCCCGGCCGGATTGCTTCGCTTCGCGTTGTTTGCCCCCATCCTTCCGTCACGCCCGGGCAAAAGCGCGAAGCGCGGCTTCGCGCAGGTGTCCCGGGCATCCACGTCTTGGCAACAGGGAAGAAGAACGCAGATGGCCGGGACAAGCCCGACCATGACGCTGGGCATGCATTAGCCTTCAATCGCAGATCTGTTGCCCAACCAGGCCTCCCGCCGCACGATCCATTTCTCGGACTTCGATTGCCCGTCGTGATGGGCGAGCTCGATGAAGCCGACGAATTCCGCGCCGGTCTTCTGCTTGACCCGACGCGAGGCTTCGTTGGTCGCGGCGTTGCAGACGTAGAAATGATCGAGGCCGAGCGTGAGGAAGGCAAAATCGTTCACCGCGGCGATGGCTTCCGGCATCAGTCCGCGCCGCCAGTAAGGCTCCGCCAGCCAGAAGCCGCGATTGCCTTTCGGGCCTTCGGCACGGGGCCGCAGATGAATGTTTCCAATCGCCTCGCCGTCCCCCTCCTTGAGCACCAGAACCCAGAGATGGATGTCTTCGCCGGCTGAGATCTTGTCAAACTGCATCCTGACAAACGTCTCCGCTCCGTCGGCGGGATACGGCCACGGCACGACCATCGAGAGATGCCGGATGATATTCCAATTGTCGAAATGGCGCTGGATCGCCGGCACGTCTGACAGCGCCAGCGGACGCAGGATCAGCCGTTCGGTTTCAAGCTGCGGCGTCGGCATGGATTTCTACTTCTGACACTTCTGACACCAGAAGGTGGACCGGCCATTCTGCGTAAACCGCTTGACCGTGCCACCGCATCCCGGCGTCGTGCATTTCTCGCCTTCGCGGTCGTAGACCTTGAACGAGTGCTGGAAATAGCCGAGCTCGCCCGAGGTCTGGCGATGGTCGCGCAAGGACGAGCCGCCGGCCTTGATGGCGTCGTTCAGCACGGTGTGGATCGCACTTACCAATCGCTTCGCATGATCGGTCGGCTCGCCGCCGCCAACGCCCTTGCGACCCTTGGTCGCGAGCGTCGCCGCGATCCGGCGCGGCGACAGATGCGAGCGATGCAGGGCTTCGCAGACATAGATGTTGCCGAGCCCCGCCACCACGCGCTGGTCGAGCAGCGCGGCCTTCAGGCTGGTGGCCTTGCCTTCGCAGGACCGCGCCAGCATCGCGGCGTCGAATTCGTTGCCGAGCGGCTCGGGGCCGAGGCCTCGCAGCAGCGGCTCCTCGTCGAGTGCGTTACGCGCGATCACTTTCATGTAACCGAAACGGCGCGGGTCGTTGAAGACGATGTCGGCGCCGGAAGACATCCGAAACAGCACGTGGTCGTGCGTGGAGTCCTTGCCCCTAGGATAGTGAAACTCGCCGGGAGCTGCCTCGTTGTCCGGCTTGATGACGCGGAACGAGCCCGACATGCCCAGATGCATCAGGAGCACATCGCCGGAGGCGAGATCGGCCATGAGATATTTTGCACGGCGGCCGAGCCCCGTGACGACCTGCCCCTGAAGCCGGGCCACGAAGTCCGGCTGGAACGGAAAGCGCAGGTCCGGCCGGCGGGCCTCCGCCACCAGGATTTTCGCACCCTCCATCACGGGCTGAAGGCCGCGGCGGACGGTCTCGACTTCGGGCAATTCAGGCATGGTCAGGCATTCACCTTATGAGGGCGGTGTGATAGCGCCTTTGCGGCGGGCGCGCTATGGTTCGCCCAGTGGAGTAGAGTAATGGATCGGCCGGGCGAAACCACGCATTTTGGCTTCAAGGACGTCCCCCTCGGGGACAAGCAGACGCTGGTGAACGATGTGTTTCACAGCGTGGCATCGCGCTATGATTTGATGAACGATTTGATGTCCGGTGGCCTGCACCGGGTCTGGAAGGACATCATGATCACCGCGCTCGACCCGCCCAGGAGCGACCGGTCGTTCGCCTTGCTCGACGTGGCCGGCGGCACCGGTGACATCTCGTTCCGCGCCGCCAAGGCCGCGGGCCCCGGCTTCCATGCCACCGTCTGCGACATCAACACCGACATGCTGGCGGTGGGCCGCGAGCGCGCCGCGAAGCGCCATCTCGAAACCCGGGTCGATTTCGTCGAAGGCAATGCCGAAGCGCTCGCCTTCGCCGACCGCAGCTTCGACGCATATACGATCGCTTTCGGCATTCGCAACGTGCCCCGGATCGATCTGGCGCTGCGCGAGGCCTATCGCGTGCTGAAGCCCGGCAGCCGCTTTCTGTGCCTGGAATTCTCCACCGTCGAGATGCCCGGGCTCGACCGGATCTACGACCTGTTCTCGTTCAAGGTGATCCCGCCGCTCGGCCGCATGATCACGGGCGACGCCGAGTCCTACCAATATCTCGTCGAGTCCATCCGCAAGTTTCCAAAACCCAACGCCTTCGCCGACATGATCCGCGACGCCGGCTTCGCCCGCGTCAGCTGGCAGACCCTGTCCGGCGGCATCGTCGCACTGCATTCGGGCTGGCGTTTGTGATCTCTGCCTTCACCCACATTGCGCGCCTGATCCGCGCCGCGTTCGTGTTTGCGCGCGAGGGCGTGTTCGGCTCGGTCGATCCGAGCCTGGTGCCGCCGCCGGGACAGCTCGCTCTGAAGCTGGCGCGCCTGGTCGAACGGCGTGGCGTCAAGCACGGCCCGCGGATATCGCGCGCGCTGACGCGGATGGGCCCCGCCTATCTCAAGCTCGGACAATTCCTGGCCACACGCCCCGACGTCGTCGGCGTCATCATGGCGCGCGACCTCGAAAGTCTCCAGGACCGCCTGCCGCCGTTTCCGCAGGACGAAGCCGAAGCCGCGATCGCGACCTCGCTGGAGCGGCCGCTGAAGGACGTGTTTGTGAGCTTCGGCCCTCCCGTCGCGGCGGCCTCGATCGCGCAGGTGCATCGCGGCGAGGTCTTGCACGCCGGCATCCGCAAGTCGGTCGCGGTCAAGGTGCTCAGGCCCAACGTGGCCTCACGCTTCCGCCGCGACCTCTCCGATTTCTTCTTCGTCGCAAACAAAGCCGAGACCTACTCGGCCGAAGCGCGGCGGCTGCGGCTCATCGAGGTCATCAACACCATGTCGCGCTCGGTCGCCATGGAGATGGATCTGCGGCTGGAAGCTGCGGCGCTGTCAGAGATGGCGGAGAACACGCAGGGCGATCCTGATTTCCGCGTGCCGTCCGTGGACTGGGACCGCACCACGCACAACGTGCTGACGATGGAGTGGATCGACGGCATCGCGCTGAACGATCACAAGCGTCTGGCAGAATCGCAGGTCGACCTGCCCGATCTCGGCCGCAAGGTGATCCAGAGCTTCCTGCGGCACGCGCTGCGCGACGGCTTCTTCCACGCCGACATGCATCCGGGCAATCTGTTCCTGGATGACGCGGGACGACTCGTCGCGGTCGATTTCGGCATCATGGGCCGGCTCGGCATGAAGGAGCGGCGTTTTCTCGCGGAAATCCTGCTCGGCTTCATCACTCGCGATTATCGCCGCGTCGCCGAGGTGCATTTCGAGGCGGGCTACGTGCCCGCGCATCACTCGGTCGAGAACTTTGCGCAGGCGATCCGCGCCATTGGCGAGCCGATCCACAACCGCACGGCGGAAGAGATCTCGATGGCGCGGCTCTTGACGCTGCTGCTCGAGGTCACCGGCCTGTTCGACATGACGACGCGGCCCGAGCTGATCCTCCTGCAGAAGACCATGGTGGTGGTCGAGGGCGTGGCGCGCGGCTTCGATCCCAAGCTCGACATCTGGAAGATCGCCGACCCCGTGGTGCGCGAATGGATCGAGCGCAATCTCGGACCCATCGGCCGGGTGCAAGGCGCGCTCGCCGGGACCGGAGACATCGCGCGCGTGCTGATGCGCCTGCCGGAGATCGCCGAGCGGTCGGTGAAGGTGCTGGAGCAGCTCGAGACCATGACGCGGGAGGGCATCAGGCTGTCGCCGGAGAGCATCGCCGCGATGGGTCGCAGCGAGGGCCGCAAGAACCGCTGGCGCACCGTCGCGCTCTGGATCATCGCCGCGACCTTCATCGGGATCCTGATCGCCGTCCGGAATCTATGATTGCCGAAAGCTTGATTGCATTGCAATCACGCGAATGATATCATCGCCATCATTCCGTGCTGGAGGGCGTCATGGCAAGCCTGACCATCCGCAAGCTCGACGACGGCGTCAAAACCTATTTGCGGCTGCGCTCGGCCAAGAACCGCAGATCGGTCGAGGAAGAGGTCCGGGTCATCCTGCGGGAGCTGATCGAGGGCCGCGAGGAGCCGCTGACGCCGTTTTCGGCGCCGCCGGCAGCCTCCGTCGCCCCCACCCCTCAGCGCACCGGCGCCGTCCCTGAGGCCAGCGTCACCCTGATCATCGGCGGCGGGATCGCAGCCTATAAATCGCTCGACCTGATCCGAAGGTTGAAGGAGCGCCGCGTCGAGGTCCGCTGTGTCCTGACCAAAGCGGCGCAGCAATTCGTCACGCCGCTGGCGGTCAGCGCCCTCTCCCATGAGCGCGTCTATACCGACCTGTTCGACCCCCAGAGCGAGTTCGACGCCGGCCATATCAGGCTTGCGCGCGACTGCGACCTGATCGTGGTGGCGCCCGCGACCGCCGACTTGATGGCGAAGATGGCCAACGGCCACGCCGACGATCTCGCCAGCGCGATCCTGCTCGCGACCAACCGCAAGGTGCTGCTGGCACCGGCAATGAACCCACTGATGTGGAACAATGCGGCGACGCGTCGCAACGTCGCGCAGCTGCAGCGCGACGGCGTGGTGCTGATCGGACCCAATTCCGGCGAGATGGCCGAAGCGGGCGAGGCCGGAATTGGCCGCATGTCGGAGGCGGTCGAGATCGCCGCCGCCGCCGAGCGTCTGCTGCGGCCGCCGGTGCCGCGCCCGCTCGCCGGCAAGCGCGTGTTGATCACCGCAGGTCCCACCCACGAGCCGATCGATCCGGTGCGCTACATCGCCAACCGCTCTTCCGGCAAGCAGGGCTTTGCCATTGCCGCCGCCGCACAGGCCGCCGGTGCCGAGGTGATCCTGGTAAGCGGTCCGGTCGACCTCAGCGATCCCCAGGGCGTGACGGTGAAGCATGTGGAATCGGCGCGGCAGATGCTGGAGCAGGTGCAGGCCGCGCTCCCCGCCGACATCGCGATCTTTGCCGCCGCCGTCGCCGACTGGCGCGTTGCCAACGAGGGCGAGCAGAAGCTGAAGAAGACCGCGGCCGGCATGCCGCCGCTTCAGCTCATCGAGAACCCCGATATCCTCGCCACGATCTCGAAGCTGACCGACAAGCGTCCGCCGCTGGTGATCGGCTTTGCCGCCGAGACCGAGCACCTCATCGACAACGCCAAGTCAAAACTCGCCCGCAAGGGCTGCGACTGGATCGTCGCCAATGACGTCTCGCCCGCCACGGGCGTGATGGGCGGCGACCGCAACACCGTGCATCTGATCAGTCGCAAGACTGGTGAGAAGGACGGCGAGATTGCAGTTGATTCCTGGCCGGTGATGACCAAGGAACAGGTCGCCATCGAACTGGTCGCGCACATCGCGAAAAGCGTGACCGACAAATCCCTGGAGCCGGCATCTTGAGCACGAAGGTCACTGTCGAACTGCAACGCCTGGCCCATGCGGAAGGCCTGCCAATGCCGGCCTATCAGTCCACCGAGGCTGCCGGCCTCGATCTGATGGCGGCGGTGCCGGACAGCGAGCCGATGACGCTCGCTGCCGGCCAATACACGCTGGTGCCGACCGGACTTGCGATCGCATTGCCGGCTGGGCACGAGGCGCAGGTGCGGCCGCGCTCGGGACTTGCCGCCAAGCACGGTGTCACCGTGCTGAACGCGCCGGGCACGATCGACGCGGACTATCGCGGCGAGATCAAGGTGATCCTGATCAACCACGGCGCGGCGCCGTTCGTGATCAAGCGCGGCGAGCGCATCGCCCAGATGGTGATCGCGCCCGTGGTGCAGGCCGCGCTGGTTCCGGTGGCCACATTGTCGGCCACGGATCGCGGCGCCGGCGGCTTCGGCTCGACCGGCCGCTAGTTTCTTACCTCTCCCGCTTGCGGGAGAGGTCGACGCGCAGAGCAGCGGCCATGTCGCCCAAATATTCGGCCCCGCTAACGCACGGCAATTTCAGCCGAATCATCCCGAAGAACTACGTGGGCGGGAACCCCTCCCCCGGCATTTTTTTGGGGCCGCCTTTGCGTTCACGATCTGGACTCTTACCGGCGGAGTCGCGGTGAGGGTATTGTCGTTTGATTCGCGCGCGACGGGGGTCGCCGCGCGTAAATTCGTGCGGTCTTGGGGCAACTATGTCAGGCGTGATCGTGTCGATGCGTCGGACGCTGCTGTCGTGCACATCGCTCGTGCGCAACGGCTTGTTGGGAGGCGCTCTTGCAGCGCTGCTGCCGGCTGCGCCGGCGGAGGCGGCCGACCTCATCGACACCCTCTCCATCATGCTGGATTTCAACCGGCAGGAACTCGCGGTGCTCGCCACCGCGCTGGCCTTGCTCGGCTTCTCGGTGGTGGCTGCGATCCTCTTGATGCGCACGCGCGTGCGCACCGCGAAGAACGAGGCGCGGCTGCGCGCCCGAATCGGGGAACTCCAGCTCCAGGCCGACCGTTTCGGCGCGCTGCTGTTCGCCGAGCCGCAGATCCTGATCTCCTGGCCGGCCGGCGACAATCGCGCGCAGATCTCCGGCGACATCTCGATGGTGCTGCCGCGCGACTCCTCGCCGCAACGCGTGCTCGCATTCGGAACCTGGCTGCCGCCGGAGCCCGCGCTCCAGATGGATCACGCCGTCGATGCGCTGCGTGACCGCGGCGACGGGTTCCAGCTGACACTGACGACCGCGCATGGCCACACGCTCGAGGCCATCGGCCGTGCCATCGGCGGCCAGGCCATTGTCCGGATTCGCGAACTCTCGGGGCTCCGCCGTGATCTGGCCGAGACCAATCTGCGCTACA
Source organism: Bradyrhizobium sp. CCBAU 65884 (assembly GCF_028128835.1). Lineage (NCBI taxonomy): Bacteria > Pseudomonadati > Pseudomonadota > Alphaproteobacteria > Hyphomicrobiales > Nitrobacteraceae > Bradyrhizobium > Bradyrhizobium sp. CCBAU 65884. The sequence continues at coordinate 4,723 of NZ_LBJU01000079.1, read as the reverse complement.
ACGCGCTCTCCGACGAGACCGAGATGCTGCGCGGCTTTGCCGCCAACGCACCTTGGCCGATCTGGGCCAAGAGCGAGAACGGCGCGCTGACCTACGCCAACCCGGCCTATGTTCGTGCCACCGAGGCGAACAACGTCACCGACGCGCAGGAGCGCAAGCTGGAGCTGCTGGACAGCGCCGACCGCACCGCGATGGAACGGGGACTGAAGGACACCGCCAATTTCAACGCCCGGCTGCCGATTGTGATCAGCGGCGAGCGCCGCATCTACGATGTGCGCGCGGTCAATGTCGGCAGCGGCAGCGTCGGCGTCGCCATCGATGCCAGCGAGGCGGACGCGCTCAGCTCGGCGCTGGTGCGGATGGCGGAGGCGCATCGCCGCACGCTCGACCAGCTCTCCTCCGGCGTTGCCGTGTTCGACGGTCAGCGCCGGCTCGCCTTCTACAACGATTCCTACCGCCGGCTGTGGGACCTCGACCGCACCTTCCTCGACGCCAATCCCGATGATTCCAGCGTGCTGGATCAGCTCCGTGCCGCGCGAAAACTGCCGGAGCAGCCGGACTTCCGTGCCTGGAAATCCAAGCTGCACGAGGCCTATCGCGCGGTCGAGACCACCAAGGACACCTGGTACCTGCCCGACGGCCGTGCGCTCTCGGTCGTCACCACGCCGAACCCGGAAGGCGGCGTCACCTATCTGTTCGACGATGTCACCGAGAGCCTCGAGCTCGCCCGCCGCTTCGACGGCATGATCCGTGTCCAGCGCGAGACGCTGGACAGCCTCGCCGAGGGCGTCGCGGTGTTCGGCAGCAACGGCAAGGCGCAGCTGTTCAACCCGGCCTTCGTCCGGATGTGGAAACTGTCGAGCGATGCCATGCGCGACGAGCCGCATATCCAGACGGTGGAAGGCTGGTGCCATCAGCTGTTCGACGACCCCACGGTCTGGCGTCAGATCCGCGAGGCCGTCACCTCGATCGAGAGCCGCGCCGACGTGCCGCTGAAGCTGGAGCGCAAGGACGGCAGCGTGCTCGACGGCATGATCCGCCCGCTGCATGACGGCGCGACCATGCTGACGTTCCAGGACATCACCGACACCGAGAACGTCGAGCGCGCGCTGCGCGAGCGCAACGAGGCTCTGGAGGCCGCCGACCAGATGAAGGTGGATTTCGTCCACCACGTCTCCTACGAGCTGCGCTCGCCGCTCACCACCATCATCGGCTTCGCGCATTTCCTCAGCGACCCCTCGACCGGGCCGCTGACGCCGAAACAGGCCGAATATCTCGACTACGTCACCAAATCGACCAACGCGCTGCTGGCGCTGACCAACAACATCCTCGATCTGGCCACCATCGACGCGGGCGCCATGAAGCTGGAACTCGGCCCGGTCGACGTCAGCAAGACCATCGAGCTCGCGGCCGAAGGCATCCAGGACCGGCTCGCGACCGACCGCATCCGCCTCAAGGTCGAGATCGCGCCCGATGTCGGCAGCTTCGTCGGCGACGAGAAGCGCGTGGTGCAGGTGCTCTATAACCTCCTCGCCAACGCCGTCGGGTTTTCTCCACAGGATTCCACCGTCGGCATCAGCGCGCGCCGCACCGAACGCAGCGTGGTCTTCACTGTGACAGATTCCGGGCCTGGAATACCTGCCGACATGAAGGACAAGGTGTTCAACTGGTTCGAAAGCCGCTCGCAGGGCTCGCGTCACCGCGGCGCCGGGCTCGGCCTGTCGCTGGTGCGCTCCTTCGTCGAGCTGCATGGCGGCAAGGTGCGGGTGGATTCGATCGTCGGCCGGGGCACGGTCGTGATCTGCGACTTCCCGACCGACCAGGCGGCGCATCGCGACGCCGCCGAATGAGCGCGCCCACCACATTCTCCGTCGCGCTTCACAACGAGACGGCCACCGCGCAACTGATGGCCGACCTCGCGCTGCTGGTCGGTCCCGGCGATGTCATCACCCTCACCGGCGATCTCGGCGCAGGAAAGACCGCGGCCGCCCGCGCGCTCATCCGCTACCTCGCCGGCGACGAGGCGCTGGAAGTGCCGAGCCCGACCTTCACCCTGGTTCAGGGCTATGAGCTGCCGCCCTTTCCGGTGATGCACGCCGATCTCTACCGCGTCGAGGATGAGAGCGAGCTCGAGGAGATCGGGCTGTCGCCGCTGCCCGATGCCACACTCGTCTTGATCGAATGGCCGGAGCGCGCGCCGTCGGCGATGCCACAGGATCGCATCGACATCGCGCTGACGCATCGGCCGGCGCTGGGCTCGAATGCGCGCGCCGCCGACATCACCGGCTACGGCAAGGGTGCCGCCACTGTCGCGCGGCTGCAGGCGCTGCGCGAATTCCTCGACGTATCAGGCTATCTCGAGGCGACGCGTCGGCGCATGGCCGGCGATGCCTCGACGCGCTCCTATGCGCGGCTGCTGCGCGACGACGAGATCGTCATCCTCATGAACTTTCCGCAGCGCGCTGATGGTGCTGCGACGTACAACGGAAAATCCTACAGCGCCGCGGTGCATCTCGCCGAGAATGTCAAGCCGTTCGTTGCGATCGACGAAGGCCTGCGCGCGCAGGGCATCTCGGCGCCCGCGATCCACCATTCCGACCTCGACCATGGCTTCCTGATCACCGAGGATTTCGGCAGCGAAGGCGTGATCGAAGGCGATCCGCCACGCCCGATTGCCGAGCGCTACGAGGCCGCGGCCGATGTGCTGGCCGTGCTCCACGGCAAGACGCTGCCGGAAACATTGCCGCTGGACGGACAGACCTACGCTATACCTGTCTTCGATGCCGAGGCGCTGCTGATCGAGATCGGCCTGATGCCGGAATGGTATCTGCCTGATCGGAACGCGCCGCTGAGCGACGACAAGCGGACCGAATTCTTCGCGATGTGGCACGAGCTGCTGAGGAAGCCGCTGGCCGCGCCGAGGACGTGGATCATCCGCGACTATCACTCGCCCAATCTGATCTGGCTTCCGGATCGCGCCGGCATCGCGCGCGTCGGCGTGATCGATTTTCAGGACACCGTGCTCGGTCCGCAATCCTACGACGTGGTGTCGCTGCTGCAGGACGCCCGCATCGACGTGCCCGAAAGCCTCGAGCTGACGCTGCTGTCGCGCTACATCAAGGCGCGGCGCGCTGGCGATGCCGGCTTCGATCCGGCCGGGTTCGCCGAGCTCTACGCCATCATGTCGGCACAGCGGAATACGCGGCTGCTCGGCACCTTCGCCCGCCTCAACCGCCGCGATGGCAAGCCGCATTATTTGCGTCACCAGCCGCGGATCTGGACCTATCTCCAGCGCTCGCTGGCACATCCCGCGCTGAGCTCTTTGCGCGACTGGTATCTCGCCAACGTCCCACCGCCCCAAAGTCCGCCAAAGGCCTGATTCGGAGTCCGATTTACCGGCTGTTAGCCAAGACGCCGGTATTCTGGCGGCGAGGCAGCCGGATCATTACGGGCTGGAGCGGGCAGATGGCGGTAAAGACGGACCAGCGCGGCAACAGCCGGGTTGTCTTCGAGCGCGGGATCTCGGCCCAGATGATGGGAATCGACGGCACCTGGCGGCGCGACTGCACCATGGAGGACGTCTCCGAGACCGGCGCCAAGCTGACCATCGACGGCTCCGTGGAGGGCCTCCATCTGAAGGAGTTCTTTCTGCTGCTGTCGTCCACCGGACTTGCGTACCGGCGTTGCGAGCTGGCCTGGGTCAATGGCGACCAGATCGGGGTCAATTTCCTCAAGCTCGGCGACAAGAAGAAAAAGGCGCGTTCCACAGCCGTCGGGGCATGATGGCAACACCCGTCGTACAACCGTCACGGCGGGTGGTTAAGGCGGTTGAGATGCGGTGCGGCTGATCGAACCTCGTGTTAGGATTGCTGCGAACGCGAAAGGTCTGAGAAAGCGAAGGATGTCCGTCAAACCGACCAAAGCCATGGTGCTCGCCGCAGGGTTTGGCCTGCGCATGCGTCCCCTGACGGACAAGATGCCGAAGCCGATGGTGCCGGTGGCCGGCCAGCCACTGCTCGACCACGTGCTCGACAAGCTCGGCCAGGCGGGCGTGACCGAGGCCGTGGTCAACGTGCATTACCTGCCGGACCAGATCATCGATCACGTCGCATCGCGCCAGCTTCCGCGCGTGACAATTTCTGACGAGCGCGACCAGGTGCTCGGCACCGGCGGCGGCGTGGTCAAGGCGCTGCCGTTGCTCGGCCACGCACCGTTCTTCCACGTCAATTCCGACACGCTCTGGATCGACGGCGTGCGCTCCAATTTGACGCGGCTCGCCGAGAATTTCGACCCCGCGCGCATGGATATCCTGCTGCTGATGGCGCCGACTGCGACCAGCATCGGCTATAGCGGTCGCGGCGATTACGGCATGCTGCCCGACGGCGCCCTGCGCAAGCGCAAGGAAAAGGAGGTCGTTCCGTTCGTCTATGCCGGCGCGGCGATCCTGTCGCCGTCGATCTTCGAAGGCGCGCCGCAGGGCGAGTTCTCGCTGACGAAAATGTTCGACCGCGCGGGCGAGCAGGAGCGGCTGTTCGGCCTCCGCCTCGACGGCGTCTGGATGCATGTCGGCACGCCCGACGCCGTGCACGCCGCGGAAGAGGCGTTCCTGGAGAGTGTGGCGTAGGGACCGGCCCCGAACGCGGTGCCGTAGCAACCATTAAGGCACGCCCGATTTCCGCGAGCATGACGCCGTGCTTGCGGCCGTCAAGGCGTGGCCTGGCGG
>NZ_LBJU01000078.1:0-31304 GCF_028128835.1 Bradyrhizobium sp. CCBAU 65884 | reverse complement strand
AACGCAGGCGGCGCGCATGGCCGCGGGCCTCGGTGCCGAAGTCACCGTGATCGACCGCTCGATCCCGCGCTTGCGCCAACTGGACGATCTTTTTGCCGGACGCGTGCGTACCCGCTTCTCGACCATCGAATCGGTCGAGGACGAGGTGTTCGCCGCCGACGTGGTGATCGGCGCGGTGCTGGTGCCGGGCGCCAGCGCCCCCAAGCTGGTCACGCGCGCGATGCTGAAATCGATGCGGCCGGGCGCCGTGCTGGTCGACGTCGCGATCGACCAGGGCGGCTGCTTCGAGACTTCGCACGCAACCACGCACAGCGACCCGACCTACGAGGTCGACGGCGTCGTGCACTATTGCGTCGCCAATATGCCGGGCGCGGTACCGGTGACGTCGAGCCAGGCGCTGAACAATGCGACGCTGCCGTTCGGCCTGATGCTCGCGAACAAGGGCTTTGCCGCGGTGCTGGAAAACCCGCATTTGCGCAACGGGCTGAACGTCCATCGCGGCCGCATCACCAACAAGGCGGTGGCGGAGAGCCTCGGGCTGGAGTTTGCGCCGGTGGAGACTGGGCTCGCGGCCTGAATAGGCCGTCATTGCGAGCGCAAGCGAAGCAATCCAGAATCCCTCCGCGGAAAGAGTCTGGATTGCTTCGCTGCACTCGCAATGACGATGTGGGACAAGCTTCAGCCTGAGTTCGTTCCGACGAATGACCTCAAGCTTTCGTCAGCCTGTACTGCCCCAGATCCGGATCATGCGTCATGCGCCAATAGTCGACGAACCGCCACGGCATCGCGGAAAACACGCGGCCACTCGAATTGCGGTAGTAGGTGCTCATGCCCGGATGGGTCCAGATCATTGTCTCGTGCTCGGTGTTGACCTTTCGGACGTAGTCGTCGAGCACATCAGGGCGGACGTCGATGGCAGCGACGTCGTGCTCGATCATTTCGGCTAGGCAGGCGGCGATGTAGCGGCTCTGGCATTCCGACTGGAAGATCACACTGCCGCCATGCGCGGGGCCGGAGTTGGGGCCGAGCATGCAGAAGAAGTTGGGGAAATCGGGCACGGTGAGGCCGAGGAACGCCGTCGGATTGTCGTTGGCCCAGGCCTGGCGCAAATCCTTGCCGTCGCGGCCGCTGATGTTGAGGCGGGCCGCCATCTCCGTCACCTTGAAGCCGGTCGCGACCACGATGACATCGGCCGGGCGGTGCCTGCCGTCGGCGGTGACGATGCCGCCCCGATCGAAATGGTCGATCGCGTCGGTGACGAGCTCCACGTTCGACCGCGTCAACGTCTTGAACCAGTTGTTGTCGAGCAGGATGCGCTTGCCGTAGGGCGGATAGGTCGGCACGCATTTTTCGATCAGGTCCGGCCGCCCCTGCAATTCCGACAGGATGAAGTCGGTCAACTCCTGGCGGTGCCGGTCGTTGCCCTTGTTGACGGCGCGCTCCGGATGCGGCCAGGCCGGGTCCTTGCGCAGGAACGGCAAGAGGCCGTCGCCATAGCGCCAGAACATGTTGAAGCGGTACCACTGCACATAGAACGGCAGATGCGCCAGCAGCCAGCGCGCGCCCTCGCTGATCGGATCGGCATAACCCTTCACCGGCCGCGCCCATTGCGCGCTGCGCTGATAGACGGCGACCGAGGCGACGCGGCCGGCGATCGACGGCACCAGCTGCATCGAGGTTGCGCCGGTGCCGATCACGGCGACATGCTTGCCGTCGAGATTGATATCGCTCGACCACAGCGCCGAATGCAGGATCGTTCCCTTGAAGTCCTCCTCGCCTTTGAAGCGGGCGCGGGAGGGATCGTTGAGCTGGCCGATGGCGGAGACCAGCGCGGTGGATTCGAAGGTCTCCTCGCCGGTCTCGGTCTTGAGCGTCGAGATCCAGCGCCGCTTGCCTTCGTCCCAGCGCGAGGAGGTCAGCTCGGTGTTGACGCGCAGATGCTTGCGAATGCCGTATTCGTCGGCGACTTTCTGGAGATATCCGAGCAGCTCCTCGCGCTGGCAGAAATAGCGCGTCCACGCATTCCCCGAGCCGAAGGAATAAGAATAGGAGTGGTTCGGCGTGTCGACGCCGCAGCCGGGATAGCGGTTGATCCACCAGGTGCCGCCGAGATCGGCGTTCTTCTCGACGATGGTGTAGGGAATGCCGAGATGCCCGAGCGCCACGCCGAGCGCAATGGCGCAGACGCCAGCGCCGACGATCAGGACGTGCTGCTCGGCGAGCTTGTCGTCAGAGGGGCGCCTCGTCCACCGCGCCTCGCGCGCAACAAAGCCCATCTCCTCGCGCATCAGCGGGGCATATTCCGGCGCGACGTTCTCGCCGAGGCAGGCGCGCATCATCTTCAGCAGCAGCTCGTCGCCGGGATCGGCGATGACGGGCTTCGGCGCGCCATCGGCGAAAAGCTTGAGCACCGCGGCGCGGATTTCGTCCTGGATTTCCCTGGGCACGCCGGCCTCGGGATCGGGGATCAGGCGGATGTCGCGCTTGGGCAAGTACGGCGGCGCAAGCCATTTCTCGTCGCCGGTCATGTGCACCAGCACCATCAGGAGACAGCGGATGTCGCCTTCCGCGATGGTCGAGGCGAGGTCGAGCGGCCTGTGCGGAGATTCGATGTTCATGGCGTGTCCTGGTCTCCGGAGGCGGTGAAGAGGCCGCGCGTCATCAGCTTGCGATAGGCGGAGATGACGTGGTCGGGCACGGCGGTGACGCCGCCGGCCGAGTAGGAGTAGCGGCGGCTGAGATAGCCGCGCGCGCCCATCAGCATGTGGACGATCGCCTCGAACTCGTCGTCGCTGAAATCCTCGATGCCGCCGGCAAGGCGCGCACGGCGGAGGATGCGGACATAGGCGACCGAGATGTTGTCGAGATGTTTCTGGTATCCGATGGGTGCGAAGAATTCGGCCTCGTTGAGGATGCGCAAAAATTCCGGCACCTCGCGGATGAAGTCGAAGAAGGCGGCGAAGCGCTCGATCTCCTGCCGCGCCGCATCCGCCGTGCCGGTGCGAGCGCGGATGAACTCGACCATGTCGAGGCCGATCTTCGGCAGCAGCTGGTCGAGCAGCTCCTGGCGGTTCTCGAAATGATTGTAGAAGGTGCCCTGCGCGACGCCGGCCTGTTCGGTGATGCGGGCGACGGAGGCCTCGGCATAGCCATGCTTGCCGACGACCTTGGTGGCGGCCTCGAAGATCTTCTGCTTGGTCCAGGCGTTGCGCTCGACGCGGTTGAGCTTTGTGATCTTCGCGGTGGCGGGGCCTTGCGTCATGCCACGGTCTCCAGTTCGGCGCGCAGCACGCGCTTGAGAATCTTTCCAGAGGGGTTGCGCGGGAGGCTGTCGCGAATGATCAGCTCTTTCGGCACCTTGAAGCTCGCGAGCCGCGCGCGACAATGCTCGGTGAGGGCAGGGAGCTCGAGCCTGGCGCCCTCGGTCAGCACGACGATCGCGACCGGCCGTTCGCCCCAGCGCCCATCGCGCAGGCCGATCACCGCGACTTCGCGCACCTCGGGCAATTCATAGATGACGCGCTCGACCTCGGAAGAGGCGATGTTCTCGCCGCCGGAGATGATCATGTCCTTCTTGCGGTCGGTCAGAAACAGGAAGCCATCCTCATCGAGATAGCCGACGTCGCCGCTGCGGAACCAGTCGCCGAAGAAGGCGGACGCCGTCTTCTCCGGATCCTTCCAGTAGCCGCGCGTGATCTTCGGTCCGCGCAAGCAGATCTCGCCGTTGACGTTCGCCGGCACGACCTTGCCGTCCTCGTCGCGGATCTCGATTTCGACGTGGGCAATCGCACGCCCCGTCGAGCCGATCTTCTCGATCTCGCGGCCGGCCTCCATGAAGGTGTCGCCGCCGACGGTCTCGGTGAGGCCATAGGCATCGATGTAGCGCGCATTGCGGAAGAGTTGCGAGAAGGCGCGGATGCGCAGCTCCGGCGTCTTCTCGCCGCCGCCGATGGCCCATCGCAGGCTGGAGACGTCGTAGCGCTCACGCGTCGGGCAGGTGAGCATCGCGCTGGTCATGACGGGTGCGAACCATGCCGCGTTGAGCTTGTCCTCGGCGATCGCCGCGAGCGTTGTCTCCGGCTCGAAATTGCGTTCGATGCGGATGAAGCCGCCATGCCAGAGCACGGCGAGGCCGGGCAGGTCGAGCGCGCCGACGTGATAGAGCGGGCCGACGACGAGCAGTCGCGTCTCGGCGCTGAGCCCCAGCGCGATCGTCTGGTCCGCCGACTTCCAGTAGAAATTATCGTAAGAGAGCATCACGCCCTTGGGACGATCGGTCGTGCCTGAGGTATACATCAGCCGCATCAGGTCGGATGGCGCGCGACCATGCATCGGCGCGGGCGGCACATCGCCTGCAAGATGCGTGAGGCTCTGCTGTGCGGCTTCGTTCAGCACGACAATCCCGGTGCCCGCGGCATTCGCAGCCAATTCCTCGTCGACGATCAGAAGCCGTGCGCCGGCATTGCCGGCGATGTAGCCGACCTCCTCGCGGGAGAGGCGGAAGTTGATCGGCAAGAACACCGCGCCGAGATGGCTGGTGGCGAAGACCAGCTCCAGGAACGCCGCGCTGTTCTTCATCAGCACCGCCACGATGTCGCCGGCGCTGATGCCCTGCGCGGCGAGCCAGCCTGCCACCGTTCGAACACGCGCATCGAGCGCCGCGTAGGAGATCTCCTCGCCGCGATATTTCAGCGCGGGCCGGTCCGGCGTGCGCCGGGCATGAAAGGCGATGAAGCTCGAAAGATTGATCATTTTGCGGATCTTGGGCCGGTCACCGGCCTCGCTTCCTCCCTCGATGAATTCTGACTCGTAATTCATCTTCGGCTTGACGTCACCCCCCACCCTCTGAAATCCTTGGGAGCACGGAGACGAGACGATCTCCGACAGGGATCAGGACACGCCGACCCGACAGAGGGAGGGAAAAATGACGAGGACCCGCACGCCGGGCATCAGCCGCCGTTCAACGCTGGCGCTGATGGGCGCCGGTGCGATGAGTGTTGCCGCGCCTTGGGTGGCGCGTGCGCAAGCCAAGACCATCAAGATCGGCATGCCGACGATCCTGTCGGGCCGCGTGGCGCAGCTCGGCACGTCCTCGCGCAATGCGGTGATGCTCGAGGTCGAGAAGGTCAACGCCGCCGGCGGCTTGGCCGGCCGGCAGATCGAAATGGTGATCCGCGATTCCAAGGGCCAGCCGCAGGAAGCCGCCCGCGTCGCGCGCGAACTCGTCAACACCGACGGCTGCGAATTGCTGCTCGACGGCGAGGCGTCCTCCGGATCGTTCGCGGTGCATGAGGTCGCGCGCGATCTCGGCGTGCTCTGCGTCCACACCTGCTCGGAAGCCTCTTCGCTGACGGCTGATCCGAAGCAGCACATCCCGAACGCGTTCCGCTGCGTGCGCCAGGGCATCCACGATTCCATCGTGGGCGGCAGCTACGCCGCCGCGATCGCCAAGGCCAAGGGCCTGAAGAAATGGGCGACCTGTTCGCCCGACTATGCCTACGGCCGCGACACCACCGGCGAGTTCACGCTGTACCTGAAACGTTTCGCGCCTGATGTGGAGATCATCAGCGAGTCCTGGCCAAAGCTGTTCCAGCCCGACTACACCGAGGTGGTGACGAAGATCCTCCAAGCCAAGCCGCAGGCGCTTTATTCCTGCCTCTGGGGCGGCGATCTCACCTCCTACATCGACCAGGCCAACATCTACGCGATGTTCAGCCAGATGGAGGTGTTCGCGGTCAACATGGCCGACTACACCGCGCTCACCGTCGTGAAGAACCTGCCCAAGGGCATCCACTCCGGCAACCGCTACATCAAGACCTTTCCGACCACGCCGGAGAACGCGGCCTGGGGCGATGCCTACAAGGCCAAGTACAACGAGTATCCGACCAACTGGTCGTGGCAGAACGCGACCGCCGTGATGTTCCTGGCCGAGGCCGCCAAGAAGGCGAACTCCGCCGACGGCAAGAAGATCGCGGAGGCATTGAAGGGCCTCACCATCAAGTGCCCGTTCGGTGCCGACGGCACCGTGACGATGCGCGGCGACGACCACACGCTGGTCGGCTACGCCATCGGCTGGGGCACCACGATCCCGCAGGAGCCGTATGTGCCGGAGGTCAAGGCCGGCGACTGGAAGACGATCTTCGAGTTGGAGGCCGAGTGGAAGAAAAGCAAGGGTTACACCTGATCTGATGTGCGGCGGAGACGGGCGACCGTCTTCGCCGTTTTCGTTTGATTTTCGCGCCGCGTCAGGCGCGCCGCAATGAAAGTGCTCCCGTGGATCTCGACGCGCTTGCCGGCTGCCTCTCCAGCTCCGCCTGCCTGGTGACGCAGACCACCAGCGGCCTCATCATCGGCATGCTGCTGTTCCTGGTTGCGGTCGGGCTGACGCTGATCTTCGGCGTGCTCAAGGTGGTCAATTTCAGCCACGGCGCCTTCTACATGTTCGGCGCCTATTTCGCGATGACCGCCTATCAGCTCACCGGGAGCTTCGCGCTCGCGATGCTGGCGGGCGCGGCCGGCACCGCCATTCTCGGATTGATCTTCGAGCGCGTCTTCATGAGCCGCGTCTATGGCGCGGACGTCTTGATGCAGCTCCTCGTCTGCTACGCCTTCGTGCTGATCTTCGACGATGTCGTGCGCCTGATCTGGGGGCCGGAATTCAAGTCGATGGGCATGCCTTCCGCGTTCCAGGTGATGCCGCTGTTCATTGCCGGCGGCGTGGTGCCGCCTTATTATCTGCTGCTGATCGGCGTTGCGCTCGTTGCGGCTGTCGTGCTCGGCATCGGGTTGTCGCGCAGCCGCATCGGCAAGGTGATCCGCGCCGCCGCGCAAAATCCCGGCATGGTGTCCGCGCTCGGCATCAACACGGGCCTGATCTATGGCGGCGTGTTCGCGCTCGGCGGCATGCTGGCGGGCCTCGCGGGTGCGCTCGCCGCGCCGGTGCGCTCGCTCACGCCCGGGATGGGATTCTCGGTGCTGATCGAATCCTTCATCGTCACCGTGATCGGCGGCATGGGCTCGATCCTGGGCGCCCTGATCGGCGCGTTGCTGCTCGGCCTGATCCGCTCGTTCGGCTCGCTCGGCTTTCCGCTGTTCACGGAAGGCCTGATGTATCTGTTCATGGTGATCGTGCTGGTCTCGAAACCCACCGGCCTGTTCGGCAAGGAGGCGGCATGACCGAGCTGGAGGCCGGACACGCGCAAGGGCTGGCACCCGTGCGCGGTGGCTCGGTGCTGCAACGCTATCGCGACGTCCTGATCGCGCTGGTCGCCTTTGCCGTGCTGGCGAGCCTGCCGCTGTTGACGGGCAGCAAGGCGCTGCTCGATTTCGTCATCCGCTGTTCCGCCTACGGCCTCTTCGCGACCTCGCTCAACCTCCTGGTCGGCTACACCGGCCTGACCTCGTTCGGCCACGGCATGTTCTTCGGCCTTGGCGCCTACAGTTTCGGCCTGATCATGCAGAAGCTCGGCGTGCCCATTCCGGTCGCCTTCGTGGCGACGCTGGCGATCACGGCGCTGATCGCGGCCGTCATCGGCGCGATCTGCGTGCGGCTGAAGGAAATCTATTTCGCCTTCGTCACGCTCGCCTTCCAGATGCTGATCCATTCGACCATCCTGTCCTGGGCTTCGTTCACCGGCGGCGACCAGGGCTTGCGCGGCGGCATTCCGCGACCCGTCTTTCTCGGCATCGATCTGGCCAACCACGTCCATCTCTACATCGCGAGCTGCGCGCTGTTGATCCTCGGCCTGCTCGCGATGCGCCAGATCGCGCAATCGCCGTTCGGCTACACGTTGCGGATGATCCGCGACAATGCCGCGCGCGCGAGCTTCCTCGGTATCGACGTCTGGCGCGCCAAGCTGACCGTGTTCGTGCTGGCGGCGCTGTTCGCGGCGATGGGCGGCATGGTGATGGCGCTGTTCGTCTCCGGCGCCTATCCGGAATTCGCCTATTGGACCATCTCGGGCGAGGGCATCTTCATCAACATGCTTGGCGGTGTATCGACCTTTCTGGGACCGATGGTCGGCACCGTGTTGCTCTTGCTGCTCAACGACACCGTGACGCGGTTCACCGAGTACCATGGCATCGTGCTCGGGGTAGTCATCCTGTTCTTCGCGCTGGGCCTGCGCAAGGGCCTGCTGGATTTCGTCGCCGAGTGGTTTTCGCAGCGGCGTGACGCAGGCGAGGGCCGCTAGCGATGCTGGAGATCCGCAACCTCGCAAAATCCTTCGGCGGCGTGAAGGCAACCAACGACGTCTCGCTCGACTTCCCCGACGGTTCGCTCACCGCGGTGATCGGTCCGAACGGCGCCGGCAAGAGCACCTTCTTCAACCTGATCACCGGCGCGTTGAAGCCTGACACCGGCGAGGTGCTACTCGACGGCGTCGATCTCGCCGGCCGCTCGCCGCCGGAGATCGTCCGTCATGGCATCGGTCGCGCCTTCCAGGTGGCGAGCATCTTTAAATCGCTGACGGTGCAGGAGACCATGCTGGCTGCCGTCAGCGCCGACCAGCGTTCGTCCGCGGTGCTGCACAAGCGCTTTCCGTTGGCGGAGACGTGCGACCGCGCCGAACACGTGATGGAGCTGCTCGGCCTTGCGGGCAAACGCCATCGCACCGCCGCGACACTGTCGCATGGCGATCAGAAACTCCTCGATATTGCCCTTGCGCTGGTGCTCGAACCAAAGGTGCTGCTGCTGGACGAGCCGACCGCCGGCATGGGGCCGGAAGAGCGCTGGCGCATGATCGACAAGGTGCGCGAGCTCTGGGACACCCAGAAGATCACCGTCGTCTTCATCGAGCACGACATGGACATCGTGTTCAAGATCGCGCCCAAAATCGTCGTGCTCTGCTATGGCCGCATTCTTGCGACCGGCACGCCCGACGAGATCCGCAACAACAGTGCCGTGATTGAGGCCTATCTCGGCACCGAACATGCGGGAGGGGCCGCATGAGCTCTGTCGTCATCGAAGTCGCCGATCTCGACGTCTACTACGGCACCAGCCAGATCCTGTTCGGCGTCGGCCTGTCGGTGCGGCAGGGCGAGACCATGGCGCTGCTGGGCCGCAACGGGGCCGGCAAATCGACGACCATGAAGGCGATCATGGGGCTGGCGCCGCCGCGGCGGGGCAGAGTGAGCCTGCGCGGTGCTCTGATCTCCGGCCGGAAGCCCCATCATATCGCGCGCGCCGGTCTCGGCTTCGTGCCGGAGGATCGCCAGATCTTTCCGGAGCACACCGTCGAGGACAATCTCGTCATCGGGAAGAAGAGGGGGCCGGAGGGGCAGGACGAATGGCCGATCAAGCGCATCTATGAGGTCTTCCCGCTGCTGGAGCCGCTGCGCCATCGCATTGCCGGGCGTCTCTCGGGCGGCGAGCAGCAGATGCTGGCCATCGCGCGCACGCTGATGGGCAATCCTGCGCTGTTGCTGCTGGACGAGCCGAGCGAGGGGCTCGCGCCGATCATCGTGCAGCGGATCGGCGAGCTGTTGCGGCAGCTTCGAAGCATCGGATCGACCGTGCTGATCGCCGAGCAGAACATGCATTTCTGCCTGGGGCTCGCGAGCCACGCCACGATCATCGACAAGGGCCAGATCGTCTACGCCGCCGGAATTGACGAGCTGAAAGCCAATGAGGCGATCCGCCGGCGTTACCTGGCCCTCTGAGCCGGCGGGCGGTGTCCGAATAGGCCCGAAGAAGAAAACGGTTGTCCGGGGTCATTCCGGCGGAAGGAGTTTCCCCGCGGGGGACCAAAAAAGCCAATCGCTTCCATTGCTGTTTGGGGTCGAAAAGACGACATTTCAGCCACGAATTGATGGATTGGCCTGCTATGGAACGCACTGGATTTGAGCCCTTTGGCGAGCAGTTGGTATCCGCGACGGATGCCCAGCCGAAGTCGCGCGCGTCAAAGCTCCTGTTGCGGGTCGGCACGGGGCTGTTCTGGTCGCTCGTGGCCGGAATCGTGCTCGCGCGTGCAGCGTTCTTCGAACCCGGCGTTTACGACGGGTTCAGCCGTGTGGCCTCGCTCGCCAAGAGCCTGATCTTCTGAGGCCGTTTATTCCGGGTTGAGGACAGAACTTCCCTCGGCCCTGATATGTCGAAAACTTATTCCCCATTGAGCTGGCGCTGCGTATAAATCTTTCTCCTCTGGGAGAGATTTGTGTCGCAGAATCAAGCATCCAGCCCGGCCGATGCCAAGCCGGCCACCGCCGCGAGCCGTATTTTCGCGCTGATTCCAGGCATCCTCCTCTGTATCGCCGTCGCCGGTGTCTCGGCCCTGCTCGAAAGGGCGGAGCTTGGCGTTTTCGGGCATCCCTATGTCGAGGCGCTGGTGATGGCGATCCTGCTCGGGATGGCCCTGCGCAGCTTCTGGAAACCCGCGCCGCGCTGGCAGGCCGGCATCGCCTTCAGCGCAAAACAGCTCCTCGAAGTCGCGGTCATGCTGCTGGGCGCCTCGATCAGCTTCGCCGCCATCGCGGCCTCCGGCGTCGCGCTGCTGGCGTCGATCGCAGCGGTCGTGGTGATTGCGCTCTGCGTCTCCTTTGGCATCAGCCGGATGCTGGGTCTGTCGACGCGGTTGTCGATCCTGATCGCCTGCGGCAACTCGATCTGCGGCAATTCGGCGATCGCCGCCGTGGCCCCGATCATCGGCGCCAACAATGACGAGATCGCATCCTCAATCTCCTTCACCGCGATCCTTGGCGTGATGATGGTGCTCGGCCTGCCGCTGCTGATTCCGCTGTTGCAATTGTCTGCCACGCAATACGGCATCCTCGCGGGCCTCACGGTCTATGCGGTGCCGCAGGTGCTGGCCGCGACGGTCCCCGCCGGGCTCGTCTCGACACAGATCGGCACGCTCGTGAAGCTGATGCGTGTGCTGATGCTCGGGCCGGTCGTGGTCGGCCTGTCGCTCGCCGCCTCGCGCTGGCAGAGCGATGCCAAGAAGACCCATGTTGGCTTCTTCCGCCTGGTGCCCTGGTTCATCCTCGGCTTTCTGGCGCTGGCGACCTTGCGTTCCCTCGAAATCGTGCCGGGGACGGTGGTTGGTCCGGTGACCAAGATCACGAGCTTTCTCACCGTGGTGTCGATGGCGGCTCTCGGTCTCGGCGTCGACGTACGCGTGCTCGCCAATGTCGGCGGGCGGGTGACGGCCGCGGTAACGCTGTCGCTGATGCTGCTGCTCGGCATCAGCATCGCACTGGTGCATTGGTTCAAGTGAGCGGCGCGCTCTCTGGACTTCCCCCGCCAGACGTTTATTGGTTTTCGCCAATGTGATCGGCTGCGGCTGATCCGAGAAACAACGAGGGCGCGGCCATGACGACATTGACGGTGAAAGACCTTCTCCCCGAGGACGGAACACGCGGCGCACTCGCCGGCCGCGTCTGGCTGCCGCAGGCGAACGGTCCGGCCGTGGTCGCCGTCCGTGGCGACGGCGTGTTCGACGTCACCGCAAGATTTCCGACCATCAGCGCGCTCTGCGAAGAGGACAACCCGGCCAAGGCGCTGAGCCTGACCAAGGGCGAGCGCATCGGCGATCTCGACGCCATCGTGGCCAACACGGCGCCGGACCAGCGCGATCGCCAAAAACCTTGGCTGCTTGCGCCCGTGGACCTGCAGACGCTGAAGGCTGCCGGCGTCACTTTTGCCATCTCGATGCTGGAGCGCGTGATTGAGGAGCGCGCAAAGGGCAATCCGGCCTCGGCCGAAGCGATCCGCAAGGAAGTGACGCGGCTGATCGGCGATGATTTGTCGAAGCTCAAGCCAGGCTCCGACCAGGCGATGCATCTGAAGCAGGTGCTGATCGACCAGAACGCCTGGAGCCAATATCTCGAGGTTGGCATCGGTCCCGATGCCGAAGTGTTCACCAAGGCGCCGACCATGTCCTCGGTCGGCACCGGCATGGATGCCGGCCTGCATCCGAAATCGACCTGGAACAATCCGGAGCCGGAGCTCGTGCTGTTCGTGTCGAGCCGCGGCAAGATCGTCGGCGGCGCGCTCGGCAACGACGTCAATCTGCGCGACTTCGAAGGACGCTCGGCGCTGCTGCTGTCGAAGGCCAAGGACAACAACGCCTCCTGCGCGATAGGACCGCTGCTGCGCCTGTTCGACGACAGTTTTACGCTCGACGATGCGCGCAAGCTCGACATCAGCCTGAACGTGAAGGGGGCGGACGGCTTCGTTCTCGACGGCCATTCCTCGATCAGCAAGATCAGCCGTGATCCGACCGATCTGGTCGAGCAGACCATCGGCAAGGTGCATCAATATCCTGATGGCTTCGTGCTGTTCCTCGGCACGATGTTCGCGCCGGTCAAGGATCGCGATGCGCCGGGGCAGGGGTTCACCCACAAGCGCGACGACATCGTCACGATCGCAGCGCCCCAGCTCGGCAAGCTCGTCAACCGCATGCGCACCAGCGACGAGTGCGAGCCCTGGACCTTCGGCATCGGTGCGTTGATGAAGAACCTGGCGCAGCGGAAGCTGATTTAGCGCTTCACGTCTCGCAGCTGACCTCCCACGCGAACGTCTATGAGGCCGTCATGCCCGGGCTTGTCCCGGGCATCCACGTTCTTTGTCAGGCGAGGTAAGGCGTGGATGGCAGGGACAGGCCCGGCCATGACGGTTGTCCGTGGCTGGACTCACTTACAAACCTTCTTCATCTTCCCGTTGCATCGGGGGAACAAAATCGCGCTTGGCGTGTCTTAGAACCGCCTGCCGCCGCTCGGCGCGATTTCCTCTAAATAGTCAAATAATATGACTAGTCGGAACTCTTCTTCCGTGAAATAGTCCCTCCCGCCGCCTCGAAGGCCGGCCTGCGGGTGCCATGTTACCAATAGGCGCCCCGGATAACATCTTGGGAGACTCGCCTGATGATCCTTAAAGCCCTCTTTGCGGCCAGCGCCACGGCCGCCTTGCTGCTCGCGCTGCCGGCGAATGCCGCCGAGCTCACCATCGGCTTCTCGCAGATCGGATCGGAATCCGGCTGGCGCGCGGCCGAGACGTCGGTCTCCAAGCAGGAGGCCGCCAAGCGCAAGGTCAATCTCAAGATCGCCGACGCGCAGCAGAAGCAGGAGAACCAGATCAAGGCGATCCGCTCCTTCATCGCGCAGAACGTCGATGCGATCTTCCTCGCGCCCGTGGTCTCGACCGGCTGGGACTCGGTGCTGAAGGAGGCCAAGGAAGCCAAGATCCCGGTCGTGCTGCTCGACCGCGACATCGATCCGTCCGGCAAGGAGCTCTATCTCACCGCGGTAACCTCGGACAGCGTGCATGAGGGCGAGGTCGCCGGCGACTGGCTGGCCAAGACAGTCGGCGCCAAGGCCTGCAACATCGTCGAGCTGCAGGGCACCGTCGGCGCCAGCGTCGCCACCAACCGCAAGAAAGGCTTCGACACCGCCATCGCCAAGCACGCGAACCTGAAGGTGGTGCGCAGCCAGACCGGCGACTTCACCCGCGCCAAGGGCAAGGAGGTGATGGAGAGCTTCATCAAGGCCGAAGGCGGCGGCAAGAACATCTGCGCGGTCTACGCCCACAACGACGACATGATGGTGGGCGCGATTCAGGCGATGAAGGAAGCCGGCCTCAAGCCCGGCAAGGATATCCTCACCGTTTCGATCGACGCGGTCCCCGATATCTTCAAGGCGATGGTTGCCGGCGAAGCGAATGCCACGGTCGAGCTGACGCCGAACATGGCCGGCCCAGCACTGGATGCCGTCGCAGCCTTCAAGGGCAAGGGCACGGTTCCGCCGAAGTGGATTCAGACCGAGTCCAAGCTCTATACTGCCGCCGATGATCCGCAGAAGATCTACGACAGCAAGAAGGGCCTCGGTTACTGAGGCGGGCGCCGCGCCGGACCGCTTCCGGTGGTCCGTCGCCCCCCCTTCGAAACCGCTGCACGAACGACTAGGCTGGGTGTCCGCTTCAATGGCGGGCACCCGTGGGAGCGAATTTGCCATGCAGAACAGCCCCGATCCTGCTCTGCCCCTTCTTGAGGTGCGCGGGATCAGCAAGAGCTTCGGCGCTGTGCGCGCGCTGCAGGAGGTCGACTTCACGCTGCGCGCCGGCGAGATCCATGCGTTGCTCGGCGAGAACGGCGCCGGCAAGTCCACGCTGATCAAGGTCGTCACCGGCGTATTCCCACGCGACGCCGGCATCGTCAGGATCGGCGGTGAAGAGGTCGCGCCGCGCTCGGCCAAGGCAGCGCTGGCAGCGGGCATTGCCACCGTCTACCAGGAGGTCAATCTGCTGCCGAACCTGTCGGTGGCGCAGAACCTGTTCCTCGATCGCCAGCCAATGCGCTTCGGCATCGTGCGCGAGGGCGAGATGCGCCGCCGCGCCAAGGCGCTGCTTGCGGAGTTTGGCCTCGACATCGACGTCGCCGCGCCGCTCGGCAACTATTCGGTCGCCGTGCAGCACGTCACCGCGATCGCGCGCGCCGTCGATCTCTCCGCGCGGGTGTTGATCCTGGACGAGCCCACCGCGAGTCTCGACCGTCACGAGGTCGAGATCCTGTTCGGCATCATGCGCCAGCTCGCGAAACGCGGCATCGGCATCGTCTTCGTCAGTCACTTCCTCGACCAGGTCTACGAGATCTCCGATCGCATCACCGTGCTGCGCAACGGTCGCCTCGTCGGCGAGCGCGAGACCGCCTCGCTGCCGCGCCTCGAACTGATCCGGCTGATGCTCGGCCGCGAGTTGGCCGAGACCACCAGCGCACGCGCATCAGCGGGCGAGCACAAGGTGCGCGAAATCTGCGCGAGTTTCGAGAATTACGGCAAGGCCGGCTATGTCGCGCCGTTCAATCTCGAGCTGCGCCATGGCGAGGTCGTCGGTCTCGCCGGCCTGCTCGGCTCGGGCCGGACCGAGACGGCGCGGCTGGTGTTCGGCGCCGAGCGCGCCGATGGCGGGAAGGCGAGGGTGGAAGGTGTGCCGGTGCGGCTGCAGTCGCCTCGCGACGGCGTACGCCACGGCTTCGGCTATTGCCCGGAGGAGCGCAAGACCGACGGCATCGTTGCCGAGCTCACGGTGCGCGAGAACATCGTGCTCGCGCTCCAGGCCAAACGCGGCCTGCGTCGGCCGCTGTCGCGCCGCGAGCAGGACGAGATCGCGCGCCGCTACGTCAAGATGCTCGACATCCGTCCGCCCGATGCTGAGCGCCCCGTCGGCCTGTTGTCCGGCGGCAATCAGCAGAAGGTTCTGCTGGCGCGCTGGCTCGCGACCTCGCCGCGGCTTCTGGTGCTGGACGAGCCGACCCGCGGCATCGACGTCGGCGCGCATGCCGAGATCATCCGCCTGATCCGCGAGCTCTGCGACGACGGCTTGTCGCTGCTCGTGATCTCCTCCGAGCTCGATGAGATCGTAACCTATTCCGACCGCGTCGTGGTGCTGCGCGACCGCGCCCATGTCGAGGAGCTCGCGGGCGAGGCGGTCGACGTCGGCAACATTCTCGCGGCCATTGCCGCCGATAGCGTCGCTGTTGCGCTTGAGGCCCACACATGACAGCGCTGTTGCCGCGCCGCGGCCTTGCCCAGATCCTCGCATTGATCGTCATCCTCGCGGTCGACCGTGTTGTGTCGCCGCAATTCTTCGACCTGCGCCTCCAGGACGGCCGTCTGTTCGGCAGCCTGATCGACGTGCTCAACCGCGGCACGCCGGTGGCGCTGCTGTCACTCGGCATGGTTCTGGTGATCGCGACGCGCGGCATCGATCTGTCGGTTGGCGCCGTCATGGCGATCGCGGGCGCGATCGCGGCGAGCCTCGCCGACACTCACAGTCTGGCTGTAGTTCTGGCTGCAGCGCTCGGCGCGGGCCTGATTTGCGGGCTGTGGAACGGCTTCCTTGTCGCGGTACTCGGCATGCAGCCGATCGTGGCGACGTTGATCCTGATGGTGGCGGGACGCGGCATCGCCCAGCTCATCACCGAGGGACGCATCGTGACGTTCTCCTCGCCGGATCTGGTCTGGCTCGGCAATGGCTCGGTGCTCGGCCTGCCGGTACCGGTCGTGATTGCGCTCGGCATGCTGATCCTCACCGGCGCGGTGGTACGTGGCTCGGCGCTGGGGCTCCTGATCGAGGCGACCGGCGGTAATGCGCGGGCGAGCGAGCTTGCCGGCGTCGGCACGCGTGCGATGATCCTGTCGGTCTATGTCTGGTGCGGCGTCTGTGCCGCGCTGGCCGGCGTGATCGCGGCGGCCGACATCATGGGGGCGGACGCGAACAATGCCGGCCTCTGGCTCGAGCTCGATGCGATCCTGGCCGTGGTGATCGGCGGCACCTCGTTGTTCGGCGGCCGCTTCAGCCTCGTGCTGGCCGTACTCGGCGCGCTGATCATCCAGACCATGAACACCGGCATCCTTTTGTCCGGCTATCCGCCGGAGTTCAACCTGCTGGTCAAGGCGATAGTGGTGCTCACGGTGCTGTTGTTGCAATCGCCGAAGCTGACCGGCTTTGCCGGCATCTCTGCGCGGCTGCGGAGGACAAAGGCATGAGAGGTCTGCCGCCCGCCCTCATTACGGCGATCGTGCTGGTCGCGGGCTTCGCAGCCTGCGCGGTGCAGTTTCCCAACATCGCCTCGACCCGCGTCGTCGGCAATCTCCTCACCGACAACGCTTTCCTCGGCATCGTCGCGGCCGGCATGACCTTCGTCATCATCTCCGGCGGCATCGATCTCTCGGTCGGCTCGGTGATCGGCTTCACCACGGTCTTCGTTGCGCTCGCGATCGAGCGCTGGGGCATGCCGCCGCTGGTTGCTTTCGTCGCCGTCCTCGCACTCTCGGCGGCCTTCGGTGCGGCGATGGGCGCGGTGATCCATGTCTTTGATTTGCCACCCTTCATCGTGACGCTCGCCGGCATGTTCCTGGCGCGCGGAGCGAGCTTCCTGCTCTCCACCGAATCCATACCGATCACCGCGCCGATCTATTCCACCGTGTCGGACTTCGCCTTGCGATTGCCGGGTGGCGGGCGATTGACGGCAATTGCGATCATCATGCTCGCGATCGTGATCGGCGGAGCCTTGCTGCTGCATCTCACCCGGTTCGGCGCCAATGTTTATGCGCTCGGCGGCAGCCGGACGACCGCGAGCCTGATGGGCGTTGCGGTCGGCAAGATGACGGTGAAGATCTACATGCTGTCGAGCCTGCTCGCAGGCATCGCCGGCATTGTCTTCTCGTTCTACACCAGCGCCGGCTATTCGCTTTCCGCCGTTGGCGTCGAGCTCGACACCATCGCCGCCGTCGTGATCGGCGGCACGCTGCTCACGGGTGGGCAGGGCTCGGTGATCGGTACTTTCCTCGGCGTGCTGATCCAGGGCCTGATCCAGACCTACATCAATTTCGACGGCACGCTGTCGAGCTGGTGGACCAAGATCGCGACCGGTATCTTGCTGTTCGCCTTCATTGCCTTGCAGCAGGGACTGGTCGCGCTCGCGCGCCGGCCGCTGGCGAAGAGCGCAGGAGCCGCCACATGACATCGCGCATCGTCGTCATCCCGACGCGGCGGGCTCACTCCAACCATGCGGAGGTCGCCCGCTCGATCGGCATCGACATCATCGCCGGCCGCTACGCCGAGGGCACTCGCCTGCCTGGTGATGCCGAGATGATCGCGATGTTCGGCGTGTCGCGGCCGGTGCTGCGGGAGAGCGTGAAGACCCTGGTCGCCAAGGGCCTGCTGACCACCAAGGCGCGCGTCGGCACCGTCGTACGCGAACGCGCCGCCTGGAACATGTTCGACGCCGACGTCCTGGCCTGGCATCTGGACGCCGGCATCGACAAGCGTTTCCTCAACGACCTCGCCGAGATCCGTCTCGCGGTCGAGCCGCGCGCGGCGATGCTGGCGGCCGCGCAGCGGTCGGAGGAGGACCTAGCCGAGCTTCGGCGCAGCATGGAGCGCATGCGGCTCGAAGCGTCCGATTCGGTCGGCTTTGCCGATGCCGACCTCGCACTCCACGTCGCCGTGGCGCGCGCCTCCGGCAACCTGTTCATGCGCTCGATCGGTCACGTCATCGAGGCCGCGCTTCGCGCCTCCTTCCTGCTGAGTGCGCCGGTCGAATTGGAAGACCGCGACACGGTGCTGCTCTGGCACCAGAAGATCGTCGATGCGATTGCGGCCCGCGATGCGGAGGCCGCCTCCGAGGCGATGATTTTCGTCATTCACAACGGCATGCATCGCCATGAGGGCACGGTCATCGAGACCGCACCGGCCTCCGTGGAATCTGGAGAGGGATCGTGACGGAACTCCGCATCGCCATCGTCGGCTTCGGCAAGATCGCGCGTGACCAGCATGTCGGCGCGATCGCCGCCGTGCCGGGCGCGGCGCTGGCGGCGATTGCCAGCCGTAACGCCTCGCTGCCGGGACTGCCGCATTTCGCGACCATCGAGGAGCTGCTGGAAAAGGGACCGCCGATCGATGCGGTCTCGCTCTGCACACCGCCGCAGGTGCGTCGCGCGCAGGCTGCCGCGGCGCTCGCCGCCGGCAAGCATGTCATGCTGGAGAAGCCGCCGGGCATCGGTGTAGCCGAGCTCGATCCGCTTGTA
Organism: Bradyrhizobium sp. CCBAU 65884; assembly: GCF_028128835.1. NCBI lineage: Bacteria > Pseudomonadati > Pseudomonadota > Alphaproteobacteria > Hyphomicrobiales > Nitrobacteraceae > Bradyrhizobium > Bradyrhizobium sp. CCBAU 65884. Next base: position 12,782 of record NZ_LBJU01000078.1, on the reverse strand, counting down.
GCGATGGCGGCGGAGGCAAAGCGCACGCTGTTTGCGACCTGGCATTCGCGCCATGCGCCGGCGGTCGAGCCCGCGCGGCAATGGCTCGCTGAGCGACGCATCAAGTCGGTGCACGTCAGCTGGAAGGAGGATGTTCGCGTCTGGCATCCCGGTCAGGGCTGGATCTGGGAACCAGGCGGCCTCGGCGTGTTCGATCCCGGCATCAACGCGCTGTCGATCCTGACCAAAATCCTGCCGAAGCCCGTGTTCGTCACCGCGGCCGAGTTGGCGTTTCCCGCCAATTGCCAGGCACCGATTGCGGCTAACCTGACGCTGACGGACATCGACGGCCTTGCTGTGATCGCCGAGTTCGATTTCCGCCAGACCGGACCGCAGAGCTGGGATATCCTCGTCGATACCGACCAGGGCCGGATGACTTTGTCCAGCGGTGGCGCGCGGTTGGAGGTCGACGGCAAGGTGCTTGCCGAGGCGCCCGATGAGGAATATCGCGGGCTCTACCGGCGCTTCGTCGAGCTCGCGGCGACCGGCGCAAGCGACGTCGATCTGACGCCGCTTCGCCTCGTTGCCGACGCCTTCCTGCTCGGCAGGCGCACCGTCGTCGAACCGTTTGTGGATTAGACATGGCCGCATCAAAAATCACAAAAGACATCTTCGGCACACTGCCTGACGGTCGCAAGGTCGAGCGCATCGTGCTGCGCGGCGAGGGCGACTTCGAGGCGCGCATCATCACCCACGGCGCGGTGATCCAGGCGCTGATTGCGCCGGATGTGAAGGGCGGTCATGACGACGTCGTGCTCGGCCATGACGCGTTCGCCGGCTATCTCGCGGAGCGAAAGTTCCTTGGGGCCACCGTCGGCCGCTATGCCAACCGCATTGCCAAGGGGCAGTTCTCGCTCGACGGCGAGACGGTGCAACTTCCCGTCAACAACGGGCCGAACGCGCTGCACGGCGGCCTCGATGGATTCGACCGCAAGCTCTGGCAGATTGCGGAGATCGACGACGGCGCCGAGCCCGCGGTGACGCTGACCTATGTCAGTCCGCATGGCGAGGAGAATTATCCCGGCCAGCTCGATGTCCGCCTGACCTATCGCGTCACCGGCCCGACCGAATTGTCGTTGAGCATGGAGGCGCGGACCGATCGTCCCACCATCGTCAACCTGACCAACCACAGCTTCTTCAATCTGGAAGGCGCAACGTCAGGCACGCCCATTCTCGATCACAGGCTGACGGTTGCCGCCGAACATTTCGTCGCCATCGATCCCACCGCCATTCCGCTGCCCGGACCGCCGCGCGCGGTGGCCGGCACGCCGTTCGACTTCCGGGAGCCTCGGCAGGTTGGCGAGCGCATCCGGCAGAGCGATGAGCAATTGCGCAACGGCAGGGGTTACGACCACACCTACTGCCTCGCGCGCGACGGCAAGCTCGCACTTGCTGCCCGGCTGGAGGCACCGCGCTCGGGGCGCGTCATGGAGCTGTTCACCGATCAGCCCGGCGTTCAGGTTTATTCCGGCAACTATCTCGATGGCACGATTTCGGGGAAGGGCGGCAAGCTGATCCGGCAATCGGATGCCATGTGCCTGGAGCCGCACATCTGGCCTGACGCGCCGAACCGGCCGGATTTCCCGAGCCCGCGCCTCGATCCCGGCGGAGCCTATCGGCACCACACGGTCTATCGCTTCGGTGTGAGGACGTCATGATGGAACAGGTGCCGACATCAGTTCTCTCGGACGATCCCTGCCATCTCGGCGAGGGCCCGACCTATGACGTGACCACCGATACGGCGTGGTGGTTCGACATCCGCGAAGGACGGCTGTTCGAGGCGCAACTCGGCAGCGGCAGCATCCGCGTCCATGCGCTCGGCCGGATGGCCAGCGCGCTCGGGCGCATCGATGCCGAGCGCCAGTTGATCGTCGCCGAGGACGGTCTGTATATCCGCAAGCTTGCCGACGGCGCCATGACGCTGTTCTGTCCGCTCGAGGCGGACAATCCTGCCACGCGCTCCAATGATTGCCGTGTGCACCAGTCCGGCACGTTCTGGATCGGCACCATGGGCAAGAAGGCCGAGCCGAAGGCGGGGGCGATCTACGCGCTCCATCGCGGCAAGATCTCGACGCTGTTTCCCGGCATCAGCATTCCCAATTCGATTTGCTTCTCGCCGGATGGCGCCATTGGCTATTTCACCGACACTGCGCGTGCCGTGCTCTACGCAGTCCCGCTCAATCCCGCGACCGGCCTGCCGCGCGGCGAGCCGGAGGTGCTGCTGCGCCACACCGGCATCGGCGGCCTCGATGGCTCGGTGTGCGATGCCGACGGAAACATCTGGAATGCCTGCTGGGGCGCGAGCCGTATCGATGTCTATTCCCCGCAAGGCGAGCGTCTGCACTCACTGAGCGTGCCGGCGAAGCAGGCGAGCTGTCCCGCCTTCGTCGGTTCCGATCTGTCGCGCCTCCTTGTCACGTCAGCGTGGCAGGATATGGACGCGGCAGGGCGCGCCGCCGATCCGCAAGCCGGTTGCACGTTTCTATTGGAGGCGTCCGCGCGCGGTCGCGCGGAGCCCGACGTCAAGCTCGCATAGGAGACCGGAGGCAGCCCACGACGACGTTCTCGACGAAATAAAGAAACAGTCTGACACCCAAGGGAGTAAAACATGCTGAAACTGAAGACGACATTCCTCGCACTGGCGCTGGCCGGCGCTGCGACGATGGCCACAGGCCTCACCGCCTCCGCCCAGGACAAGGCGACCGTCGGCATCGCGATGCCTACCAAATCGTCGGCGCGCTGGATCGACGACGGCAACAACATGGTCAAGGTGCTGAAGGAGCGCGGCTACAACACCGACTTGCAATATGCCGAGGACGATATCCCGAACCAGCTCTCGCAGGTCGAGAACATGGTGACCAAGGGCGCGAAAGCCCTGGTGATCGCCGCGATCGACGGCACCACGCTGTCCGACGTGCTCAAGCAGGCCAAGGCCAAAGGCATCACCGTGATCGCCTATGACCGCCTGATCCGCGGCACGCCGAACGTCGACTATTACGCGACCTTCGACAATTTCCAGGTCGGCGTGCTCCAGGCGCAGTCGATCGAGCAGGGGCTCGGGCTGAAGGACGGCAAGGGCCCGTTCAACATCGAGCTGTTCGGCGGCTCGCCCGACGACAACAACGCCTACTTCTTCTACAACGGCGCGATGAGCGTGCTGAAGCCCTATATCGACAGCGGCAAGCTCGTCGTCGCCTCGGGCCAGATGGGCATGGACAAGGTCGCGACGCTCCGCTGGGACGGCGCCACTGCCCAGGCCCGCATGGACAATCTGCTCAGCGCCTACTACGGCAACAAGAAGATCAACGCCGTGCTCTCGCCCTATGACGGCATCTCGATCGGCATCATCTCCTCGCTGAAGGGCGTCGGCTACGGCAGCGCCGATCAGCCGATGCCGATCATTTCGGGGCAGGACGCCGAGGTGCCCTCGATCAAGGCGATGCTGCGCGGCGATCAGTACTCGACCATCTTCAAGGACACCCGCGACCTCGCCAAGGTGACCGCCGACATGGTCGACGCCGCGCTGGCCGGCAAGCAGGTCGCGGTCAACGACACCAAGACCTACGAGAACGGTGTCAAGACCGTGCCGTCCTACCTGCTCAAGCCGGTCGTGGTCTACAAGGACAATTGGGAGAAGGTGCTGGTTGAGAGCGGCTACTACAAGAAGTCGCAGTTCCAGTAGAGTTCTCGTGCCGTCGTTCCGGGGCGCCCGAAGGGCGACCCCGGAACCTCGAGATTCCGGGTTCGATGCTTCGCATCGCCCCGGAATGACGGCGGAGGGATTCACGAAAGTTTCCAAGGGCACGACGCCATGACCGCCATGCTGGAGATGCGCAACGTCAGCAAGAGCTTTGCCGGCGTGCAGGCGCTGCGCGACGTCAACTTCTCGGTTCACGCCGGACAAATCCACGCGCTCGTCGGCGAGAACGGCGCCGGAAAGTCGACGCTGATGAAGGTGCTCAGCGGGGTCTACCCGCATGGCAGCTACGAGGGCACCATCGTCTTCGACGGTGAGGAGCGGCGCTTCCGCGACATCAACGATTCCGAGGCGCTCGGCATCATCATCATCCACCAGGAGCTGGCGCTGATCCCGCTGATGTCGATCGCCGAGAACATCTTCCTGTCGCATCCGCCGTCGAAGCTCGGCGTCATCGACCGCGACGAGGTCTACCGTCGTACACGTGAGCTGCTGGCACAGGTCGGCCTGAAGGAATCCCCCGACACCCTGATCACTGATCTCGGCGTCGGCAAGCAGCAGCTTGTCGAGATCGCGAAGGCGCTGTCCAAGCGGGTGCGGATGCTGATCCTGGACGAGCCGACCGCGAGCCTCAACGAGGCCGACAGCGCCGCGCTGCTCGAACGCCTGATGGCGTTCCGCGAGCAGGGCATCGGCTCGATCCTGATCTCGCACAAGCTCAACGAGGTCGCCAAGGTCGCCGACCACATCACCGTGCTCCGCGACGGCCGCACCGTCGACAGCATCGATTGTCGCGCCGAGCCGATCCAGGAAGACCGCATCATCCGCAGCATGGTCAATCGCGACATGGCTCACCGTTTCCCGGAGCGTAGCGTGAAGATCGGCGAGCCTGTGCTCGACGTCGCGAACTGGTCGGTCTATCACCCCATCCATCCCGAGCGGCAGGTGATCAAGAACGTCAGTTTCGGCGTTAGGCGCGGCGAGGTCGTCGGCATTGCTGGCCTGATGGGCGCCGGCCGCACTGAATTCGCCATGAGCCTGTTCGGCCGTTCCTGGGGCAGCAATATCAGTGGCAGCATCCGGCTCGAAGGCAGAGACATGGTGCTGCCGAGCGTCGCGGCGGCGATCGACGCCGGCCTTGCCTACGTCACCGAGGACCGCAAGCAGCTCGGCCTGATCCTGGCCGACGACGTCCGCAAGAACATCACGCTCGCCAGCCTCGATCAGGTTGCACCTAAACGTGTGATCGACGACATCGCCGAGCTGAAGATCGCCAGCGACTATCGCACCCGCATGCGCATCCGCTGCTCCGACGTCTACCAGGAGACCGGCCAGCTCTCCGGCGGCAACCAGCAGAAGGTTGTGCTGTCGAAATGGCTGATGACCGACCCAAAGGTGCTGATCCTGGACGAGCCGACAAGGGGCATCGACGTCGGTGCCAAATACGAGATTTACTGTATCATCAACGAGCTGGCGGAAGCCGGCCGCGGCGTCGTGGTGATCTCCTCGGAGATGCCCGAGCTGCTCGGCATCTGCGACCGGATTTGCGTCATGAACGACGGCGCCTTCGTCGGCGAGTTCAAGGGTGCGGACGCGACGCAGGAAAAGATCATGCGCGCCATCATGCGCAACGAACGAAACATTGGGAACGCCGCGCCCCCGGCCGCGGAAATGGGAGGAATGCAGCCATGACCGACAAGACGGTATCGCTGCCCGAGGAGCGCCGGCACGGCAGCTTCATCAAGAACAATTTGCGCAACTACGGCATGCTGATGTCGTTGATCGCGATCATGCTGTTCTTCCAGGTCATGACCGGCGGCACGCTGTTGCAGCCGCTCAACCTGACCAACCTGGTGCTGCAGAATAGCTACATCGTCATCATGGCGCTCGGCATGCTGCTGGTGATCGTCACCGGCCATATCGACCTGTCGGTCGGCTCGGTCGCCGGCTTCGTCGGCGCGGTGGCCGCCGTGCTGATGGTGACCTACAAGATCGACTACACGCTCGCCTTCATCGCCTGCCTGTTGCTGGGGGCGGCGATCGGCGCGGCGCAGGGCTATTGGGTGGCCTTCTTCGGCATTCCATCCTTCATCGTGACCCTGGCGGGCATGCTGGTGTTCAAGGGCCTCGCGCTCGCGGTGCTGCAGGGGCAGTCGCTCGGCCCGTTCCCGGCGACCTTCCAGAAGCTGTCGTCGGGCTTCATTCCGGAACTGCTGCCCGAAGCCGGCACGCTGCATCCGACCTCCATGCTGATCGGTGCCGTGCTCGCGCTCGGGCTCGTCTATGCCAGTGCCAAGGGCCGTTCGCGCGAGCAATCGCATGGCATCGAGGTCGAGCCCTACGCGTTCTTCCTGGGGAAGAGCGTTCTGCTCGCCTGCGCCGTGCTCTATTTCACCTATCTGATCGCCTCGCATCGCGGCCTGCCGAACGTGCTGGTCATCATGACCGCGTTGATCGCGCTCTATGGCTTCGTCACCCGGCGCACCGTGATCGGCCGGCAAGTCTACGCGGTCGGCGGCAATGCGAAGGCGGCAAAACTGTCGGGCATCAAGACCGAACGGCTGACCTTCCTCACCTTCGTCAACATGGGCGTGCTGGCCGCGCTCGCCGGCCTCGTCTTCGCCGCGCGCCTCAACACCGCGACGCCGAAGGCGGGATTGGGTTTCGAGCTCGACGTCATCGCCGCCTGCTTCATCGGCGGCGCCTCGGCCTATGGCGGGGTCGGGCGCGTCGGCGGCGCCGTGGTCGGCGCCATGATCATGGGCGTGATGAACAACGGCATGTCCATCCTCGGCATCGGCATCGACTACCAGCAGGTGATCAAGGGCCTGGTGCTGCTGGGGGCGGTGTGTATCGACGTGTATAACCAGCGGCGGTAGCCGCATTGACGGTCTGGTAGGGTGGGCAAAGGCGCGTAAGCGCCGTGCCCACCATCTTCTCTCGTGGCACTATGGTGGGCACGCTTCGCTTTGCCCGCCCTACGGCAGCGGTGATTGCGTCGTGAACAGCACCGTCGCGATCGCGACGGAAAGGGTCACGGCCGATACGGTCGCCACGGTCGACAGCACCCCCATTCGCCGCAGCGCGATGGCGAACACGATGATGATGGGGGTCGCGGTTATCAGCCCGATTTGTGCATCGCTCATTGCATCGCTCGCCATTTTGCGGAACCGCCGGATGCATCCACCCTATGACGGTGAGGCGGGCGGGACGTTGCGATAGCGCAAACCCGCCTCTGGCCAGTTGCACTATTTGTCCGGCGACAAAGTTGGAATCGCGCCGGTGGGATATCTGTTCGGCGTCTTGATGCGGAAGTCAGATGTCGGCAACGGATTGCGAACAACAGGGAACCGGTTGGGGAATCCTGGAAGATCTTCCCGGTGATCCCATGATCTGGGTGCTGATCTTCAGCGAGCTCGCCGCCTTCGGCCTGTTCCTTGGCGCTTTCGTCATCGCGCGCGCGCTTCACCCGGCGGTCTTCGCGGCCGGTCAGGCCAGTCTCGATGCGCAGCTGGCCGGAATCAACACCATCGTGCTCGTGACCAGCGGCTGGGCTGCCGCGCGCGGGGCGGCTGCTGCACGGGCGGGCGAAAGCCGGCGTGCGCGCGGCTGGCTGTTCGGCGCCATGGCGCTTGGCGTCGTCTTCATCGCGGTCAAGCTGTTCGAATATGCCGGCGAGATCGCGTTAGGAAACGGCTTGGAGACCAGCCCGTTCTTCACGCTGTACTTCCTCCTCACCGGCTTCCATCTCCTGCATGTCGGCCTCGGCATCGTGATTCTGGCCGTAGTGTCCCGGGGTGCCCGAGCGGCGGGCGTCGAGACCGGAACGGCTTTCTGGCACATGGTCGACCTGCTCTGGATCGTCATGTTTCCCATCATCTATCTGGTGCACCCGTGATTCCGGATCGTCTCGACATCACATGGATCACGTTGATCGGCCTTGCGCTCGCGACCATTCTGGTCCCGCCGCTGGTGTCGCGTGCCTTGTTCGCCAATGCCCTGCTGCTGACGTTCGCCGCTCTCAAGGGCCGCCGTATCGTGCTCGATTTCCTCGATCTTCGCTCAGCGCCGGCGCTTTGGCGCGGCATCGTCAGCGCCTGGGTCTTCATCGTGGTGCTGTTTGCCTGGCTCGCATCGGCCGTCGTTGCCTTGATCTGACTGGCGGTTGCGCATCGTCGCGCTGCTTGCGCTTCGTCAAAGAGTGCCCCCTGGCAATCGGCAATAAAGCGCAGGATCGCATCTTCCTCAGGAATCAAACGGAAAGGATTGGTAATGGCTGAACGCCTGACCAAGTCGGCCGCTCGAAATGTCTTCTACGGCGGTTCGGCCTTCTTCTTCGCCATTTTCATAGGGCTGACGGCGCACAGCCATTACTACATGGCCACGACCTCGACCGACGCGAAGACGCTGACGTCGTCGGTCGCCCGCGGCAAGCATGTGTGGGAGAAGAACTCCTGCATCAACTGCCACACGCTGCTGGGCGAGGGCGCCTATTTCGCCCCAGAGGTCGGCAACGTCTGGGATCGCTGGGGCGGCAACGAGGATCCGGCCGCCGCGCGCGAGACGCTGAAGGCCTGGATGCAATCGCAGCCCTCGGGCGCGGAGGGCCGGCGGCAGATGCCGCAGTTCAACCTGACCGACCAGGAACTCAACGATCTCGCTGACTTCCTGCAATGGACCAGCACGATCAAGCGTCAGAGCTGGCCGCCGAACAAGGCGGGCTGAGCATGATCCGGAAAAGTGTGAAGCGGTTTTCCGAAGAGATCATGCTCAAACGACATGCAAGGCGCACAGCTTTCCTCTTTCAAGACAGAGAGAACCCGAGATGAAGTACCAAACCCAGAAAGTCGCGATGCTGTATTTCTACGGCGCGCTGACCCTGTTCCTGGCCCAGGTCGTGTTCGGCCTGCTCGCCGGGACCATCTACGTCCTACCCAATACGCTGTCGACGCTGCTGCCATTCAACATCGTCAGGATGATCCACACCAACGCGCTGATCGTGTGGTCGCTGATCGGCTTCATGGGCGCGACCTACTATCTGCTCCCGGAAGAGACCGAGAATGAGCTCTATAGCCCGCTGCTGGCGAAGATCCAGTTCTGGATGTTCTTCGGCGCAGCCGGCGTCGCCGTGATCGGCTATCTCTTCCACTACCACGAGGGCCGAGAGTTCCTCGAACAGCCCTTCATCATCAAGGTCGGCATCGTCGTCGTCTGCCTGATGTTCCTGTTCAACGTCACGATGACGGCGCTGAAGGGCCGCAAGACCACGGTCACCAACATCCTGTTGTTCGGCTTGTGGGGCGTTGCGATCTTCTTCCTGTTCGCCTTCTACAACCCGGCGAACCTTGCCGTCGACAAGATGTACTGGTGGTACGTCGTCCATCTCTGGGTCGAGGGCGTCTGGGAGCTGATCATGGCCTCCGTGCTCGCCTATCTCATGATCAAGCTCAACGGCATCGATCGTGAGGTCGTCGAGAAGTGGCTCTACGTCATCATCGGCCTTGCCCTGTTCTCCGGCATTCTCGGCACCGGCCATCACTTCTACTGGATCGGCGCGCCCGGTTACTGGCAGTGGATCGGCTCGCTGTTCTCCACGCTCGAAGTCGCGCCGTTCTTCACCATGGTGATCTTCACCGTGCAGATGACCTGGAAGGCGGGCCGCAAGCATCCGAACCGCGCTGCGCTGTTGTGGTCGGTCGGCTGCTCGGTGATGGCGTTCCTAGGGGCCGGCGTCTGGGGCTTCCTGCACACGCTGTCCTCGGTGAACTACTACACCCACGGCACCCAGGTCACCGCCGCGCACGGCCATCTCGCCTTCTTCGGCGCCTATGTGATGCTGAACCTGTCGGTGATGGCCTATGCGATCCCGCAGATCAAGGGACGTGCGCCCTACAATCAGTGGCTCTCCATGACGAGCTTCTGGATCATGTGCACGGCCATGATGACCATGACCTTCGCGCTGACCTTTGCCGGCGTGGTCCAGGTCCATCTCCAGCGCGTGCTCGGCCAGGGCTACATGGACGTGCAGGACCAGCTCGCGATGTTCTACTGGGTCCGGCTCGGCTCCGGCGTGTTCGTCGCGATCTCCGCGCTGATGTTCGTGTGGGCCGTGCTGGTGCCGGGCCGCGAGAAGCAGGCGATCATTCCCGCCGCGCTGCAGCCGGCCGAGTAAACGAGAAAAGGCGGCCGCGGTTCGCCGCGGCCGCCTGCTTCCTGGAAAATCCGGAGAGACATCATGAAAGCTGCCCTTCACACGGTAACCTCGGCGCCCGAGCTGCCGGCCTATGTTCCATCCGGAAACGAATGCGAGCTTTTCGAGCATGCCTGGCGGCGTCGTCTGCCGGTTCTGCTCAAGGGGCCGACCGGCTGCGGCAAGACCCGCTTCGTCGCGCATATGGCGGCGCGGCTGGGCCTGCCGCTTCACACGGTTGCCTGTCACGACGATCTCACCGCCGCCGATCTCACCGGCCGCTATTTGCTCAGGGGCGGGGACACCGTGTGGACCGATGGTCCGCTGACGCGCGCCGTGCGCGAGGGCGGCATCTGCTATCTCGACGAGGTCGTGGAAGCCCGCAAGGACGTCACAGTAGTGCTGCATCCCCTGACCGACGACCGCCGCATCCTGCCGCTGGAGCGGACCGGCGAGGAGCTGGTGGCGCCGAACAGCTTCATGCTCGTGGTCTCTTACAACCCCGGCTACCAGACGCTGCTGAAGGCGCTGAAGCCATCGACGCGGCAGCGCTTCATCGCCATCGAATTCGGCTTCCTGCCGCCTGAGCAGGAGATCGCCGTCGTGTCCGCCGAAAGCGGACTGTCGCCGGAGCGCGTGCGGCCGCTGGTGGGGCTGGCTGGCCGGCTGCGCGCGCTCAAGGGCCACGATCTGGAAGAGGGTGTCTCGACCCGGCTCGTGGTCTATTGCGCGACCCTGATTGCCGCGGGCACGCCGATTGCCGATGCCGTGCTGGCCGGCATGATCGAACCGCTGACCGACGATTCCGACGTGAAGGCTGCCCTGCTGGACGTCGCACGCGCCGTCATCGGGTGAGGCCGCGCCCATGCTCGACTTCCTCGAACTGGAGGAGACGGTCGGCCGCGCCTGGCACAGGATGGTCGGCGGCACCGCGAGCTATCCGGTTCACGATGATCACGTCGTTGCACTGACCGAGGTGAGAGGCCGGCTCGCGGTGATGTTCCGCGCGCTCGGCGGCGAGACCGGGGTTCAGATCGCAAGCGCGGGCGCGCGAAAATCGGGGCACCGTCTCGGCTGGCGGCAGCGCATCGGCCTCGGAGACGAGCGCCTCGAGCAGCCGGGTCGCGATGCCGCGACCATTTTCCTGCCCGATCGAATCTCGATCTTTCCCGACCGCGCGTTGAACGCGGCGCTCTATCGCTGGCTTGCGGCATGGTTCGCAGCCGCGCCGATCGAGACGATCACGGAAGCCGATCCGCTGCGGCGGGATCTTCTGGTGTTGCGCCGGGCAAGTGAGACGGCGGTCTGGGTGCTCACGCAATTCCCCGGGCTTGTCGCCGATTACGCTCAGCTCGCCGCGGCAACCGCCGAGGCCCGGCCTCGTCGCCCCTTGCCACGCATCGAGCAGGAGGTCGAGCAGATCGTCTTGGCCTTGCTCGGCGCCGGAAAGGCCCCTGCGGGCAGACTGTGGCCGGCGATGATGGGGACGGGCCCGCTGCCGGACAAGGCGCCGCCGGGCTATCATTCGATCCTGCCGTGCCCGCTCTGGGGGGATTGCTGGACGCGCGAGCTCTCGCCCGCACATGCCGGCGAGGACGAGTGCGCGCCGGGCGCCGAGCCCGAGGCCCAGGACAATCGCAAGCGCTTTGCCGTCCGCGAGCGCGAGGACAATGCCAACCGCCGCGATCCTTTCGTGCTCAACCGCTTCGAGAAGATCCTCGCGATGGCCGAGATGGTCAATGTCGACCGTCCGGCCGACGACAGCGAGGACGAGGATGCGCAGAAGGCGGCCGACGATCTCGAGGAGATCACGCTCAGCCGCCGCACCGGCAAGCCGGCGAGCCGGTTCAGATTCGACCTCGACCTGCCGCCGGAAGCCCTCGATGCGTCGCGGCTGAATGCGGACCTTACCTATCCCGAATGGGATTACCGCAGCGGCTCCTATCTGCCCGATCATTGCCGCGTGCTGGCAGGTCCGGCCTCCGAGCACGGTGAGAGCTGGACGCCTGACGACGCCATGCGCCGGCACATCCGCCAGGTGCGCCGCCGCTTCGAGGTGTTGCGGCCGCGCCATGAATTGATGCGCGCTCAGGCCGACGGACACGACCTCGATCTCGACGCGCTGGTACGTGCGCGGTGCGACCTCCGCGCCGGCAGCGGCGGCAGCGGTCTTGATCGCATCCACGTCGCGATGCGCCCGCAAGGTCACGATCTCGCCGTCACGCTGCTCGTCGACGTCTCGCTGTCCACGGATGCCTGGGTCGACGGCTATCGCGTGCTCGACGTCGAGAAGGAGGCGCTGCTGGCGCTCGCCCACGGGATTTCGGCCTGCGGCGATCACCACAGCATCCTCACTTTCACCTCGCGCCGGCGGTCCTGGGTGCGGCTCGAGACGGTCAAGGCCTTCGGCGAGCCGATGAGCGGGACGGTCGAGCGCCGCATCGGCGCGCTGAAGCCCGGCTATTACACGCGGATCGGCGCGGCGGTGCGCCACGCCGCGGCCGAGCTCGCCCGCCAGCCGCAGCGCAAGAAGCTGCTGCTCGTCCTCACCGACGGCAAGCCGAACGACGTCGACCATTACGAGGGCCGCTTCGCGCTCGAAGACACCCGCAAGTCGGTGCAGGAGGCGCGCCGGCTCGGCATCGCCGCCTTCGGCGTCACGGTGGACGCAACCGCGCAATCCTATTTCCCGACCCTGTTCGGGCGCGGCGGCTATGCCATCGTCGGCAACATCAAGCGGCTACCCGCGGCGCTGCCGGCGATCTACCGGCAGGTCGCGCACTAGCACTACTTTGGCAGATTGTGTTTTCGGCGCCATTTTTCAAGGATTTCCTTTCGGCAATATGGGCACTGCTG
>NZ_LBJU01000077.1:0-30203 GCF_028128835.1 Bradyrhizobium sp. CCBAU 65884 | reverse complement strand
ACACGCCCGGAATCTGCACGGTGCCGCGGTCCGGGTCGATGCGGATGGTGCGCCCGCCATATTCGAAGGTGTACTGCGCCTGCGCAGCGGTGCTCGCCAAAAGGAATGCGGCCGTGGCCAACAGCTTCCTCATTTCCATCTCCTGAAAAGGTGGTCCCCGCACCGACGCTTACGCGCCGGCTCGATCGTAAAAAGTGATCTAGATCACTGTCACGGTATGAGTCGTCGTCCTGCGGTTCCGGGTTCAATAGGCCAACAGCCGGTCCAAAGTTTGGCGGGGGCAAGCGACAGGAGGACGCGGCTGGAGCCCATTCAGTTCCGACGCAATCGGGACGGGGCTCTCGTTGCGCGAACCGGTACCCACTTCGTCCGAAAACGCTCTAATCGAACCAGGCGGCGTAGATTTTCCTGTAGCTGCCGTCTTCCATGGAAATGTGCAGCCATTGGTCGACGAAGGCCTTCAACGCCATGTCGCGCTGGAGCCAATAGGCCTTCTCGGAGAAGTCGAACGGCTTTTCGGGATGCACCGCGCAGAGCACGCCGGCGTTCTGCTTCTGCTGGTAGCGCGTCTCGGAGGCGTCCGTCATCATCAGATCGGCGTTGCCCTTGGCGATCTCGTCGAAGATCACGGTATTGTCGGAGAAAACGCTGATCTCGGCGTCCTTGATGTTGGCACGCGCAAAGCGCTCGTTGGTGCCGCCGGGATTGACGATTACGCGGGTGCCCTTCTTGTCGATATCAGGAAGCGTCTGGTACTTGCCGACGTCGGCGCAGCGCGTGATCGGCGTCTTGCCCTCGCGCATGATCGGCGTCGAGAAGAATCCCTTTTTCTGACGGTCGAACGTGACCGAGACGCCGCCCATGGCGACGTCGAACTGGTCGGCCTCGAAATCCTTCATCAGCTTCGGCCAGGCCGTCGGCACGAACTCGACCTTGACCCCGAGCGCCTTGCCCAGTGACTCCGCCATGTCGACATCGAAGCCGCTGAACTGCTGCGTCGCCTTGTCCAGATAGGTGAAAGGCTTGTAGTCGCCGGTCATGCCGACGCGCAAGGTGCCGCGCTTGACGATCTCGTCGAGGCGCGAGGGCGCCTGCTGCGCGTGAGCCGAAAGGTTTGCCAGCAACGCCACGGCCGCAGCCACCACGATTCGAACAGCCATCCGAACGATCATCTCTTTTCCACCCCTGCGCGAGCTGTCATTGTGCCGCCCTTGAGGGGTGGATTTAGACCAGATGCCGGTCGCTGGCGAGATGGAATTGAAGGGAATCTGGACGTGACGATCTCGATGTACGAGGCCTCTGTCGGCCTCTTCGTCCCGCATTTGCGCAACCTGTCGGGGCTGCTCGACAAGGGTGTGGCGTATGCGGAGACCCGCAAGTTCAATCCGGCCGTTCTGCTCGGTATGCGGCTGGCCCCGAACATGTACGATCTGGCGCAGCAGGTCGGCGAGGCCTGCCGGCATGCGGTGGTCGCCCCGGCCTTGCTGGCGGAGCTCGAGCCGGTGGCGCTGCCGGCGCTGGAGCACGACATGGCCGGGCTTCAGGCGCGGATCGCAACCTCGATCGAGTTCATCGAAAGCCTGCCGCGCGCGGAGATCGATGCGGCGGCGGAACGGAATGTCTTCTTCAGGCTGAAGAACGGGACCGAGCTGCCCTTCACCGGGCGCGCGCTGCTGCTGACGTTCAGTGTCCCGCAGTTCTTCTTTCACGTCACGACGGCCTACGACCTGCTGCGGCACGCAGGCGTCGAGCTCGTGAAGAAGGATTATCTGGGAAGGAAGTAGTTGCCGAGGCTCGGCGTACACCTCTCCGTTCGGGAAAGGTGTACCGAGACCTCCGGCCGGAGCGCTAGGCTTCGCCCTTGCGCTCGTAATCGGCGAGCGAGCTGCGGCCGGCGATCTCGCTGCGCAGCTGCTCGAAGCGCCTGTTCGCCTCGTCCTGCTGGACGTCGACGAAATGTACCGCGGCCTCGCTGGTCATGGGGCCGCTGACCACGGGCGTGGACTGTTCGCCGATGGTCTCGTGGACGTAATACTGGCCGTCATCGCCGCGATGGACCGTCCATTTCAGGCGGATCGCCACCATGGGCCCGGGCCCGACCTTGCTGTAGCCGTCGGCATCGGTGTGCTCCGGCACCAGCGGCTGTTCCTCGACGACCGGATGCTCGTCGAGAGCCGGCTGTTCGTCGATGACTGCCTGCTCGTCGGAAGCCAGATGCTCACGCTCGCCGGCGACCACGATTTCGGTCTCGGTGTGGCGGACGACGAGGACGGGCTCGGGGTGCTCCAGGATGCTGGCGATGGTCGCCAGCGCGTGGTCGGTCGGGTCGATCTCTGACAAGGGTCCATCCTCCAGCTCGACGCGGCTGGCTGGTCTGTCCCACTGCCGCCGCGGCCGGGAACATTAGGCGCGTTTGATTAAGGCTGAGTTGGGGCTCGATCTGCACCAAAATGGGACGCATTCTGGCCTTCCGAAGGCGGGTAGATTAATCCGCCCGCCTTCGGCTTGTTCAGCCCAGCACGTCCTGATTGATGATGTTCTGCCTGATGGGATCGCCGTCCAGCACGCTCAGGATATTGCGCGCGGTCTGCTCGCTCATCCGGCTCACCGCCTCCACCGTGACGCCGGCGACGTGCGGGGCGATGATGACGTTGGGCAGCGCGAACAGCGCGTTGCTGACCGGCGGCGGCTCCACCTCGAACACGTCGATGCCGGCGCCGGCGAGCTTGCCGGAGACCAGGGCGTCGTACAGCGCGGCTTCCTTCACGATGCCGCCGCGCGCGGTGTTGATGAGATAGGATTTCGGCTTCATCCGGCGGATCCGCGCCGCATCGAACAGGCCGACCGTTTCCGGCGTCTTCGGGCAGTGGATGGTGACGAAATCGGCGTGAGGCAGCGCGGCGTCGAGGTCGGCGACAGGCTCGCAGCCGGCAGCCTTGATCTCGGCGGCTGGCTTGTAGGGATCGTAGACCTGCACGGTCATTTCCATCGCCAGGCACCGCTTGGCGGTACGGCTGCCGATGCGGCCGAAGCCGATGATCAGCACGGTCTTGCCGTAGAGATCGAATGGCAGCATGCCGAGCCGGTCGGCCCATTTGCCGTCCTTGACGCAGGCGTGCAACTCGTTCGCGCGCTTGGCCAGCGTCAGCATCATGAACAGCGCCTGCTCGGCGACCGAGGGCGAGTTGGCGCTGCCCGCGACCATCAGCGGCACCTTGCGGCGGGAGAGGGCGGGCACGTCGACGGCGTCGTAGCCGACGCCGATGCGGGTCACGACCTTCATGTCCTTGGACGCCTCGAGCTCGGTCTCGCCGAAGGCGGTGGCGCCGAGCGCCACGCCATGGACCGGCGCATGGCTCTTCAGCAAGGCCTCGAAGTCCTTTGCCGAGATTAGGTTCGCAAACTCGACGAGCTCGATATCGTCCCGCTGGGTGAGGAGGGCGCGTGCCCCTTGCGACAAAGTTTGTGTAATGAAAATCTTCTTCTTGTTGGTCGCCATCGTCCCCTGCCTGCGCGAGTTTCTTGGACCGGCGTCACAACACGACGCCGGTCGCCTCGTTTAGCAGGTGCATGTTATTGAGGTCCATCGCCAAACGCATGGGTGCCCCGTCCTTGGCGCCGGCGTTGGGATCGACGCGGCCGCAGATCGGCGTGCCATCGAGCCCGAAATAGACCAGGGTCTCCATTCCCATCGGCTCGGTGACGTCGAGCACGGTGTCGAAGCTCTCGACGCCCGGCCCCAGATGCGCATGCGACTCAGTGAGATGCTCGGGCCGCAGGCCGAGCAGCAGCTTGTCGGTGCGCGGCAGCGCGTTGTAGCGCGCCGCGCGGGCCGGCGGCAGCGCGAACGCGATGCGGTCGGTGAGCCGGATCTGTAGCGTGCCGCCGGCGTCCTCGAGCCGGCACGGGATGAAGTTCA
Source organism: Bradyrhizobium sp. CCBAU 65884 (assembly GCF_028128835.1). Taxonomy (NCBI): domain Bacteria; kingdom Pseudomonadati; phylum Pseudomonadota; class Alphaproteobacteria; order Hyphomicrobiales; family Nitrobacteraceae; genus Bradyrhizobium; species Bradyrhizobium sp. CCBAU 65884. The sequence continues at coordinate 26,284 of NZ_LBJU01000077.1, read as the reverse complement.
TGGCGGGCGAGCCGATGAAGCCGGCGACGAAGCGCGTCGCGGGCTTGTGGTAGAGCTCGTTGGGCGTGCCGATCTGCTCGATCTTTCCCTTGTTCATCACCACGACGCGATCGGCCAGCGTCATCGCCTCGACCTGGTCGTGGGTGACGTAGACCGTCGTGGTGCGGACCTTCTGGTGCACCTTCTTGATCTCGATCCGCATCTGCACGCGCAGCTTGGCGTCGAGATTGGACAGCGGCTCGTCGAACAGGAAGACCTTCGGGTTGCGCACGATGGCCCGGCCCATCGCGACGCGCTGGCGCTGGCCGCCGGAGAGCTGCTTCGGCTTGCGGTCGATCAGGTCGGTGATGTCGAGCAGGCGGGCGGCTTCCGTCACCCGCGCCTTGATCTCGGCCTTGGGATAGTGCTTCAGGCGCAGCCCGAACGACATGTTCTCGGCGACCGTCATGTGCGGATAGAGCGCGTAGTTCTGGAACACCATCGCGATGTCGCGGTCTTTCGGCGGCACGTCGTTGACGACGTCGCCGTCGATCATGATGTCGCCGTCGCTGATGTCCTCGAGCCCCGCGATCATGCGCAGCGTCGTCGACTTGCCGCAGCCAGAGGGGCCGACCAGGACGATGAACTCATGGTCGGCGATATCGAGATCGATGCCGCGCACGGCTTCGACGTCGTCGTAACGCTTAACTACCTTCCGCAATGCAACGTCAGCCATCAGACATCAACCCTTTGTCGCGCCGGCGGTCAGGCCGGCAATGTAGTAGTCCATCAGGAAGGCGTAGATGACCAGCGGCGGCGCAGCGCCGAGCAGCGCGCCGGTCATGATCTGTCCCCAGTTGAAGACGTCGCCCTTGATCAGCGTGGTGGTGATGCCGACCGGCAGCACCAACTGATCCACCGATGTCGTGAACACCAGGGGATAGAGGAACTGCGCCCAGGACACCGTGAAGGCGAAGATGGTGGCGGCGATCAGGCCGGGCAGCGCGACGGGAATGAAGATCCGCGTCAGCGTCTGGAGCCAGGAGGCGCCATCAATGAGGGCCGCCTCATCCAGCTCCTTCGGGATCGAGGCGAAATAGCCGATCATGATCCAGGTGCAGAATGGCACTGTCAGCGTCGGATAGATGAACACCAGCACGTACCATCGGTTAAGCAGCGTGATGCCGGTCAGGTCCTGGACCATCCCGAGCACCTTGAACAGGGGGATGAACAGAAGGCTGTCCGGAATCAAATAGGTGAGGAAGACGCCGGTGGCCAGCGTCGCCGAGCCCCAGAACTTCATCCGGGCCAGCGCGAAGGCCGCGGGGATGCTGATCATCATGGTCACGATCACCACGATGATCGAAATGATCGACGAATTCCAGAAGAAGCGCAGAAATTGGTTCGAGCTCAACAGCTCGACATAGTTCGATAGCGTCGGATGAAACACCCACCAGGGGTTGGTTGCCGCCGAGATCTCCGCGCTGCTCTTGAGTGAGGTGATCAGCATGTAGACCGGCGGCGTCAGGAAGAAGATGGCGAACAGCACCAGGAAGAAATAGGACCAGCGAAGCGCCCAGATGCGGTCGCGGCTCATGCTGCCGTATTTGACCTTGCGGGACGGTCCGGCCTTGTCGATTGCGAGCGTGCTCATCAGGCTTCGTTTCCGCGTTTGTTGACATCGCGCAGGATGAAGATCGCAGCGACCGCCAGGATCGGCACCATGAACAGGGAGACGCAGGCGCCGAGCGGAATGTCGCTGCTCTGGATGCCGACCTGGAACGCCCAGGTGGCGAAAAGATGCGTCGTATCCAGCGGGCCGCCCGACGTCAGGATGCGCACGATGTCGAAATTGGCGAAGGTGACGATCAGCGAGAACAAGGTAGTGATGGCGATGATGTTGCGCATCATCGGCAAAGTGATGTGCCAGATCTTCTGCCACCAATTGGCGCCGTCGATCTCCGCGGCCTCGTACAGCTGGTCGGGCACGGATTTCAGCGCGGCCAGATACATGATCAGGAAGAACGGCGCACCGTACCAAACGTTGACGAGGATGACGGAGAAGCGCGCCCAGAAAGTGTCGCCGAGCCAGGGGATCGGACCGACGCCGAAGAAGGACAGCGTGTAGTTGAAGGCGCTGTAGGAGGGGTCGAACAGCCACAGCCAGGCCAGCGTGCTCATCGCCGGCGGAATCACCCAGGGCACCAGCAGCATGCCGCGCCATTTGCGCTGCTTCTTGCCCGGAATGTTGTGGACGAAATGCGCGACGATGAAACCGATCAGCGCCTTGAAGACCACCGCGGTGATGGCGAAGATGCAGGACTGCCGCACCACCATCCAGAACGTCTCGCGCTTGAACAGGAAGGTGAAGTTGCTGAGGCCGACGAACTTCGTCATCGCCTTGTTCAGGGTCGCGAGGTAAACCGAGTAGAAGGCGGGATAGAGCACGAGCAGGACGATCAGAAGGATCAGCGGCAGCGTCAGGAAGAACGCCACCGTCGATTTTCGCCCGAGCGCGTTGCGCAGGCTTGATCCCTTCCGCGCGCCCCTTGCACGGGCGACGCGACCTTGCTCGACGACGACATCGGCCATCTCAGCTTCCTTGAATCAGCTCTATCTACTTCTTTGTCCAACCTCGAAGCCGGCCATTGGGGTCGGCTTCCCGGCCATGCGAATCCGATGACGGGATGCAGGCGGCTCACGCAGATGGCGTGAACCGCCCGCACACCCCGGCTAGCTCCGCATGAAGCCTTCGCACTCGCCCTCGGCCCAGGCGAGGGCCTGATCCATGGTCTCGCCGCGTGCAAAACGCAGCGCCATCTTGGTCAGCGTCGCCTGGAAATAGATCTGCTGCGCGATCTTGGGCGGTGCCGGGGACGCCGCGATCGACAGCGTCTGATGCTTGTAGGGGTCGGGATAGTGAAACAGCGTTCCCTGCGGCGGTCCTTCCTCGGCCCAGGTCTTGAGCTTGGTCATATTGGCGTAGGCCGGCAGGTCGTAGCCGCCGCTCACCGCGACGAACTTCTCGATCGACGACGGCGAGGACATGTGAATGAGCAGGCTCTTGGCCGCCTCCTTGTTCTTGCCAAAACTCCAGACACCCCAGAAATAGGGCAGGTACGGTGCAAACCGGCCCTTCGGACCGGACGGGAAGCCGTGCGTCCAGCACTGCTCGGCCACCTGCGGCGCATCGCGCTTGGCGACGGCCCAGGCGCTCGGCGGATTGAGGATCATCGCGCCGCGGCCGGAGATCAGCCATTTGTTGTTCGACGCGTCGTCCCAGGACGGCGCATCCGGCGGCAGGAACGCGATCAGCTTCTTGTAGAACTCCATGGCCTGGCGAACGGCATCGGTCTTCACCGTGATGTCGCCCTTGGCGTTGACGAGCTCGGCGCCGAACGACTGGAAGATCGCGCCGGCGGTGTCCACGCTGTCGGTGGTCTCGCCGAGACCGATTCCGAACGGAACGCCGGCCTTGTGGCAAGCCTCGGCTGCCTTCAGGAAGGTCTCCATGGTCCAGTTCTCGACCTTGGGTGGGCCGCCGGCCGGGTACATCTCCTGCACGTCGATGCCGGCATGCTTCTTCATCAGGTCGATGCGGGAGCAGGGACCCTTGATCTGGCTGCCGGGTGTCGCGGGCACTGCGAGCCATTTGCCGCCCGACTGACCGAGATATTTGACGGTGCCGTTCACCTCACCGTTCTGCTTGAGGAGCGGCTCCATGACGTCGTTGAGCGGCTCGAGATTCTCCGAATAGGCCTGCGGCCACCAGCTCGGCATCTGGAGGATGTCGTGACCGGACTTGGCCTGGGCTTCGGCCGCGGCGGTCAGCTCGATCTTCTTGTTGTTGCTGGTGATGTAGTCGATGGAGACTTCGACCTTCTCCTTCGCGGCCCATTCATTGACGAGATCGGTGGAGGCCTTGTTGGCGCCCGGCACCCAATGGTCCCAGAAGCCGATCGAGAGTTTGCCGGCGGCGTAAGCGCCCCGGACATAGGGCGCTGTGATCAGCGCCGCGGAGGACATTGCAGTGGCAGCCACAAATTGACGTCGCGTCAGTGTCTTGCGTGACATCTCGTTTCCTCGCCTGGGTGTTTGTTGTTGGAGTTTCCTCTAAGACTTCTTTTCCGAGCTCTTGTTGGATTTTCTTATTGATGCCATCGGCCCGAGTGAACAATTCACGCAGGCCGCAGCAAATTGGTAGCGCGATCAGATCATGATTGACCGCGTCTGTCGAGAAAGCCGAACGTCTCGCGCCTAGAACTAACGTTGCGTCCCCGAACGCGGCATCGCTGTGCCGGTCCTGCGATCGTTTGTTTTGCGACGCACACTTCGCGTGAACCGGCCCCGAACGATCCGTGCGCAATTACGCCGCAGTTTCGAATAAGCCTGCATAACCGCTTCGCGCGAAAGACTTTTCGGACGTGGACAGCATTCGGCTGCGTCTGGACCGCGAAGCGGCGGAAACGATAGAGTTGCAGCTGGCGGGTGACTCCGCCCCAACAGGCCAGTCAGATCGACGATGGAGACGAGAATGATCAACCCGGCGCCGTCTGCGCGGCTTCACATGCGGCGATGGCTTGCGCTGGGGGCCGTGCTTACGCTGCTGCTCGGTGCGGCCGCAATGGCCCAAGCTCAAGGCTTGGTCAAAGGCGTTCAGGACGGCGCGGCGGCCGGAAACAAGGCGGCAGGTCCCGTCGGTGGCGTGCTCGGCGGTGCAATCGGCGGTGTGGTCGGCGTTTTCACCGGCGTGCTCGGCGTCGGCAACAACAATGGCAATCAGGCCCCGGCCGCCAAGGATGCAGGCAAGGACGCCAAGCAACAGGGCGCGGCCAAGGACAAGGATGCAAAGGACAAGGATGCAAAGGGCGCCAAGGCAGGCAAGGGCGCCAAGGCGAGCAAGGAGGCCAAGAACGCACCGCAGGGCAAGGACAATAAGGATGTCACCGTCCTCACTCAGACCGGCGCGCCGCAGCAGACCGCCGAGCAGATCGTCGCCAACAGCGATTCCTATATCGAGCGGATCAAGACTCAGCTGAACCTCACGGCTGATCAGGAGAAGCACTGGTACGGCTTCTCGAGCGCAATGCACTACCTTGGGCATAATGGTGCAGAGCGGCTCAACTTGCGGGTTGCGCGCGCCAAGCGGGATCCGCCCGACGACATTATCGAGCAGATGCGCAACGAGGCGCAGTTCCTGATCGACCGCGCCGCCGACCAGCGCAATGTCGCCGACGCCGCCGAGCCGCTGTTTTCGAGCCTCGATGACAAGCAGAAGCAGGTCTTCATTCAGGAGATGGTGCGGCTGAGCCACGAGCGGGGATTGGATTGATCAAGTTGAATCGGATCGGGCGCGTGTGAATTAACGGCGCCCGCCACGAATTCGTGAATCTTCTCCGCAATTGAGTTATGATTAGTTTGGCAAGCTGACTGCGGGGTTGATATGGCGGACGGACTCTCCGTTTTCCTGGTCGAAGACGAGGCGTTGATCCGGATGATGATCGCCGACATGGTGGTGGAACTCGGCCACCACGTCGTCGCGGAAGCGGACAATGTCCGGGACGCAAGCGCGTTCGCCATGACCGCGCAATACGATATGGCCATCCTCGACATCAATCTGATGGGCGTTTACGTCGATCCCGTCGCCGACCTGATCGAACGTCGCGGAAAGCCGTTCATGTTCGCGACGGGGTACGGTCCCGAACTGCTGCCGTCCTTGCTCCGGCGCAGGCCGATCCTGCGCAAGCCGATCGCAATGGATCAGCTCAAGGCGATGATCGATTCCATGTTTCCGGGAGCCCCGGTCAAAGCGCCGCACTGAGTGACGGCAAGACGCCGCACTGAGTGACGGCGAAGACGCCGCACTGAGTGACGGCGAAGGCGCCGCACTGAGATAGCCCAACGAAAATGGCCGCCCGTCGGGGGCGGCCATCTGGCGACGGAATTTGTCGCGGTCTCACATCAGGCCGGCGCCGAGGTCGATGCCGTACGTCATCAGGCCGAACGAGGCGACCAGGCCCGTGCAGCAGAACAGCAAGATGGTCTTGAAGGACGAATCGGCGAAACGCGTTTCGACGACGGCCGGCATCGCGGCGATCGAAATCATGCTCATGTCATTGCCCCCTTGTTTGACCCTGAATTGCATCAGGTGAGGGAACCCTAGAGCAAAAAGTTTGACGTCAGATTGCGGGGCATCCTTAACGGAATCTCAATTGGATCCCGCGTTCTCCGGCGTCGCGGGCCGGATTGCAAGTCTCAGTTGCGGCCGTTCTTCAGCACCCTGGCAATGGTGTGGGCCGTCATGGCCGCGCGGTCCGAAGCGCGCTGGGCGGCCAGCCGGTCTCGCGCCTTTTCCTCGATCAGCAAGTCGATCAGGGCCAGCCGCTTGTCTTCGTCATCCGCCTCGCTCAGCAGGCGATGATAGCGGTGGTAGTCGAAACCCAAATCCTGCTTACGCATGTCACGCCCCCGCAACTACGCCACACACAAACACACGGCAGGATTGTTTCTCATCCGGAACACGCAGGCAAGCACGTTCCTGCGTGGAACCGCGTGTGCGCGGCAATCAGCTGTGTATTAATGGAACCATGAGGAGGGAGGACGACCGAATTCAGTTTGGATTGGAGTCGGCGAACATCTTCAGGCCGACGAAGCTCGCGTCTGGCTTGGTCACGAGCTTGGTCGGGATGTTGCGCAGATAGTCCTGGAAGCGCCCCTTGGCTTCGAAGCGCGCCCGGAACGCAGAGGCGAGAAGGAACTCGGGGAAGCGCGGCACGATTCCGCCGGCGACATAGACGCCGCCGCGGGCACCGAACGTTACCGCGAGATTGCCGGCGACCGACCCAAGGATGGCGCAAAACATCTCCAGCGTCGCGCGGCTGACGGGACAGGTGCCTTCCAGCGCGGCCTTGGTGATGGCGGCAGCGTCGCGGTGCGGCACCTGGGCGCCGTCAACCTCAGCCAAGGCTTCGTAGAGGTTTTGCAGCCCGGAACCCGAGAGCGCGCCACGCTCGATGGAGACGTGGCCAAGGCGTCGGCGCAAGCACGCAATCACACGTTCCTCGCGCTCGTTCTCCGCCGGCAGGGTCGCATGTCCGGCCTCGGTGACGACGGCGAGGCGCGCGCCATGGCGTTCGACCAGACACGAGACGCCAAAGCCGGTTCCGGGGCCGACCACCAGCAACGGCTCGCCGGGCAGGCCATCCTGTCCGCCGAGCGGGATCAGATCGGCAGGCCGCAAGGCGGGCAGGGACCAGGCCACCACCTCGAAATCGTTGAGCACATGGACGCTGTCGAAGCCGAGAGCCGGCTGCAGCTCGTTGCCGTCGATGACCCAGGGACTGTTGGTCATGACGCAGCGGTTGTTGGTGACGGGACCCGCCACGGCCAGCACGGCTCTTTGCGGCTGCTCGCCGCCGGACCGGCGCGCCAGCACGTCCGCGATGGCTTCCCGAACGGTCGGGAAGTCGGCGACTTTCACATAGTCGATCGGTCCGGTCTGGTCGCCGTTGCCGAGGTCGCCGCGGTCCAATTCGCTCCGGATCAGCGCGAAGCGCGCATTGGTGCCGCCGATATCGGCGAGAAGTATCTGTCCTGTCTTGCCGATATTCATGACTCCGTGGCTGCCGCCGCCTTGCGGCACGACAACCCTGTCCTCCAGTCCTTCGACCCGATCCGCGCAGTCGCGGACAGTGCGAGAATCCGCCCTTGGGTGCGCCTAGTCAACACGGACGAGGCCAAACCGTTGCATCATGGGGGTTTCCCCATGACCAATTCGCGCGGGGCTTCGCACGGCGCGGGCGGTTGCGAAGCGGCGCGGGAAGGCCGACACTCAGCGGACTTGTCCGGCGCCGGCGCGCCGGGCACATCGAATGAGACCGGCGATGAAGATTTCCGACCGCGACGTGTTGCTGGTGATCGACGTGCAGAACGATTTCTGCTCCGGCGGGGCGCTTGCCGTTCCCGGCGGCGAGAAGGTCGTCCCTTTCATCAACCGAATCGCCCAAAAATTCGCCAATGTGGTGCTGACCCAGGACTGGCATCCGCGCGACCACGTCTCGTTCGCGCCGAACCATGCGGGCAAGCAGCCGTTCCAGACCATCGAGCTCGACTACGGCACCCAGGTGCTCTGGCCGGCGCACTGCGTGCAGGGTACCTCGGGTGCGGAGTTCCATCGCGATCTCGACGTGGTCGGGGCGAGCCTCGTGGTGCGCAAGGGCTTTCGCCGTGGCATCGATTCCTATTCTGCGCTGTTCGAGAACGACAAGCGGACGCCGACGGGACTGCTTGGATATTTGCGCGAACGCGAGCTGAAGACCGTGTTCGTCGCCGGCCTCGCGCTTGATTTCTGCGTCCGCTTCTCGGCGGAGGATGCCCGCAAGGCAGGGTTCGAGGTCGCCGTCATCGAGGACGCCTGCCGCGGCATCGATCTCGACGGCTCCGTCGCCGCGGCCCATCGGAGTTTTCGCGACCTCGGCATCTCCATCGTGAGCCTCGAGGCGTTCCTGTGACGATGGTGAGATAGCCATGGTGAATCAGGCCGGCAAACAGAGCGGCGCGCAGGGCCCCGTCCCGGACGACCCGCTGCTGTGGCCGTTGGCAGCGGCGCGCCTCGCCATGGACAGCTGCTTCTGGTGGCTGGAGCGCGCTCCGGCGGAGCAGGGCGACAGCACTTTGTCCTGGACGACGCAGAGCACCGTGGCGCTGGAGCTCGCGACCATGCGCCTGCGCGATTGCTCGCAGGCGCGGTCCGGCCAGCCGGCGCTGGTCTGCGCGCCATATGCGCTGCATCGGGCCCTGATCGCCGATTTCGCCCCCGGCCACAGTGTGGTGCAGTCGCTGCAGACCGGCGGCATCGACCGGGTCTATCTCACCGACTGGCGGTCGGCGACGCCGGATATGCGCTATCTCTCGATCGACAGCTATCTCGGCGATCTCAATGTCGCCATCGACGAGATCGGCGCGCCGGTCGATCTGGTCGGCTTGTGCCAGGGCGGCTGGCTGTCGCTGCTTTATGCGGCGCGCTTTCCGGCCAAGGTGCGGCGGCTGGTGCTGGTCGGCGCTCCCGTGGATCTGTCGATTGAATCCTCGTTGTGCCGGCTCACCCGCAACGCGCCCGAGATGGTCTACGACCAGCTCGTCGCACGCGGCGGCGGCAATGTCCGCGGCGAGGAGATGCTGCGCTTCTGGTCCAAGGCGCCGAACCGCGACGACATCGTAACGGCGTTGCAGAGAGACCTCTCGGACGAGGAGGGCGCGGCGCTGCTCGCGCGGTTCGACCGCTGGAACGCCGAGACGCTCGATCTGCCGGGCAAATACTATCTGGAGATCGTCAACCGGATTTTCAGGGAGAACCAGATCGCTAGCAGCAGTTTCGTCGCTCTTGGTCGCACGGTCGATCCGACGGACGTCAAGGCGCCGGTCTTCCTGCTGGCCGGACTCGACGACGAGGTCGTGCCGGCTGCGCAGGCGCTCGCCACCGCCGGTCTCCTCGGCACGCCGCCGGCCTTCATTGCGGCGGCTTCCGAGCCGAGCAATCATCTCGGCCTGTTCATGGGCGCGCGCACCCACGCGCACGCCTGGCCGCGGATCGCCGCGTGGCTGCGCGACGATCTGTCCGGCGTGCTGGCCCGCAGCGCCTGAGCCCGCCAAGGTACCGGGCAGACCAAGGCGCTGGGCAGATGGCGCTGGGCAGACCGCGGCGCAAATCCGTTATGCATGACGGCGGATGGCCTGCACGGGACCGGGTCGATGGGCTACATAGGGTCTGGAGCTGACGGCTTCGGCAGCGAAGAGATTAAGGGTACTGCGCTCGATGACTTTCCACTCGATCTACGCCCACGGATTTGCGCGCGTGGCGGCCTGTGTCACCACGTCCCATGTCGCCGATCCCTCGGCCAACGCAAAGGCCGTGCTGGCGGCGGCCGATGCCTGCCATGAGCAGTCGGTGGCGGTCGCGGTGTTTCCCGAGCTGTGCCTCTCCGGCTATGCGATCGAAGACCTGGTCAAGCAGGATCCGCTGCTCGATGCGGTCGAGCGCGGCCTCGTAGGCCTCGTTGAGGCCTCAGCGGGACTGATGACGGTCCTGATCGTCGGAGCGCCGCTGCGCTTTGGTCATCGCATCTACAATTGTGCCGTCGTCATTCACCGCGGCAACATCCTCGGCGTGGTGCCGAAGACGTACCTGCCGACCTACCGCGAATTCTACGAAGGGCGGCATTTCGCTTCCGGCGCCGGCATGGTCGGAGAGACGATCGCGTTCGGCGGGCTGCATGCGCCGTTCGGCGTTGACCTCTTGTTTGCGGCCGAGGACGTTCCGGGCCTCACCATCGGCGTCGAGATCTGCGAGGACATGTGGATTCCGGTGACGCCGGCCTCGGAGCTGGCGCTTGCGGGCGCGAGCGTGCTGATCAATCTCTCGGGTAGCCCGATCACGATCGGCCGGGCGCGCTCGCGCGCGCTGCTGTGCCAATCGACATCGGCGCGCTGCCTCGCGGCGTACGTCTATTCGGCCGCTGGGGCCGGGGAATCGACCACGGATCTTTCCTGGGACGGCCAGACCTCGATCTACGAGAACGGCGTGCTGCTGGCCGAGGGCGAGCGGTTCCGCCAGGGCGGCCAGATCACGCTGGCTGACGTCGATCTCGATCTGCTCAGGCAGGAGCGTGCCTTGATGGGGACGTTCGATGACAACCGCCGGCAGCGCGAGGCGTTTTTCCGCAAGGTGACATTCGCGCTGAAGCCGCCGGCCGCCGACATCGGCTTCCTGCGCAAGGTCGAGCGCTTTCCGTTCGTGCCGAGCGACGAAAGCCTGCTCGAGCAGGATTGCTACGAGGCCTACAACATTCAGGTCGCCGGCCTCGTGCAGCGCATGCGCGCGACCGGCACCAAGCGCGTCGTGATCGGCGTGTCGGGCGGGCTTGATTCCACCCATGCACTGATCGTCGCCGCCAAGGCAGTCGACCTGCTCGGCCTGCCGCGCGAAAACATCCTGGCCTACACCATGCCGGGCTTTGCCACCGGCAGTGAAAGCAAGACCCATGCATTGGCGCTGATGCAGGCGTTGCAGACGAGCTGGCAGGAGCTCGATATCCGCACCACCGCGACGCAGATGCTGAAGGATATCGGCCATCCCTTCGGCAATGGCCAGAAGGTCTACGATGTCACCTTCGAGAACGTGCAGGCCGGCCTGCGTACGGATTACCTGTTCCGGCTCGCCAACCATCACGGCGGCATCGTCATCGGAACCGGCGATCTCTCCGAGCTCGCGCTCGGCTGGTGCACCTATGGCGTCGGCGACCAGATGGCACATTACAACGTCAATGCCGGCGTGCCGAAGACGCTGATCCAGCATCTGATCCGCTGGGTAATCTCATCGAAGCAGTTCGGCGACGACGTCAACCGGACGCTTGGCTCGATCCTGGCCGCCGAGATCTCGCCTGAGCTGGTGCCGGTCGAGCCCGGCCAGAAGCCGCAGAGCACCGAAGCATCCGTCGGCCCTTACGAGCTGCAGGATTTCAACCTGTTCTACACGCTGCGGTTCGGCATGCGTCCGTCCAAGATCGCCTTCATGGCGCAGCACGCGTGGAAGGATGTCGCCAGTGGCGAATGGCCGCCGGCGTTCCCGAGCGACCGGCGCAAGGCCTATGATCTCAAGGACATCCGCCGCTGGCTCGAGGTGTTCCTGCGCCGCTTCTTCGCCTTCAGCCAGTTCAAGCGCTCGGCGATGCCGAACGGCCCGAAGGTCTCGGCGGGCGGCTCGCTGTCGCCCCGCGGCGATTGGCGTACGCCCTCGGATTCGAGCGCGGCGGCATGGCTCGAGGATCTCGAGCGGAACGTGCCGAACTGATCGGGGAGGCGGATCGTTGGGGAGATGATCTGATGTCGGCAGGGGATGGAGCGGAAGCGGAGGAGGCCAGGGTCGTCAACGGCCTCTACATCTTCGACATCGAAATGCGCGACGGCAAGCGCGGGCAGGCGAGGGGCGTCGTCGTGCTGTGCGACGGACGGATCATGGGCGGCGACAGCTATTTCTACTACACCGGCACCTACACCTTCCGGAACGGCAAGTGGCGTGGTGACATGATCGTCAATCAGCATACCGAAGCGGTCGGCAGGACGCTTGCGTTCGGCGGCAGGGAGGTCACCTGCGGCTTCTCGGGCGACTATTCCGCAGGCGGTGCCGAGGTCGAAGGTATGGCACTGGTCGGCAAGACCAGCGTGACATTCACCGCCCGCCTCACGCTGAAGGACGCGATGTAAATCCGCGTGACCGGCCCTCGTTCCTGCTCAGGAACCTTCGCACCTACAGAGCGTTCGCGTCTGTTGTTGCGAATTGTCGAGGAGAGGGACCATGCGTCAACATTTGATGTTATCGACTGCGGCCGTCGGGCTCATGCTCGCGTCCGGCATCGCCTACGCCCAGGCGCCCGGTGAGCGCAGAGACGAGCCAAAACGGACCGAGGAACCGGCGAAAGGCGCCGCGCCCCAGCGCGGTGGTGCAGCTCAAGAACGCGTCCAAGATCGCGCCCAGGGCGCACAAGAGAAGGTGCAGGGAGCCGGCCGCGAGGAAAAAGGCGGCGGCCGCCGTGCGGAGGAAGAGAAGGGACGACCGGGCACCGCCGCCGAACGCGGCCAGCCCAATGCGAAAGAGCAGGCCCAGGAGTCTCGCGAGCCATCGCGAGATCGCAACCGAGAAGCCGACACGGCGAAACAAGGTCGCGAGACCGGCAAGAGCAGCGCCGAGACGAAGCAGGATAAGTCTGCGCCGCAGAAATCAACCGCCGAGTCCGAGAAATCCAAGACCGGCCCCGCTGGCCAGCAGAACGAGCGCACGGGAGCTGCGGCCAACCAGAAAGAGCAGAACCAGCCTCCGCGCAATGCCGCCGAGCAACAGCCGGCGCAACAGAACAACCGGCCGGCCACCGCGACGGACACGAACCGCGCAGCTCCGACCAACAATGCGCAAACCGCACCTTCCGGTACGCAGACCAATCAAGCCAATCAGACCACCCAGACCAACACGCAGGTTGGTCAGCAGACCAGCGTGACCACCGAGAAGCAGGTGCGGATGTCTGAAACGGTGAGCCGCGCGCGATTGGCGCAGCCGGAGCGCAACCTGAACATCTCGATCCGGATCGGCGAGACGATCCCACCGCGCGTGCGTCTCTACCGGCTGCCGCCGGAGATCGTCACGATCGAGCCCCAATATCGGGATTACGAGTATTTCGCGACCGATGACGACGTCGTCATCGTGGAGCCGCGGACGCATCGGATCGTCAGCCAGGTGCCGCGCGATCCGTCGCGAGCCCGCGCGCAGATGGGCGGCGCGGCCTCGTCGAACGTGGCAGCCGCCGGCAGCGCGACGAACAATAGCGTGAATTGTCAGATCATGCGGCGTGATGCGTCGGGCAATGTCGCCCAGGCAGAGCCGTCAACGGTCGGCTCGACCGCGCGCACGGATTCGCTGAGCGTGACGGTTCAGATGCCGGATGGCAGCTCGTCCGCGCCGGTCGCCCTTGGGGCGGCCGCCGGCAATATCGTGGTCGCGACGCAAGGGCAGGGCGACTGCTCGGTGACGATCGAGCCGCAAACGCGCTGATCGAAAGACGTCGCTGAAACGACAACGCGCCGCCCGGATGCCCCAACCGGACGGCGCGTTGCTGCGTTCAATCTGAAAGCTTCGAGGTCCGGAGTGCCTAGGAGTCCGGACCTCGTCACCTTGCCCCAGCCTTCAATCCCCCGCCCCATGTGGTCCCCCAACCCCATGTAGCGCGATCAGAGGGTGATGCCCGTGGAAGTGGCCGCCGATCGATGCACGCGATGTACGTGACATCGCGATAGGATTCCATTCCGGATCACTACGGACATAGATACCGCTTGCCATGTGCCCGTTCTGCATCGGTGGTCTGATCGCTGTTGCCTGGTCCGCGGCACGCGATCGGCAGGATGTCCACATCTCCTCGGCGCCGCGCAACTCGAATTCACGGGCCTGTCATTGAACTGGTCTAGCGCTGCTCCCGTCATCGCTGACGGCGAAGGAGCAAGCCATGTCGAAGCCGGTGCTGGGCGCCGCATTGTCCATCAAATCGATCCCTGCACATCGCGACTGGCTCCTCGACCGGCAGCGCGATCTCGAAATCCAGGATTTCTTCCGCGCCGATCTGCTCGACAGCGACTGGCGGAGCACGGCCGGCGAGATCAAGCAGATGCTGGTAGGCCATACCGGCCGGCTCGGCATTCACGGCCCGTTCTGGGGCTTCAAGATCGACAGCCACGATCCCATGATCCGCCAGGCCGTGACCAAGCGCCTGCTTCAGGGCCTCGATGCCGCCGAGTTCCTCGGCGCAACGCAGATGGTGATCCATTCGCCGTTCACGACCTGGGATCACAACAATCTCGATCTCTATCCTGATAATCGCGGCAATCTGGTCGAGCGCGTCAAGGCGACGCTCGCCGAGGTGATCGCCCGCGCCGAGACCATCGGCTGCGAGATCGTCATCGAGAACATCGAGGACAAGGATCCGCGCGACCGCGTCCGTCTCGCCAGGGCGCTCGAAAGTGCCAAGGTCCGCGTCTCGCTCGACACCGGGCATGCCAACTACGCCCACATCTCCACCGGTGCGCCGCCGGTCGACTATTACGTCGAGACCGCCGGCGACATGCTGACCCATGTGCATCTGCAGGACACCGACGGCTTTGCCGACCGGCACTGGGCGCCGGGTGAAGGCAACATCCCCTGGGTCGCCGTGTTCCGCGCCCTGGGACGGTTGAATTCCCACCCGCGGCTGATCCTCGAACTCCGCAACCACGACGACGTCCGCGCCGGCGCAGCCTATCTGGCCGCGCTCGGTCTCGCCGAATAACCGCATCATCTGGGGCTACCGCCATGAGCAAATTCACCCGTCGCGCCGTCCTGAAAACCGGCGGCGCCGCCGCAGGTACGCTGCTGCTGCCGCGCTTTGCGATCGCGCAGGGCGACAACCGTCCGTCGGTGACGATCGCCGTGCAGAAGGTGACGAATGCGAACGTGCTCGACGTGCTGCGCGAGCAGTCCAATGTCGGCGAGCGCGTGTTCTTCTCCTCGATCTGGGAAGGCCTGATCTCCAAGAACTGGCGCGGCAGCCTCGAGGCCGTGCCCGGCCTTGCCACCGAATGGCGCCGCATCGACGACCAGACCGTCGAGGTGAAGCTGCGCCAGGGCGTCAAGTTCCACAACGGTGACGAGTTGACCGCAGAGGACGTCGTCTTCACCTTCAGCCGCGAGCGCATGTTCGGCGAGACCGAGGCGAAGAGCCGCTCCACCATCCAGGCCTTCGAGAAGATCCCGACGCCGCGGCCGGGCAAGGAATTGCCGCCGGACGTCCCCGCGGTCGCACGCCGGATTTGGCCGGACCTCGTGCGGGTCGATGCGGTCGATAAATACACGGTGCGCTTCTACAACGCGACGCCCGACGTCACGATCGAGGGCCGGCTGTCGCGCTACGGCTCCGACATCATGAACCGCCGGGCCTGGGACGAATCCGCGAGCTATCTCGATTGGGCGCGCAAGCCCGTGACGACCGGCCCCTACAGGGTTGTCGAGCTCAAGCCCGACGTGTCGCTGACGCTGGAAGCGCACGACGAATATTGGGGCGGCCGTCCGCCGCTCAAGCGCATCCGCTTCCTGGAAGTGCCGGAGGTTGCCAGCCGCATCAACGGGCTGCTCTCGGGCGAGTACCAGTTCGCCTGCGACATCCCGCCGGACCAGATCGCCGGCATCGAGAAGAACGCCGCGTTCGAAGTGCAGGGCGGCACCATCCTCAACCACCGCCTGACCGTGTTCGACAAGAACCACGCCCAGCTCGCCAATCCCTTGGTGCGGCGCGCCTTCACCCACGCGATCGACCGCCAGACCATCGTCGACAGCCTGTGGGCCGGCCGCACCCGCGTGCCGAAGGGGCTGCAGTGGGAGTTCTACGGCGACATGTTCAACTCCGACTGGAGCGTGCCAGCCTATGATCCAAAGCTGGCGCAGGATCTGCTCAAGCAGGCCAATTACAAGGGCGATCCGATTCCCTATCGCCTGCTCAACAATTACTACACCAACCAGGTCGCGACCGCACAGGTGCTGGTCGAGATGTGGAAGTCGGTCGGCCTCAACGTCCAGATAGAGACCAAGGAGAACTGGTCGCAGATCATGGAGCGCGCGCCCACGCGCGCCGTGCGCGATTGGTCTAACTCGGCCGCCTTCAACGATCCGGTCTCCTCGCTGGTCGCCCAGCACGGCCCGAACGGCCAGCAGCAGCAGATCGGCGAATGGACCAATGTCGAGCTGAACAAGCTCTCGGAATTCCTGGAGACCTCGACCGACCGTGCCGCCCGCAAGAAGGCGTTCCGCCGCATGCTGGAGATCGCCGAGCGCGAAGACCCCGCCTACACGGTGCTGCACCAGAACGCGACCTTCACGGCCAAGCCGAAGTCGATCAAGTGGAAGGCCTCGCCGGCGTTCGCGATGGATTTCCGCGCCGGCAATTTCGAGGCCTGAGGTGTCACCACTGGTCAGCATTGCAGGCCTGAGCGTCGCCTTCAGCGGCGTGCCGGTCCTGCGCGGCGTCGATCTCGCTCTTGGCAAGGGCGAGGCGCTCGGCCTCGTCGGCGAGTCCGGATCGGGCAAGTCGGTGACCTGGCTTGCCGCGCTCGGGCTGTTGCCACGGCATGCCAAGGTCTCGGGCTCGGTGCGGCTCGACGGACGCGAGATCCTCGGCGCGCCGGCCGCCGAGCTCGACCAGGTCAGGGGCGGGCGCGTCGCCATGATCTTCCAGGATCCGGCGAGCGCGCTCAACCCGGTCTTGACCATCCGCAAGCAGCTCTGCGAAGCGCTGGCGCTGCATCGTGATCTCCAAGGCAGCGCCGTGAAGGCGGAAGCGCGACGGCTGCTCGATCTCGTCGGCATTCCCGATGCGGGCCGGCGGCTGGAGGCCTATCCGCACGAATTCTCCGGCGGCCAGGTCCAGCGCATCATGATCGCGATGGCGCTTGCCGGAAATCCGGATCTCCTGATCGCGGACGAGCCGACCACGGCGCTGGATGCCACCATTCAGGCCCAGATCCTGGAGCTTCTCTCGACGGTCCGCCGCGAACTCGGCATGGCGATGGTGCTGATCAGCCATGATCTCGGCGTCGTCGCGGAGAATTGCGACCGCGTCGCGGTGATGTATGCCGGCCGCATCGTCGAGCAGGCCCCCGCCAACCAGCTGTTCGCCGATCCCGTGCATCCCTATGCCCAGGGCCTGATCGGCGCGCTGCCGCCGCTCGACGGACCACGCCGCCGTCTCACCGCCATTCCCGGCACCGTGCCCGATCCCGCGATGATGCCTGATGGCTGCGCCTTCGCGCCGCGTTGTGCGATGGCGGCCGAGCCGTGCGGCGTTTCCGCGCCGAGTCTGGCGCCCATCGCCGATGATCGGGCTGTCGCCTGCATCCGCGCCGAAGCCTCGCGCCGCGCGCTGCTCGGGATCGCGGCCGAATGAGCCCGCCGCTCGTCGAGGTGTCCGCGATCGCTCGCAGTTATTCCCAGCGTTCCGGGATGTTCGGCCGCAGCACAGCCGTGCACGCGGTCGATGGCGTGTCGCTGACGATCCGCAAAGGCGAAACGCTGGGCCTCGTCGGCGAGTCCGGTTCGGGCAAGTCGACCACCGGACGCGTCGTGCTCGGCCTCGAGCCGCCCGATAGCGGCGAGGTGAGGTTCGACGGCAAGCCGATGGCGGCAACCGGAACGGCCGCGTGGCGCGCAGAGCGCGCCCGCATGCAAATGATCTTCCAGGACCCGCTCGGCGCGCTGGACCGCCGTTTGCCAGTCGCGGCGCAAATCCGTGAGCCCCTCGACATTCACGGCGTCGGCACACCCACGATGCGCGATGAGCGCGTCCGCGAATTGCTGCGCGCCGTCGAGCTGACGCCTGCGCATGGCGCGCGTTATCCGGGCGCACTGTCCGGCGGTCAGCGTCAGCGTATCGTGCTGGCGCGGGCGCTGGCGACAAAGCCCGACTTCCTGGTCTGCGACGAGCCGGTCAGCGCCCTCGACGTCTCGATCCAGGCGCAGGTGGTGAACCTGCTTTGCGATCTCCAGGCCCAGCTCTCGCTCACCTTGCTGTTCATCAGCCACGATCTGCGCGTCGTCAGGCAGGTCAGCAATGTCGTCGCCGTGATGTATCTCGGCCGCATCGTCGAGGTCGGCAGCGCCGACGATCTGTTCGCGCGACCGGAGCATCCCTACACCCAGGCGCTGGTGTCCGCCTCGCCGGCACCGGGCCGCCGCAGCGCAGGCCGCATCGTGCTCGCGGGCGATCCGCCGAACCCAGCCGCGCGACCGCAAGGCTGCACCTTCCATCCGCGCTGCCCGCGCGCGATCGCGCGCTGTGCGCGCGAGGTGCCGGCGCTCGCGGCTGTCGGTGGCAACAGGCAGGTCGCCTGCCATCTCGTCACGGGCGCCGAGACACGGGACGCGGCGTGATGGGACGCTACTTCGCCATTCGCATTGGACGCGCGGCGCTCACGATCGTGCTCGTCGTCACCTTCGCCTTCGTCGTGCTGCGGCTGTCAGGCGACCCTGCGCTGATGATTTTGGGACCGGAGGCGCCGCCCGAGGTGCTCGCGGCGTTCCGCAAGGCCTGGGGCCTCGATGATCCCATCTGGTTTCAGTATCTCGATTATTTCGGCGCCATCGCAAAGGGCGAGCTCGGCCGCTCCATGCGCGACGGACGGCCCGCGATCGAGCTGGTGCTGGAGCGGATTCCGGCGACGCTGGCGCTGACCTTACCGGCCTTCGCCTTCAAGGTCGCGCTCGGCGTTCCCGCCGGCGTCTACGCCGCGCTGCACCGGGGCTCCGCAATTGACCGCGCCGTGATGATGACGGCGGTGGCCGGCTTCACCGTGCCGAGCTTCGTGCTGGCGCTGCTGCTGGTGCTCGTGTTCGCCGTGCAGCTCGGCTGGCTGCCCTCGGGCGGGCAGGACAGCTGGCGCCACGCGATCCTTCCCATTGCGACGCTGAGCCTCGGCGGCGCGGCCGTGCTGGCGCGATTCACCCGCAGCGCGATGCTGGAGGTGCTGGGCCAGCCCTATATCCGCACCGCATCCGCAAAGGGCGTGCCGTGGCGCAGGGTGGTGACATCGCATGCGCTGCCGAATGCGGCGATCCCGACCGTCACCATTCTCGGCTTCATGGTGGGCACGCTGATCGCAGGCGCGGTCGTGGTCGAGAGCGTGTTTGCCTGGCCGGGAGTAGGGCGGCTTCTCGTCGTCGCGGTCGCCAACCGCGACCTCGCCGTCGTGCAATGCATCTTGCTGCTGGTCGCCATGACCATGGTCACGTCCAACCTCATTGTCGACTTCCTCTACGGCTTCCTCGATCCGCGGTTGCGCGCAAAAGGAGCGCACGCATGACCGACGCCACGCTGAAAGACACGGCCAGCGGCCGCCGCATCAGCCTGCCGGCGATCCCGGTCTCGGTCCTGCTTGCGGCCGCCTGGATCGTCGCGATGCTGGTGGTTGCGGCTTTCGCGGAGAAGATCGCGCCCTACAGCTTCACCCAGCTCGACCTGCGCAATCGGCTGGCCGCGCCCGGCAATGTCGCGCACTGGCTCGGCACCGACGAGCTCGGCCGCGACGTGCTCTCGCGCCTTCTGGTCTCGATCCGCATCTCGCTGCTGATCGCCTTCGGTGCGACCGCCATCTCCGCGATCGTCGGCACCACGCTCGGCTTCCTCGCCGCGCATTTTCGGGGCGCCGTGGAGCAGTTCGTGCTGATGCTGACCGACTTCCAGGCCAGCATGCCGTTCCTGATCATGGCGCTCGCGGTGCTCGCCTTCTTCGGCAATTCGCTGCCGCTGCTGATTGGCCTGATGGGCATGTTCGGCTGGGAGCGCTACGCCCGCATCGCCCGCGGCCTTGCCATCTCCGCCAATGCGCAAGGCTACGCCGCGGCGGTCCGCCAGTTGGGGGCGACGCCGCCCCGGATTTACCTCCGGCACATCCTGCCCAACATCGCCTCGACCCTGATCGTCTCGACCACGCTTGTCTTCCCCGAGGTGATCCTGATGGAGTCAGGCCTGTCCTTCCTCGGCCTCGGCGTGCAGCCGCCGATGACCAGCCTCGGCAACATGGTCGGCTACGGCCGCGAATACCTGACCCGGGCCCCCTGGATCATGCTGGCGCCGGCCGCCACCATCGTCGTGACCACGCTGGCAGTTTCGGTGATCGGCGACTGGCTGCGCGACCGGCTCGATCCGACGTTGCAATAACGGATGCGCCTCGGGATCATCCGCCGTCATTCCGGGGCGCGCCGAAGGCGCGAGCCCGGAATCCATTGTCCCGCGGGTGCTGCCACCCGATGGATTCCGGGTTCGATGCTGCGCATCGCCCCGGAATGACGGAGAGAGGTAGGCTAGGCGCCGAAAACCCCGCGCCGGGAGCAGGGGAGCCCTGTCCGCCCCAAGTTCCCGTTGCGCGCGTTCCCCGCGTGCGCTATCCGGCCACAAAGGCCTGAGGCGGCACCAGATTTTCCCGCCCGGCCGGTCAAACCGAGGACGGAAACCGCCATGCCAGCCTATCGCTCCCGCACCACCACCCACGGCCGCAACATGGCGGGTGCCCGCGGCCTCTGGCGCGCGACCGGCATGAAGGACGCCGATTTCGGCAAGCCGATCATCGCGGTCGTCAATTCCTTCACCCAGTTCGTGCCCGGTCATGTCCATCTCAAGGACCTCGGCCAGCTGGTCGCCCGCGAGATCGAGCAGGCCGGTGGCGTCGCCAAGGAGTTCAACACCATCGCGGTCGACGACGGCATCGCGATGGGCCATGACGGCATGCTCTACAGCCTGCCGTCGCGTGAGCTGATCGCCGACAGCGTCGAGTACATGGCCAACGCGCACTGCGCCGACGGCCTCGTCTGCATCTCCAATTGCGACAAGATCACCCCCGGCATGCTGATGGCCGCGCTGCGGCTCAACATCCCCGTCGTGTTCGTCTCGGGCGGCCCGATGGAGGCCGGCAAGGTCAAGCTGCAGGGCAAGACCAAGGCCGTCGACCTCATCGACGCCATGGTCGCCGCAGCCGATTCCAAGGTCAGCGACGACGACGTCAAGGTGATCGAGCGCTCGGCGTGCCCGACCTGCGGCTCCTGCTCGGGCATGTTCACCGCCAACTCGATGAACTGCCTGACCGAGGCGCTGGGCCTCGCGCTGCCCGGCAATGGCACGGTGGTGGCAACCCATGCCGACCGCAAGCGCCTGTTCGTCGAGGCCGGCCACACCATCGTCGATCTCGTCCGCCGCTATTACGAGCAGGACGACGCATCCGTGCTGCCGCGCAACGTCGCAAATTTCAAGGCGTTCGAGAACGCGATGACGCTCGACATCGCCATGGGCGGCTCGACCAACACCGTGCTGCATCTGCTCGCCGCCGCCCATGAAGGGCAGGTGGAATTCACCATGAAGGACATCGACCGGCTTTCCCGCCGCGTGCCCGTGCTGTGCAAGGTCGCGCCGTCGGTCGCCGACGTGCATGTCGAGGACGTGCATCGTGCCGGCGGAATCATGGGCATTCTGGGCGAGCTCGACCGCGCCGGCCTGATCGACACCTCGGTCTCGACCGTGCACGCGCCGACCATGAACGACGCTCTGGAACGCTGGGACATCAAGCGCTCCAAGAGCGAAGCGGTCCGCACCTTCTTCCGCGCTTCGCCCGGCGGCATCCCGACCCAGGTCGCCTTCAGCCAGGAGCGCCGCTACGACGAGCTCGATGCCGACCGCGAGAAGGGCGTGGTGCGCGACCTCGAGCACGCCTTCAGCAAGGACGGGGGCCTTGCCGTGCTCTACGGCAACCTCGCGCAGGACGGCTGCATCGTGAAGACCGCCGGCGTCGATGCTTCCATCCTGAAATTCTCGGGCCCCGCGCGCGTGTTCGAAAGCCAGGATGCGGCCGTCGAAGGCATCCTGGGCGGCAAGGTCGTCGCCGGCGAGATCGTGGTCATCATCTACGAAGGTCCGCGCGGCGGCCCCGGCATGCAGGAGATGCTCTATCCCACGAGCTACCTGAAATCGATGGGCCTCGGCAAAGCCTGCGCGCTCGTCACCGACGGCCGCTTCTCCGGCGGCTCCTCCGGCCTGTCGATCGGCCATCTGTCGCCGGAAGCCGCCGAAGGCGGCAACATCGGCCTGGTGCGCACCGGCGACCGCATCGCCATCGACATCCCGAACCGCAGCATCAGCTTAGAGGTCTCCGACGAGGAGCTCGCCAAGCGCCGCGCCGCGGAAGAGGCGAAGGGCGATGCCGCCTGGCAGCCGGCTGCGCGCAAGCGCAACGTCTCGACCGCGCTGCAGGCCTACGCTGCGCTCACCACCAGCGCCGCGCGCGGCGCCGTGCGCGAGGTCAAGCGGCGTTCGAAATAGCGCCTCGACACGCCTCAGGCGGGAGTCGATTTCTCCGAAGCGCTCGCGGTCCCCCCGCGAGCGCGCAGATGCGCTTTGCAGGACAGACAAATGAAGCCGGGACGGGGGTGGCAAAGAAACGGCCCCCGCCTCCTGGGGTGTGGGCTATTGGGGGGGTGGAGGCGAGAGCCGCTTTGCGAAGTGGGCACCCGACGTGCGGGCTCGCCCGCCAGGCCCTGTGAATTTAGTGTATTTGTGCCCACTTTGCTATTTAATTTTTATTTATTTTCGTTGTTTTTTTATTTAATCGTGCAATCCTAAGAAAAATAGCCGAAATCCATTTTTCCGAATCCGGCCAGGCGGTCGCCGAATCCTCCGCAACAGTCCGGATGCCATTAGCGGAGTAAGCCATGAGTCAATCTCCATCGCTCGTGCCGCACATGACGACAGACCGGGACGTCTATCTCGTGCTCGATGATTTCGGCCGGCGGCTCGGCCGCGCCTGGTGTGAAACTGCCGAGGAGGACACCAATCGGGCGACCCTGCTCAGACATCTCGTCGAGGGGCAATATCTCCATCCGGCACGTGTCGTGGCCTTCAATACCGCGGAAGGATGGTCACGAGATGCCACCGCAGAAATAGCGGACGAGCTGCGCCGCCGCTTTGTCGAATTCGAGGAGACAGATCCCTCGCTGCTGGAGTTTTTGGAAAGAGCGGCGAGGCGCTGAAGCGCGAGCTTGACGGAGGCGGATGAGGGCCTTTCGCGTTAATGCGCGTGGTCAATGAGTTCTTACCGGTCGGCCGCGATTGGCCGTTCGCATTAAGGATGCCCCGACGAAGTTCGGCAGCCCTGGATTTTGCGGCGTATACTGCCTGCGACCTTCGCAAATCCATTTTTGGGCAACTGGGCACCACCGCAATGTCTCGTACTCTCGCTGTTGTTTTCTCGACCGCCGTCGCCGCGATTTCCATGACGGGCGCAGCCTCCGCCGGCTGCTACAATTGCTACGCACCGCCGCCGTGCCAGACCTGCTATCAGCAGCAATACGTGCAGCCGCAATACCGCACCGTCGACGAGACCGTGATGGTCTCCCCGGGCTCCGTCGTCGCGCACCGCTCGCCCGCGCAGTACCGCACCGTGATGGTGCCTCAGACCGTGATGGTCGCGCCGCCGAGCGTCCAGTACGAGCGCATCCCCCCGCAATACGCCACGCGCCAGCGCGTCCAGATGGTCTCGCCGGGCTATTCCTATTACGCCCCGGTGCAGATGGGATGCGCGTCCTGCGGGTACTGAGCTAGAGGCAGTCACGAAGAACATTTGCGCGGCGCTCCTCACGGGGCGCCGCTTTCTTTTGCGCGGTGTAAAGGGAGCGGATCTTTGAACCGGTAAGCCCTTGTTGCCGAGCTACATGTATCAGAAGGCGGCAGTGTTTTGCGCGAGCTTGAGGCGTCGTCCGAGAGCTTCTATCAGGTCAGCGTCAGTACCATATGGACCGTATCAGCTTCGCGGCGTTCTGCGCGTTCGAACCCAAATCTGCCAAGAAGACTGAGCATCGCAGCGTTGTCCGGCAGCACCTCCGCGGTCAGTTCCTTCAGCCTGGCTTCGCGGGCAAGGCTGATCAGGTGACGCAGCAGCAGTCCGCCGATGCCGCGTCCTTGCCAGGCGTCGATCACCATGAAGGCCGTCTCGGCGCAGCCCGGCCCGGCTGCGACATATCGCGCGCCGCCCACGATGGTGCTCCGACCTGCATTCGCCACGCACGCGACCAGCGCCACATGGTCCTTGAAATCGACCTCGACGAAAAAGGCGCGTTCCTTCTCGGAGAAATGACGCTTTAGCATGAAGAAGCGGCGCTGGAGGGACTGTGTGCCCACCTCGCCAAGCGCGGCCAGCATGGCGGCTTCGTCATCTGGCCGGAGAGCACGGATCTCCACGGCCGTACCGTCGCCGAGCTGATCGTTTCGCGCGTAATTTGCTGCATCCGACATGCGTTCGCGTCGCAATTGTTGAGCCGCTACGTGACAACGGCACCCGTCCGATCAGGCCGCTTTCAGTCCTTTGCCGGTTGATTTGGATCAAGCCTGCAGTCCCAGTCCGGCCGCTAGGCTTTCCGCATGGAGCCAATCAGCCGGGCGCAGGCCGCAGACCTTGAAGACACTTCGCCAACTTTTTTCCACCAGCGACGTCGTTCAGCTCGTGATCCGGCTCGGCTTGCTTGCGCTGCTAATCCTGTGGACGCTCCTGATCATCCGTCCCTTCGTGCCGATCCTGACCTGGAGCGCGGTACTTGCCGTGGCATTCTATCCGGTCTTCAGCTGGCTCGCGAAATGTCTGGGCGGCCGCCCGCGGACAGCGGCGGTGCTCCTTACCTTCACCATGCTCGGCATCGTCATCGGTCCGGCGGCCTGGCTCGGCCTCAGTGCGGTTGAAGGGGTCAGGGAGCTCGCAGGGCAACTCGGTAGTGGCGATCTCGCGCTGCAGGCGGCTCCGAAGCGGATCAGGGACTGGCCGCTGGTCGGGCCGCAGCTCTACGATCTCTGGAATCAGGCCTACACCAACATCCGCGCGGCCGTGCGCGAGGTTGCGCCATATCTGAAGCCGATTGCCGGCATGATGCTGTCATTCGCAGGCAGCGCCGGCCTTGGCACCCTGCAGTTCCTGATGTCGGTGCTGGTCGCCGGATTTCTCTTTCCATATGGTCCGCAGCTCGTCAGCGCGATCCGTGGTTTCCTGTTCCGCATCGTGCCGGAACAGAGCGAACATTTCCTCGAGCTGGCGGCTGGGACCATCCGGGCGGTGTCGCAAGGTGTCATCGGCGTTGCCATCATTCAGGCGCTGCTCGCCGGCATCGGATTCAAGCTGGCGGTCATCCCGAGCGCGGGGCTGCTCGCCGTCATTGTTCTGCTGCTGTCGATCGTGCAGCTCGGCGCAGGGATCGTCCTCATTCCGGTCGTCATCTGGATCTGGATGGACAAGGACGTCACCACGGCGCTGCTCCTGACTGTGTTTCTCGTCATCGTCGGCCTTCTCGACAACATCCTGAAGCCGCTGGTCATGGGACGGGGCCTCTCCACGCCGGCGCTCGTCATCCTGATCGGAGTGATCGGTGGCACGCTCGCGCATGGGATCATCGGTCTGTTCATCGGACCGATCATTCTTTCGGTCGCCTGGGAACTCACAGCGGCCTGGATCAGCATCGACCGGGCCGTGCGGCCTGCGCAGCTTGTCGCTGACCGTTGACTTAAATCAACGCCTCAGCGATGGCGGCGCCTCTTGAATGCCTTGCACGACGACGCAGCATCCTCTTTTTGGACATCAAGCGCCAGCGCGGCGATCATTGGCAACTGAACCTGCCCGCAGGGTAATTCCTACTATCGCTATTGATGAACGCAGAAGCGCAAGTGAGGTCGGTTATGGCCGGAACGAACAAGCTCTCGGTCGAGAAAGCTCTCGAAAAATTGCGCCAAGATGATCGGATCAAATCGAGCGGAGAGCAGCGTGACGAAAAGAGTGAAGACCTGCGTCGAGAGATCAAGCGCATGAGGGCGCAGCGATCGCGGCTTGATCGCGCGCCCTCCAAGTAAAGCGTAGCTGTGTCCAGGCGCAACCATCCACGTGCGCACGGATCGAGCCGGCCAAGGCTGGAGTAAAGGCTGGAGTAAAGCGATGTGGGTGCTGATGTATGTCTTTTCCTACTCGATCAGTCCTGCCGCGACGAACGACAAGGCGGAATGGCGGCTCCTTCCGACGGTCGTCTTCCAGGAGTTTTCCAACGAAGAGCGGTGCCGGAAGGCCAAAGTCACGCTTGAAGGAAGCTTGAGCGTAACCGGCATGAGGCCCCCACCTAGCCGCCGCTCGGTTTGCGCTCGATACAGCCTGGCATGAGCTGATCGGTGGA
>NZ_LBJU01000076.1:0-28041 GCF_028128835.1 Bradyrhizobium sp. CCBAU 65884 | reverse complement strand
TCAGCGCACTCCGCCCAACAATCCTTCTAGCCAATACTATGCCGGTCGCTCGCGTCGGATCGGTCGTGATCTGCGCGCAGTGATCCGATGCATCGAGCAGATGAAGGTCGAACCGAGCAAACTGCCGGAACGGCTGATCCGCTATATCCGACGCGTCACAGCACACCCACGCAAGCTGCGGAAACCGGTGCCGCAGCTCGACCAACGGGCCCATTTCGACACGATCGGCTGAGAGCAGCCGTTCGATTTCGATCAATTCCTCCGGGATGAGCCCCATCGTGGCTCCTCTATGACTCTTGAAGGTGGTTCGTCATTGCCAGAACAGACACTCCGGATCCACATTCAATTCGTCGATTGCAGACGTCAAGCGGCGGTAAAGGCTATAAAATTCCCAATTTCCTCGCGCGTGATTCTTGTGAAACACTTTCCAGATCCCGCTCACGGCATCATAGCGAATCAGCGCGATATCGATGAGAGCGCCATCCTTCTCTATGTTGCGCGAGCAACAGGGGCTCTCGATGAGATAGCCGTCCCTCACCGGCGTCACGTGGGGCGTGACGTAGAGATAGCGCTTGCGCGAGCTCAAGCTGCGCTCGATCCGTTTGCGATCGAGCTCGTTGGGGTGAGGCACCAGCCCGGCTTTTACCGTCCTCAGCAGCGCGGTATTCATGGCGAAAGCCTCTCTTCAAAGCACTGTGATTTCTTCTTCAAAACAGCCGATGAGCAGCTGCTCGCCGAAATCGACAATATAGATCGGCACGTCCGCTTCGGTATGGATAGCGACCTTGATGATCTCGCCGGTCGCCCCAGCGGCGAGCAGGATTCCGTCGGGCTCTCTATTGGAAAATGAGTGGTCGTTGATGAGGTCGACTGCGGTTTTGACCCGCTGACCGCGCCGATATTTCGGAAAACCGGGCCGAGTCATGACTCCTCCGGAAACGGCAGATCATCGATCTGTTCGCAGGCGTCTGCCGGCTCTAATTCCTTGCGCTTCATGCCAACGCGGTGGCCGCTTTCTAGAAACTGCACGCCGTAGATGTAGAATTGCTGCAGGAACGTGCCGATCGAGACGACGTAACCCACCTCTCCCTTTCTAACTAAGATTTCGCCAATCTCTTTGCCGACATAGGTGCCATCATTGCGGATGTTGCGATTGGCTCGCAGCTTTTGGCCAAAACTAAAGACCGGCGGATCGCTCAGCTCGACGACGTCGGTGTCTCGAACAATGCCGTTCATGTAATGCTCCTCATAGATCGCCCCTGGTAGAGATGCAGCAACGCACCCTGGTCCACCGCAGGCGAGACCCTCGCATCGCTTGGTGCTCGCACGCCAACGTCGGTCACATCGACGACGGCGGCGCTGCCTAATAGACCGCTCTCGAGATCGACAAGCACCTTTAGACCGCAGCCCAGAATGACACGCCGCCAGCGCCGTGCCGCCGACCAGCAACAGCACTATCTTAGCTCAAGCCAGAGCAGTCGCCCTCCGTGAGGGAAGACCGAACGTCGGCGACGTGTCCAGACCCAGCTCTTGGCATGCCGGTCATGGGGGCTCACGCTTTACGCTGGCACTTGGTAGCGAGGCAAGGACGTGTCAATCACGCAGGTATTGTCGACCGGACAGACGGCGACACATTGCGGCTCGTCGAAATAGCCGACACATTCGGTGCATTTCGCCGCTTCAATGACGAAGTTCCCCCGCTTCTCCGAGATGGCAACGTTCGGGCACAAGGGTTCGCAGGCTGAGCAACTCGTACACTGTGAGGCGATGATCTTGAATGGCACATATTCCTCCTTACGCCACGGAGATCAGAGCTGACTGCCGGATCGCGGCGTCGCCGCGCTGCATGTGCTGGATCTCCCCCCGTTTCACCTTATCCAGATAGGATCTGAACCAGGCGATCGCCGACTTCTCAATGAACTCGTGGGCATATTGATCAACGGGCTCGATCCCCGCTTTGATCAGATTGCTTTTCGGGCAGCCGCCGATCTTGGCCACGAAAACCGCATGGCAGTCATGGATGCCACTCATGATGGCCGAAAGCCTGTCCTCTTCGCCATAACCGCCCTGGCAGTAAACGTCCACGCGGCGGTGACCGACGAATTTCGCGCCGGATGTAGACAGTTCGTACACTTGGAATTCCTTTGCATGCCCAAAGTGCTCGTTGATCAATCCCGAGCCCTTGGTTGCAACGGCCACCAGAAGAGTGATCGCGCTCATCTCTCCGGCAAATTCCGCAAGCTCCTTTTGGCCCGCCGCGACTTTGGCGGCACGCTCATTCTCTACCTTTTCCTGATAAGCCTTGCGCATTTCTAAGTCGTATTGGACGTCCATTTTCATGACCTGATCGGTGGTAAACTCCGCGCTGCGATCCTCCCCGAGTAGACCGACCGCATCGGCGCGGCACTGGCGGCAATGCCGCATCATGTTTATCTGCCCTTCACAAGCATTTTGCAGCGCCCGCAATTCCTGCGCCGTCGGTCCGCGCTGACCGTTGAGGCCAAATACCGTGCCGTGCTCGGGCGCGGAGATCAGCGGCATGATGTTGTGAAGAAAGGCACCACGCGACTTCACCGCCTTGTTGACCTCGACCAGGTGGTCATCGTTGAGGTTTGGGATCATCACTGAGTTGACCTTGCACAGGATTCCCCGTTCGCTCAGCATCTCGAGGCCTTGCAGTTGGCGATCGGTGAGTATCCTTGCCGCATCGATGCCGGTGTAGCGCTTGTGGTTGAAGAATATCCACGGATAGATCTTGGCGCCGATTTCGGGATCGACCATATTTATGGTAATAGTGACGTGGTCAATATTTGCCCTGGCGATGGTATCAACATGATCCGGCAAAGCCAGTCCGTTGGTTGACAGGCACAGCTTGATATCGGGAGCCGCTGTGGCGACTAGCTCGAATGTCTTGAAGGTCTTTTCTGGATTGGCCAGGGGATCGCCGGGACCAGCGATGCCAAGCACCGTCATCTGCGGAATGGTGGTCGCGACCGCGAGCACTTTTCTGACCGCCTGCTCAGGGGTGAGCTTCTCGCTCACCACACCCGGACGCGATTCGTTGGCGCAGTCGTATTTTCGGTTGCAGTAATTGCACTGGATGTTACAGGCGGGCGCGACCGCGACATGCATGCGGGCGTAATGATGATGTGCTTCTTCGCTGTAGCAGGGATGGTTCTTGACCTTTTCCCAGATTTCGTTCGGCAGATCGCCTTGTCCCGCCCGCGAGCCGCAGCTCGCCTGGCCCGGCTTGGCTGAAGCGCGGCAGCCCTTATGTTCTGCGGCGGGCTGCATCAGATTGCCGCTATCCACCGCAGCTTTGACATATTCTCCGCGTCCGGCGACCGCGTTCATTTTCATTTTACCCTGCAGGCATCATCGGCTTCCCACGACCATCCGTGAGCGAGCCCCAAGAAGCAGTAGCAACTTGCATGCCATAGCGGAGACAATGAATTTCAGCCAAAGGCCAATGAGTTAGCGAAGGGATCGGCGCTGGGGCATGTAAGAACAGGAATGATGCGCTTGTTGACAATGCGACAGATATAGCGTCGTCATGCTCACGCCCCAGCTCCATGGCTTGCGCATTCATTCTAGCGCTAAGCTCGCGGGAAACTGGCTTCATCTGAAAGGGTTTCCTGGCGTTAAGGCTCTCGCAATATGCTGATATGAGCTGGCGGATTGGCTTCACAAGGCCACTAGTGGGTAAGCAGTAGCTCAACCACACAACCGATCCCCAATCGGAACCGCCTTCAGGCGTTGCTCGAGTAGAAAGCGGAGCTCGTTGCGAGAGAGCGCGTCCGGATCGGCGATCGCATAGTGGGTTGTCGCCCGAGCGCTTGATGATCTGCCGCGCATAGCTACGCAACAGCTGTTCGTTGAACTTGCAGCCTATGAAGTGACAGGACTGTCCGGTTCGCCTTTTCCTGATGATGTCCGGATCTGGCGTCTGAATGTCGATTTCGGTCAACGCCTCGATATAGTCAGCATCGGAAATAACGAAGTTGTTGGCCCGCTGCACGCTGTCATGCGGCTTGTACAGCACCGCCGCCCAGCTGCCGGCCGCAGCACTGTCGACCTCTTGGCCAGCGGAATCGCAACAGCGATACCAGCGATTCTCGCCAATGCCGCGCCCATGATATTCTGCACTTCGCCGGTCCATCGCGCTTACCCAGCGCCGCGCGCATTGGACCATCATACGACGTGTCTACTATGAGGGGCTGCGACAGGGACGCAAGATGTTGGCGGACCGCCTCGGCTCGACTCGCCGAGCGAAGGCCTGCTTCATCAATGCCGTCACCGCGGGTCGACTTTTGCCGATTCCATATGCTGCGCCGACGCCCACGCATTGACCATAGCGCGGATGCCGCAGCGCGACTTTGTTGGCGAAGAAGCCGGCCAACACCCCTGGTGTGGTCGGCACATCGGATCTGCACAATTCGGCAAGACCAGGACCGACATAGGGAACAATGCCCCGGCCCTCAGGCCGGCTGCGATGTCCACGAGAGTTGCCTTTGTATCGGCCGCATGCACAAAGTCGATCTGCGGAGGCGCCTTCAGGGATTGTCTCCGTTCTCACCTCGTTTTTTAGCGTTAATTGTGATCGGTAGTCGTGTGTCGCTCGCCATCTCGGGCAAATCGAGCACCCAACCATTAGCTACTTTAATCCAGCCGCCCCAGAGCGTCTCGTACTCGGATTCCACAATTGGCTCTTCGAGATCTTTTTTTGGCACGTAGATCGACAGGCCAGCGTCCGGAGACCGGCGGATCATGATCTTCACGAGGTTAACTCCTGGCTGTGACGCGGGAGGTGGCGCGCAGGCGAGTCAGGATGTCGGACACGGCGCACACGACCTCATCGACGTCCGCGACGGAGGTTTCACGTGACAGAGAAAAGCGCACCGTGCCACGCATCCGCCACGCCGGCACCTGCATGGCCCGCAGAACATGCGATGGCTGCAAAGAACTGGAGTTGCAGGCCGATCCGAGGGACACGGCGATCCCCGCCCGATTGAGATGGTGGGCGATGACTTCGCCTTCGAGATGGTCGAAGGCAATAGCGGCCGTGTTCGCTAACCGATTGCTGATATCGCCGAGCGCAACGCATTCGCCGTTATACAAAATTCCCTGCTCAAGGCGGTCGCGCAACGCAGCAATGCGAACGCGCTCTGGTTCGAACCCCTCCGCAGCAAGCTCGGCGGCCTTTCCCAGGCCAACGATGCCGGGAATATTCTCAGTCCCGCCGCGGCGCCCTCGCTCCTGTGATCCGCCGCAGATCAGCGGCTGGAATTTTGTCCCTTTGCGCAAATATAGCGCGCCGATTCCCTTGGGACCGTGCAATTTGTGCGCGGAAAGCGATAGCATGTCGATCGCACTGTCCTTCAGGTTTACGCGCACCTTACCGATAGCCTGGACAGCATCGGTGTGAAACAGCGCGCCCGCCTCACGGGTCAACCCGGCCAAAAACTCCACAGGAAACATCGTTCCGGTCTCGTTGTTGGCCCACATAACCGAGGCAATCGCTGTGCGTGGCCCCAGCGCGCAGCGAAAGGCCTCGATGTCGAGCCTGCCGCGGGAATCTACCGGTACGATGTGCGTCTTGACTCCTCTTGTCGCCAGTCGCTTGATTAACGCAAGAACGGCGGAGTGCTCTACCGAGGTAGTGACAATCTCGTCGCGGTCTTCCTGCGTCGCAAGCGCAGAGAGGATCGCGGTATTATTGGCCTCGGTCCCTCCCGACGTAAAAACGATTTCATGATCGTATGTATTGCCTAGCAGGCCCAGCAAGCTATGCCGGGCGTGCCTCAGAGCGACTGCGACCTCGTCGCCAAAGGCATGCGTCGATGAGGGATTGCCGAATTGCTCGGTGAAGAGCGGCAACATGGCTTGCACGACCGATGGATCAGTCCGGGTCGTTGCATTGTTGTCAAGGTAAATCGGCACTCGATTCTCGCTCAATCCGATGGCTCGCCTGCAGCAGAAACGGGATCGGCCGAACCGCTTCGCCGAGTTTTTCGACCAGCCGCGCCTGAATGCCTTCCCAGCGTCACCCTCGAAAGCCTTCACAGGTGCAGACACCGGCCCGCCTCCTGCTGCCATCGTTGCCGATCAGCTGACAGTCGCCACCATCGCATTCTGATTCGGTCGGATCTCTTGGAGAGCCCCGCGAACGCGACGCTCTGGGTCTGTCGCAATGTACGACGACTGCCTCAATTGTTCTGGTTCGGCCAGCATGCGTCGATGTCTCCTCTTCTTCAGCTGAACGATTTGTTCTTCAGCTGAACGATTTTCCGCAGGAGCAGTTCGCGGTGGCGTTCGGGTTATGAAAGGTAAAGCCAGAGCTCTCCAGTGCCATCACGAAATCGATGGTCGTACCGACCAGATGCTCACGGCTATCGTTGTCGACGAACACCTTCAAACCGTCGCATTCGATCACGGTATCGTTAGGCTTCGGTTCCGCGGCCAGACCCATCTTGTATTTGAAACCATTGCAGCCGCCTGCTTCGACCAGAACGCGCAAACCGCCGGTCGGGTGCGTCGAGGATGAAATCGCGCTCTTGATTGCATTCACTGCGCTATCCGTCAGGTTGATCACTGCTTACCCCTCATCGCTTGCATCTAGCTGCTAAGGGCAAGTCACGTGCCAGCGTGCAGCTGCTGATGAGTGCTGACTTTTTCGGATCGCGCCTGTTGGGTTTGGCACCGGTGTCGCGTACCTGACAAGGCTACTTGACGCGATCAAGCCCGCTGACGCGTTTTCTATCTAAGCTACGCCGAACGCCGCTACGCATGCGACGGCAAGCAATTTGCATCGCATCTGGGCACCGGCCAAAGCGTCGGTAAAGAGCTTAGATCGAGGACGAATCTAATGACTGCAATCGAGAACACCGCACTCGGCAGACTAGAGAAGGAGGGCCGCCTGCTCAATGCCGTACTCAAGGGAGGGACTACCAAGCCGGGCCGGTTCGGTTTTCGCGGCGACGTCGCACTAAGATTCCAAACTCAAGTCGCGGACGAGAAGCGACCACCGGATTATTCGATCGAGCAGGTTTTGACGATCGCGCAGGACGGAGAACGCACTATTTCGGTGCTGGCTGGCTACCTGCACTCTCTGGCGTATCTTGCGGACGTCGCGGCTGTCCTTGACGGTGCCTTAAGCCCAGACGGCAGCTACTTCATGTTCTGCAACAACATAGATTTGCTGGCGAAATACCGAATCAAGCTCGGTGATATTAAATTCCATGTCTTGCCGTGCGATGAATCCACCGTTTGGAAGGAGATGATGGAGCTGGTCGGCCTCAACAAGGACGACATCAAGAAGATCGATCCGGCCGGCAAGCTTGATTGCCTCCTCGATGCTACAAAGGATCTCGATCTGTCCTATGAGGAGATCTCGTACGGCGACGCGCTTAAGAGGATGGAGCCCGTGAAAAACCGAAACGAGAACCGTCCGGTCTGAGCGCGGTCTTCAGTTGTTGGGCGATGCTTCGTCTTCGGCAAGACGCACGCCGAGGACACAGATATCACCATCCAGAACTGCCAACGCGATCGGCGTGAGCGTTCTACCCTGACATGGACCTTCGATGCACCGGCCGGTGCCGAGTTCGAACGTCGAACCGTGCTTGCCGCACATCAGTCGGATACCGTATGGATCGAGGAACTGGTTCCGCTCCCAGTCCAAATTGACGCTGTTGTGGGGGCATTTATTGACGTAGCCAAGCACCTTTTTGCCCCAGCGCACCACAATGATGGGCCACGGGCGGTGATTGCCGTCATCATCGACGACCATGAGATGGAATCCCATGGCCTGGCGGCTCGGAATGTCGTTAAAGCTGCAAACCGCATAGATCGCATCTGGCTGCATTCATCGCTCGTACATCGCAAGATCTTCTTTATTGTCGCCGCGCAATCAACCCTGCAAGAACCGTACAAGTGCGGACCGCCCCTAGCCGACCCCGGTGGGGGAGCACCGGGCTGCGCAGCGCTAGCGCAGGCAGCTGCGGGCTAAGCCGCGTTGGCGGCGAGCGGCCCAGCGCTGGTCGGTGCAGCACTCTGAGCGCGATCCCGCCTCCTGACGCAAGCGCGTGTTGAAGTGGCGAGCCATTCCTGCAGCAACATACGCAATGAGCTCGAGTAGCCACCGCTTTCAGGCCCGACCTCGTCCACGGCGACTATTCGGCAGCCGACCCCGGGCCTAGATTAAGGCGCTCAAAGTACCAAGACGTGTCATCGCCGGACGACTCTGTATCATCACTCGCTTCACTCGGAGCCCGCCCGATTTTTGCTTGAGCGCCACTACTCTCGGCAGCAAGATATCCTTCAGGTTTGCCTACCCGTTGCCATTTACCGTCGGCGTTATGTGTCCATTTGTCGGGATGCTAGTGAGGATCAAGCACCCAGTGATTCCTATCACTCACAGGAACAAAGCCCATCTGAGCCAGACGGGGCTCGACGCCTGGAAACGCAGGTTTTGACATAATCAATGCTTGCTCGCCGTCCTGCCGAAGCTGATGCTCCAGTAGAACATCGCCAGCGTTCTCGACGAGCGGATGAGTAACCCGAAGATCTACTTGGGATGTGACCGCGTTTCGACCGGGAAACTGGACGCTGAATCGCCTTCCTCCTACCCGAAGTCCGCCTTCTGTCCTCAGAAGCCCAACAGTCTTGTCACCCAAACGATAGGCGTAATATCGCGCCTCGTCCGTATCTTCGTCGGTATGACCGTAGGTTTTAGCAACGTTTGCCGCGCGCTCAGCTTTTGTGGACATGAAATCCGAGTACTCCAGTGAATTATCGGCAATGTGCTTGATGTCGTCGCCATAGAAGGCCTTCACTTCTTCCCCGAACTCATCGATGTCGATCTCTTTGATCGGAGGCTGGGACATTACGGAGTACGGCCGTGTCGCTGCCTGAGACGAACTTGGGCCAGCATCGGGCGCCATGCCTGCAAGCCTTTCCGCAAAGCCCTCGTCATCTGAATTCCTTGCTTCATCAGCCTGGGTAGCGGTTGTGGATTGGCTGGATGAGCCAACAATTCGGCCATACGTCGGATCGTTCTCCTGTCGGTACGGTTTCGGGGTGCTGAGCTCGCGCGAGCTCTACCGACGATGGTAAGAGGTGTAGCTGATTATGAGCTGACGCGCCGAAGTTGAGCATCTGTCGCGCGCTCTTGTACCGGCAGCACGCGCACGAGCGCTCCGACCTGAGCCACTGGCGCAAGCGGCTAGCCAACAAGCTGGAGCTGATGCTCGCCGAGAGCCTGCGGGTGGGCGCACGAGGCCGGCGTGTTACGCAATCAGGACCTCAAGCGATCACGGCTGACACGACCGTGCAGAACACCATCACGTCCCAACCCAAGCCAAACTGCTGCACACGGTACAATCAAGGGCTCAACCGCCTGGCGAGCAAGCACGGGCTCAAGCTGCGGCGGTCTTATCCTCGCATTGCCAAGACTGCGGCAATGATGGCTTGCCGCTACGCCCATTCCAAGCAATTCAAGCGACATCAGCGGCACTTGCACTCCTGCGCAGCTGGCTCGCGCAATAATCTGCGACATCCGCCGCAAGATGGAAGGTCAGTTGCGCTCGAGAACGCGTTCGCCCTCCTGCTTGGCCGGGCCACGCAGATCTACTCGCCGGAGCAGCTGAAAGCTGTATTCCTTCCGCGCGCCGTGGGTGAAGTGCACCGGGAAGGGAGGGGCCAGCGCGCCTCAGGAGTTTGGTGCACCCGCGTCGCGTCTTCATCTCCGGCCAAAAGCGCGCGGTCTTCGGCATCGAACGCGTCGTCGCACATCTAAAGGTCGACGGTCACCGCGGCCGCTGCTACCTCAAAGGCCGCGCCAGCGATGCCGCCAACGTCATCGTCTCCGTCGTCCGCCATAACTTCCGCCGCATCCTGGCCTCTGAGGACTCTTTGGCGTCTCCTCCTGACCGCCATCATCGCTGCCTCAGCGACCACTCACCGCTGAAATCGTTCTCAACGGGCGGCTACTTCGTAGGCTTGTCGACCCGCTGCCACTCTTGATTCTCGCTGTTCGTCCACACGTCTAGGTGCTGGATAGGATCAAGCACCCGCCCAGTGGTTTACGGACCACGCGAACAAAACCCATTTCCGCTAGACGGGCCTCCATGCCTCTTGTGGCAGGACTTGACAAGACCAACGGATCATCGTCCTCTCGCAGTTGATGTTCCAGCAAGATATCGGCCACGTTCTCGACCAGCGGATCGTTGCGCCTCAACTGTTCCTGAAAATGGTCTGCTTTAATTCGTGCCAGGCCTCCTGCTCTTAGAAGCCCAACAATTTCGTCGCTTAGCTTATAGCCGTAACATTTCGCGCTCAGCTTTCTCGGAGACGAAATCCGAGGACTATTGTGGGTGCTCGGCGATGTCAACGCTCAGGCAGCGCCATCCGCCTCCCCAGGAGAAAATTGCGGAGGACACAGGTGCCACCATCGCATGCGCTTCGACGCGATCGGCAGGATCAGGCAGACAATTTTCCAGGCCCGGCGCACCGCGGCCGACTTACGCTCCTGCCGAGCGAACCGGGCAGGCTACAGGAGAAGATCGGCGCCATTGGTTCCGCAGGAACATCCCCCATTTCGTACCCCGCGGCCGCGTCTCCGTTGCGGGTTCACCTGATCACCAACGGCTCCTTCCTCCATATCCCGCCTGCTGCTGCGCCGGCCCGAGCGCGAGAGAGCGAGAGAGCGAGAGAGAGAGAGAGAGAGAGAGAGAGAGAGAGCCGCCTTCGCTCATGCAGCTTCGACTGCGGCCGAAACGTGGGTCTGGCAGTCCGCCGGGCAAACCCTGGAGCACGCACCGCAGCCGATGCACGCACCCTGATCCTTCAGAACCATGATCTTCTTTTCGATCTCATCGTCCTCGTCATTGTCGAGGTCGACAAGTTCGCCTTCCTCGTTGATTCCTTTCAAAGCCATGACATCTCGACCGCACACCTTGAAACAGCGGCCGCAGCCGATGCACTTCTTGCTATTGATCGAGATCAGATATTCTGGCGTCCAGTCACGTCCATCTCGCGTTGCAAATGACATGGGTCGGACCTCCTTCAAGTATTTTCCATCGCTTTCAGATCACGGCTCTTGCGCTCCAGTTCGGCATAGGCGTCGTGTGCCTTCTGCGCCACCACCATGATCGAGGTCCAGTTGAGGGGCAACTCTTCCGAAAGGTCGTGCAGATCCATCTTGGCCTGTACCGCCTTCACGGAGAGTTTTTTTAGCTCTGCCTTCAGTGTTTCACGATCGCTCATGAGTATCCTCAATAGTTCGCCACGTCCGGAAATTTCCGAATCAACTGGATTCCCTCGCCGACATATTTGTCGCCCTCTTGCGCGAGCTTTACCAAATTCTCAAAGCCGAAGCGGTGCACATCGCGCAGCTGCTTGTTCACGGCGATGAGGCGGCCCCCGATCAACACCACGCGGCCGAAGCCTTCATGATGCAGCTTTAGAATCGGCTGAATCATCACGCCGGTCACCCTCTCGATCGAGAGCGCGACCGCACCGAAGAACAGCTCAAGCCGCCATAGCGTATCGGGATCAGGATCACCGATAATCGGCAATGCGCGCCGCTTCTCCTTCTCCAGAATGTAGGGTTCGAGCAGGTCGACATCGCTCTTCGCCTCCCAGGCTCCGTTAGTGTCCTGAGCACGCCAGATCTTGATCAACTCCACGAGG
This sequence comes from Bradyrhizobium sp. CCBAU 65884, assembly GCF_028128835.1. NCBI lineage: Bacteria > Pseudomonadati > Pseudomonadota > Alphaproteobacteria > Hyphomicrobiales > Nitrobacteraceae > Bradyrhizobium > Bradyrhizobium sp. CCBAU 65884. The sequence continues at coordinate 16,353 of NZ_LBJU01000076.1, read as the reverse complement.
AACGGCGCGTCGATGGCGCTCTGATGCTCTGCGCTCATATCACCTCATTCGTCGAACTCGAACGTACGCCGCCGGTCCTTTGCCATGGCCTTGCGTATCCAGGGAGGTGGTGTGCCCTTGAGTACGCCCTCGAGTTTTTCGAGCAACTCCAGAATGCTTTCTGGCTTGTTCACCTTGATAGGATGGATCTTGTTGGCCACCACTCGCGCAGCCCCGGCACCGCCAATGGCGGCGACGTAAAGAATTGCGCAATCCTTGATTGCGTCGATCTTCGGCGCCAACTTGTCGTCGTTGCCGTCTTCCTTAAGATCGCCCTCAAACTCAACTGCTTTGAGAAACACGTGCCCGCCAGGCGTGACATCGTATATCGCGATATTCCTTGCCCAACCAAAATGGGCATCGACGTATCGCAGGTCTTGAGTGGCAAACGCGACCTTCATGCACTCGACCTCTCAGCTGCGCCAACGAAGCCATGATACCCCGAGCATTGTGGCGATCTGGCCGCAGTCCGCCACCTATCGGGCGTCGGCCGATCGTACTCCTCGCGGTGTGCGATCACGAGATTGGCGATATCGAATATCAGATTGCGGGTACCACGATAGCCCACGGATAGTTGGTGTCCCGCGCCAAGCCGATCGAACATCGGAAAACCCGCACGATAGAACGGGATTTTCAGTCTCGCAGCCGCTTGCCTGCCATGCGAATGCGTGATCAGCAGGTCGCAATGCCTTGTTTTGGCAAGCTCTTCCAGATCACCGAGATCGCCAATGAGCACCTCGTTGGTCTTGATCCGCTCGATCACCCCCGACTGAGTGGTGGTCACGGCCGCGGTCACCTGTGCCCCCATGTCGTGCAGCATGCCGGACAGATCGAACAGGAGGTCTGGCTCGGCGCCGATCGCAACTTTGCGACCACCAATATGGAAGTGCGCGTCTAGCATTGCATCGGCGAGTTGACCGCGCTGGCGCCGATATTTCAATGGTATCGCGCGGCCGCTGATGTCGCTCAAGAACGTCATAAATTCGTCGCTCGGACACAGACCACACAACCGCTCGAAGACACGAAAAGGCACGCCGGTCTTGACCTGCAGGACTTCCGCCGCTCGACGCATCTGCGCGCCAATTGCAATCGTCCAGCCGGCGCGGCCCATACTCGCAATTTCATCGACGCCGATGCCGCCGATGGTCGTTGGCGTAAACTCATCGGGGATATGCCCATCGAGCGATCCCGCCACGTCAGGGAGGAAGGACGGGGACAACCCGAAATCCTCCAGTATGATACGGAGTTCATCAAGGTCGCCGGGCGTGAGGTGACATCCCGGCAGAACATTCACCTTCGATGGATCCCGCAGGCCATTGGCGTTGGGCCCTTCGACCAGCACCTCTACAATGCGCGCGACAGCCTTCTCCCAGCCGTCCTGGAAAGCGCCCTTGAAATCAGGCGTCGAGACATACACCAGTGGCAACTTTGCCAGGTGCGGATGCTTGCTCCGGATTAGCTTGAGGTAGGCATCCACATCGTCGCCGTTGGTCTCGGTGACACCGGTCGAGCAGATTCCGATGATCTTTGGCTTGGTACGGTTGTAGATGTTCAGTATCGCCTGCTCGAGATTCTCATAACCGCCGAGTACGGTCGCGACCTCGCTCATCGCGGTGGTTTGCAGCGGTACCGCCTCTTTGAAATGCCGGACAAAGAGCGTGAGCCCGAAAGACGTGCACCCCTGGGAGCCGTGCAGAAGCGGCATTGCCCCGCGCAGCCCCATAAAGGAGAATGCGCCGCCGATCGGCTGGCTCATCTTCAGCGGGTTGATAGCGCAGGCTTTTGTCGGCGCCGTGACGATGGCCATAACGCCTCGCTATTCTGCGGCCTGTCGCATGGCGGGTGGCTCGGACATCAAGATATCTTCGATGCGTCTTTGGCAGCAGCCACCGACCGCATGGGTATGCTCTCGGACCTCCGCGACGCTCCTTAAGCCGTGCGCGTAGATTGCATCCTCGATCGTGCCCAGATCCACCGTGTTACACACGCAGATCTCCCTCGCGCGGCGCGCGGTTTCCGCGAGCGCCGGGTCGCAGGCGATCGCGGCCACCGGCGATTGCATCTTCTCCATCGTCTTTGCCAATGCCTCCCATGGTGCCGGTTGACGTAGCTGCACCCACATCGGACTGGAGAGCGACTTATCGATCTCCTCCACGAGCTTGACCATTCCGACATAGCCCATATAGGCGTGACAACGCTCCTGGTTGATATCGAGCCACGGCATCGCCGCTTTCAGCGCGACGAATTGCGACTTGCCTCCCGATAGCATGATGTCCGCTTTTGCGTCCTTCAAGATCTTGTACATTTCGCGCGGCGTCATCTCCTCGATCATATGGGCATCCTGCCCCATCAGCTCCTTGATGCGTTGCTTGTCTTTCCTGGTTGATTTCTTCACACTGGTTCCGACTAGCTCAAGCCCAGCTTCCTGGAGTGCCGCAACGACCGACCATGACTTGACGCCCCCGGTGATCAACAAGGCTTTTTTGCCTTCCAATCGTCGCTTATACGGCTCGATCGCAGCCCAGGCCCGCGCTTCCTCGCGCGCGATCACCGCTTCGGTGCGCCCGAGCAGATCTGTCGGCGCACCGCGTTCAACCAATATGCGTGCAAGCTGACGCAGCGCTTCGCTCGAATCTTGGATACCGTAGAACGACCCCTCGAAGAACGGGATGCCGTAGCGTTGCTCCATCTTCCGTGCGACATTGATCATGGACTTTGAGCACACCAACATCGCCGCTCGCGCGCGATGAGATGAAGCGACTTCGCGATATTTGCCATCGCCTGAGATGCAGGAGAGAATCCGTACTCCAAGCTCGTCTAGCAATGGCTTCACTTGCCAGAGCTCCCCCGAAATGTTGTATTCCCCGATCAGATTGATATCGTACGGCGTGGCGTAGTCTGGTTCTTGCGTCCCGATCACATAGTCGAGCAAGGCCTCGCCGGCGAGCTTGTTCCCGAGGTTCTTCGAGCCGACGAAGCCCGGAGAATTAATCGGGATCACCGGCCTTGCGAACCTTTGAGATGCTGCCTTACAGACTGCGTTGATGTCGTCGCCGATCATCGCCGGGATGCACGTTTGGTAGACGAAGATGGCCGACGGGTCGCACTTGTCCATGATCTCCTTGATCGCTTTGCAGAGTCGCTTCTCGCCTCCGAATACAATATCGGTTTCGCTCAAATCGGTTGTGAATGCGGTGCGCCACAGATTCGAGCCGGACGACGCCGCGCTACGATTGTCCCAGGAATTACCTTCGCACGCGATCGGACCATGCACCAAGTGAGCGACGTCGGTGAACGGCTGCAGCGCAACCTTGGCGCCGTCGAAAGCACAGCCGCCCGCAGCACTACCCGGCTGCAGTTGTTTGGTGCAGCCCTTCTTGCGTTCAGCCTCCGACTTACTGCCATTCTTGGCGCAGCCCGGCTCGTCGAAAATATTCTGGACCGTGGCCGCTAGCGAACTCATCCTTTTTTTCCTCTCAGCGTAAACCAATTGCAGGGTCAGGCGTCGTGTGCTTGCGCCGTCTTCGAGTGTTTGGGTGACGACACGCGCATAGTCGCTCATCAACGAATGATGTCGAAGCTGTAGTCAGTTTTGCCAAGAACGTTGGTCTTCTTGTCGATCTCATCGAAGATCTTGTCCAGGATCTTCACCAGCACATTCAGGCCGCCCTGATAGCCCCATAGGGGCGAGCGGTGATGGTGATGCCGATCAAAAATCGGAAAGCCGATGCGGATCAGTGGTGTCCCAGTATCTCGCTCCAGGTACTTGCCGTAGGTGTTGCCAATCAGAAAATCGACCGGCTCCGTGAACAAGAGTGAGCGCATGTGCCAGAGGTCTCGGCCGGGATAGGCTTGACAGCCCTTCCCAAACGGCGAGCTCGCAAGCAGCACCTGCATTTTACTGTGCCAGGCCTTGTTGCCGTTGGTGGACAGCACATGGGTCGGTTCGGCGCCGAGTTCGAGCAGAAACGCAGCCAAGCCATAGCAAAGATCCGGGTCGCCATAGATCGCGAACTTCTTGCCATGTATATGGGCGCTGGAGTCAGCGATGGCGTCGACCAGGCGGCCACGTTCTCGCGCGAGTTGCTCGGGAACCTCCTTGCCGCTGATGCGTGACAGCGCCATGATAAAGTCATCCGTTGCGGATAAGCCAACCGGGTAGTTAAAGGATACGACGTCCTGGCCATGCTCAGCCAGGAATGGCAGCGTTTTTTCAGTGCACCACTGCTGCATGGAGATTGTCGCCTTCGCGTGAACCGCGTTGGCCGCATCTTCCAGCGTCGTGCCACCGTCATACATCCGGAATTCGCCGTCTGTCGGAGTATCGAAGACTTCTGAATTATCTGCGAGAATCGTGTGCTGGATACCCATTAACGCCAAGATGCGCTTGATCTCCCGAAGGTTTCCGACGGTGTAGCCATCGAACCCGCCAATGATGTTGATCGCCTCGTTAGGCTTGCGCTCCAGCTTCGGTGCCGTTCCGGCCTTGCCGTCCCAAAAATGCTCCAAAATGCCCTTGAGCGCATTGTCATAACCGGTGACATGGCTGCCGACGAAGGCTGGCGTGTGGGCGAACGGCACGTCGAAGTCCGCCGGAACCGAGCCTTTTTCTTTCGACGTCTTGATAAAGGCGTTGAGGTCATCGCCGATCACCTCGGCCATGCAGGTCGTGGAGACCGCAATCATCTTGGGCTTATACATGTTGTAGCTATTCGCGAGCCCGTCGATCATGTTGTTCAGGCCGCCGAATACGGCGGCGTCTTCCGTCATTGACGAAGAGACGCAGGAGCTAGGCTCCTTGAAGTGCCGCGACAGATGGCTGCGATAATAGGCTACGCAGCCTTGCGAGCCGTGGACGAACGGTAGCGTGCCCTCAAAGCCAACAGAGGCGAATACGGCGCCAAGCGGCTGACAGGCCTTGGCCGGATTTACCGTTAGTGCCTCTCGCGCAAAGTTCTTTTCGCGATATTCGGTCGTTTTCGTCCATTCCTTGATACGCTCGACCTCGACCGGATCACGAGGATTCTCGAATACCTTCTTCTTGGCCAGCATCTGCTGGTATTCTGGACCGCGGAACAGTTCGAGATGATCGAGCACGTGTTCGGCACTCTGCGCCATTGTTGAGAATCCTTTCACTATCGAGATTGGTATCGCCCCGACTTTCTCACAGAGCGAGATGAGTTGCTTTATTCCGCGGCGAGGAGCTTGGCTCTCGAAGCTTCCTTCCAGGGAGCCTTCGTTTTCTTCCAGACCGGCGAGTTGACGGCCATGTCCATGTCGCGCGCAAAGATCGCGAATCCGTCATAGCCGTGATATGGGCCCGAATAGTCCCAGGAGTGCATCTGCCGGAACGGCACACCCATCTTTTGGAAAACGTATTTTTCCTTGATGCCCGATCCGACAAGGTCGGGCTGGAGCTTTTCGACGAAGCGCTCGAACTCATAGCCATTGACGTCATCGTAGATCAGCGTGCTGTCCTTTACGTAATGCTGAGCTGTGCGCTGATAATCGTCGTTGTGACCGAACTCGTACCCGGTACCAATGACTTCCATTCCAAGGTCCTCGTATGCGCCAATCACATGACGCGGGCGGAGCCCGCCGACGTACAGCATCACCGTCTTACCCTCCAGGCGCGGGCGATATTTTGCGATCACGCCGTTCACCAGCGGCTGGTATTTTTCAATCACCCGCTCGGCGCCTTGCTTAATCTTGTCGTCGAAATAACCCGCAATTTTGCGCAGCGATTCCGCTATCTTTGAAGGGCCGAAGAAGTTGTATTCGCACCACGGGATACCAAACTTCTCTTCCATATGGCGTGAGATGTAGTTCATGGAGCGGTAGCAATGCAGAATGTTGAGCTTTGCCTTCGGCGTCGCTTCGAGCTCAGCCAGTGAACCGTCGCCAGACCATTGCGCGATCACCCGCAGGCCCATCTCTTCGAGCAGAATTCGTGATGACCAGGCGTCGCCGCCGATATTGTAGTCTCCAATGATCGCGACATCGTAAGGCGTCGGCTCGAACTTTGGTTTGCCGTCGGACTCGATCTTATCGAAAATCCAATCGCGCACTGCGTCGTTGGCAATGTGGTGGCCCAGTGACTGCGACACGCCGCGAAAGCCCTCACAACGGACCGGCACGATGGTCTTGCCGCCATATTCCTTGGATTTCGCTCTAGACACGGCCTCGATGTCGTCACCAATCAGTCCGATGGGGCATTCCGACTGGACCGTGATGCCGTTGTTGAGCGGAAACAGCTCCTGGATTTCGTCAAGAATTTTTCCCAGCTTTTTGTCGCCACCGAATACAATATCCTTTTCTTGGAAGTCGGAAGTGAACTGCAGCGTCACGAAGCTATCGACGCCCGTCGTGCCAACGTAATAGTTGCGTCGCGATCCCCACGAATACTGACCGCAGCCGACCGGGCCATGGCTGATATGGACCATGTCTTTAATCGGTCCCCAGACCACCCCCTTTGACCCCGCATAGGCGCAGCCTCTGATCGTCATCACGCCAGGTATGGATTTGATGTTGGACTTCACCCCGCAGTCTGACTTGCCTGCTTGGTGAACGTTGAGGTGCTTGGCACGCCGTTTCGCGGTTTTCTCCGGATAGACCTTCAGCACCTCGTCGATCAGCTCTTTGTTGCGAGCCCTGATTTCTGCGATGCTCTGGGTCGTGGCGAGACTCATCTGATGTCCTTCAAAGGTTAGCTGTTGCGCGGGCGACTTCTTGACCAAGACTTTTGCAACCAGCATGCCAGCGGCTGGTGAATACAGAAAACACAGCAGTCAAAATCGCTTAGCGTGCGTTGCCTGGTGACAGAAGTTGTTGTTGCGAACCCGACATCACGCTTTGGGCAGAAAACTCTTCTTGCTCTGTTCGAAATGGAACAAAGGGCTGGCTAGGCTGAATCGCCTGACTCATTCTCGTGCGTGTCCGTGGAGAAGCCGTGTTATGAGATCGCCGGTGGACGGATCCGGTTCAGGGGAGAGAACCTCTTGCGGATGTAGCCTAATGAAGGCGCCGTCACGGCCCGTGTTCCTGGCATTCCGGTCGAGATCCGCGGCGTGACCAACATGAACTTCCTGCGGGCGGCACTGAACGGCCCACGGCAAGGCGCGCGACCAACAGGAATTCTTCACCCCGAATCTCTGAAAAGAGTCCGCAAGGTGGCCGGCCGCTCAACATAGCCCAGGACATGCTCGAGCGCGGAGTCAATGTCGGCTTCTCCGGCGGCGAGCGCGATCGCAGAGTACCGCATCGACCTTAAAATCGAGTCGCGCATGATTTCGCGGTCTTCGGCAAGACATGCAAATCTCGGACTTCGAGTAGCGCCCTTCTGATCTGATTCCCGAAATGTATCATCTGAGGAGCGAGCCGTATTCGAGAGGGCTCGGCGGAGGTTTGATCATCCGACAAATCTCACGCGCGAGATCGAGATTAGCTTCTGCGCCGCCACTGCGAACTCCATCGGCTTTTTCTGCAGAACGTCGCTCGCCGAGCGTTGACGACGAGGTCAATGGCCGGTTGGTTGGTAACGCCTCTGTGGACGCCCTAGAACAGCATGTCCTCGGAGGACATTCGACGTTCTCGCCTCCTCCTCCAATGTCGCGGATGAGTTCTTCTCCCGATGTACGGCACGGTTTGCGCGCGGCATTTTCGCCGATCAACAGCCAGTCGCAGGCGGTTAAGTTACGCTCGCCGGTCGCTTTCCTGTGCGCGGTGACGAGGCCGCGATAGGTGTTATGTTCTGCACCGTGGAGTATTTGATCTCGGCATCTCCAGCGCGACGAGCTCGACCGGCCGGCATGCAGCTGGTTCGTATCGCGCTGCAGCGCGGTGCAGCCTTCGAGATAGGAGACGTAGGACCCTTATCCGCGATGATCAGCGTGCGCTCGAACCGGACGGTGGTGCGCTCGTTGACGCGGAAATAGGTCGACAGCTCCATCGGGCAGCGCACGCCCGGCGGCAGACGAACGACCGTCGGAGAACACCGCCGAGTAGCGTGGGGTAGAAATTGTCCGAGTCGGAACCATCGGGCTAGATATTTCTGGACCAGCTCAGGATGCTCGCGAATCGCCTCCGAGATCGGCATGAAGATAACGCCGGACTTCAGCTCCGCCGTGAACGTGGTCGCAACCGAGGCCGAGTGGAAACAGCATCGACCACGGTCTTGCGCCGCCCCTGGTTTCCCTCGCCTCCTCGGCCTGACGCTTTCGAGCACGGCGACTTCCCGCAAGGGAATTCCGAGCTTCTCGTCGGTCTTCAGGATCTCCGGATCGATCTCATCCAGTGACGAGACCGTCTTCTTCGGCTTCGGCGCCGCGCAGTAAATAGAGATCCTGGAAGTTGATCTCGCGATAGTCGACCCGCGCCAAGATGGGCTGGTCACAATCAGCCAGCGCCGATTGGCTTCAAGGGCGCATTCCAGCTTCCAGGCCGGTTCACTCTTCTTTCGGAGATGAAGGGGCCGGTACCTTCCCATAGCGCGTTGGGGGCTTTGTCGGACTCGATCAGAGTCTCGAGCCTATATCGGTACTGGTCGACGTCGATGCGCTTCGCGCCCTCGACCGTTTTTGTAGAGCCACGTTGCCTGGTCCGCTCGCGCTAGGACCATTCCCGCCGGCGCGGATTGCGCCGCAATCTCTGCGAGCGCATCGCGCAAGTCACGGCCAACTCGGGGCCAGCGAGTGAGAGAAACAGGAGACGAATCCAAAGCCGGCAATTGTCGATAGCGTCTTCACTATATTTCGCACCGGAGCTCCTCTCATCGGCTACTCTGTCTATGCCGGCACGCAGGTATCAGGCACCGGGCATACGGCGGCGCATTGCGGCGCGTCAAAATGCCCCTCACATTGGGTGCACTGGGTTGGATTGATCACATATATGTCGTTCTTCAAGCTGATCGCGGCATTGGGACATTCGAACTCGCACGCACCGCAGACAGTACACTGGGACGCGATTATCTTGTAGGCCATTACTGCGATTCCATGAGCAAAAGCTGCGGGACAGTTTCCTGTCTTCAAGTCTTGTGCCAGACAGGTTTACCTTGATTTGTATGCGCTATTTTCAAAAGCAAGCCACCGCCTCGACGTGGGTGTCGCAAATCCTACAACGGGCCCGACAGCAGCCTGATCTCGATGCCCTGGTTTGCGCATTGTCGATCTGACGGCAGTCAGCCGATCAGGTTAACCGCGTTCGCCATCCGCAGGGAACGATCTGCGATCCTTCCCAAGGCCGCCGCGCCGCGGCTACGATCGAGGCGCCGCGCGACTCAACAGAGTTCTCCGCCGGCGTGTCACGTGGACCCCCAGCCGCATCTTGTTTGTTCCACTTCACCAGGACAGCGGCGACTTCGGCGAAAGCACCACGATCAAACCGGCGCGGTCATCACCGCTCTGGTCCGCGTCTTCAGCTTGCTTCGTGCGCCAGACAAGGTTTCCGGCGATCGCGGGTCCCCAACGGGACCCGCGGAACGCATTCTCAATGACCTTGGATTAGCTGGAAAACCAGCATTCATATGCGCTCTGTGAGGCCGAAGTACATTGTCACGCATTCTGCGGGCGACTGAAGCCAGGCGTTCGTCTGGCGACCTCCGCTTCGCTCCGCGTTCCAAATGAATTCCAGCCGGGTAGCAGATCGATAGACCGAGAAAAGACCCCCGAAGGGTGGCGCAAGTCAGGAAACGCCCACAAGGGACCTCGGGATCAGGCCGCGGCCTGATCGATCGGTGAGAAGGGCAACCCGAGGCTTTCGGCCACCGCCCTGTAAGTTAGCCTGCCCCGATGAACGTTGAGGCCTGCGCACAAATGGGGATTTTCGAGCACGGCGGAAAAGCCCTTGTTGGCCAGAGCCAACCCAAACGGCAGCGTCGCGTTATTCAGTGCCTGACTCGAGGTCAGGGGCACGGCGCCGGGCATATTGGCAACGCAATAATGAATGATGCCATCCACTTCGTAGGTTGGATCAGCGTGAGTGGTCGGGTGCGATGTCTCAAAGCAGCCGCCCTGATCGATAGCGACGTCCACGAGCACCCCCCTCTTGCGCATCGAGCTCAGCATGCTCCGGCGAACCAGCTTCGGCGCGCTCGCACCTGGCACGAGCACCGCGCCAATTACCACATCCGCCGCAAATACCTCTTCCTCCACAGGGTCGATGGTCGAAAACCTAGTGCGAACGCGTCCTGCGAATAGCTCATCCAACTCCCGGAGCCGGAGTATCGAACGATCGATGATGGTCACCTCCGCGCCCAGACCGACCGCCATGCGTGCCGCGTGCGTACCGACGACGCCGCCTCCGATCACCACGATTCGGGCCGGTTGGACACCGGGCACCCCACCGATCAACAGCCCTCGTCCACCTGCACTTCGCTTGAGGGCGCTACCCGCCGCTTCGATCGCAAGCCTCCCCGCGACCTCGCTCATCGGCGCCAGCAGTGGAAGACCACCACGGGCATCAGTTACGGTCTCGTAGGCGATCGCGGTGCATCCAGATTTCGGGAGGCCGTTGGCCTGGTCCGGGTCGGGCGCCAGATGCAAATAAGTGAACAGGATCTGATTCTCCCGCAGCTGACACCATTCGGACGGCTGAGGCTCTTTAACCTTTATGATCATCTCGCCCGATGCGAATACCTCAGCTGCGGAAGTTAAAATCGTTGCGCCAGCATTGCGATAATCGTCATCGGTTGCGCCAATGCCACCGCCAGCATTGGTCTCGATCATCACGTGGTGGCCCGCCGCCACGTATTCGCGGGCAGCGCCAGGGGTAAGGCCCACGCGATATTCGTGCGCCTTGATTTCCTTGGGGACTCCGACCTTCATTTGAAAACTCCCTGCCTAGAGCGCCTTTCTAATCGGAAGCGCGCACCGATGCTGCGACCCAGCCAACAGATTAGCGCAGGAATTCAGCGATATTTGACACACTTCGCAGGATTTCAAACCCACCAGCGCCGAGCGGTTCGTGTGACCATGTCTGGCTGAGCTTAGCCGCCGAAACCGCGCTATTCGATGGGTCGTTTCGAATTGCATTCTCGCACGTAAGATCGCAGTCTGCCACTTGGGCTGGATTGCCGTAGAAGGGATCGTTTGCAAAACTGGACGATGCAAAACGTCGACGGATTCGAAGCAATTGTTCGCCCCACAACCGATCAGACGATTCGGCGGCCGCCGAAACCGGTTGCCATCTTTACAAATTTCTGATCTTCAGCCACAGCCTCACCGATATCAGCTGCATCGTACCCGAGCGGGTGCCCTTCATGGCTGCAAGCACGGCATCGGGCAAATCAGGCGCGACGATCGCAACGAGCTTGCCCTCATTGGCGACATGGATCGGATCGAGTCCAAGGAATTCGCAGCTAGCCGCAACGCGGGCTTCACTGGAACGTTGCTTCCTGCAGACGAAAAGCGAGCTCGGATTGATGTCCAATCTCGTTAAGGGTCGTGGCAAGCCCACCGCCCGTGGCGTCGCACATCACCCCAATGCCGCGCGACAACCATGATCGCTACAAGCTTATGCAGCGCCCCGAAATTCCAGACGATCTCGGCTTATTCTGACGTTTTGACATGATCGCCACCTCAGGATCGCGAGGCTATCGGACGCCAATACACGGTTCCCAGCCCTTGCCTCATCGGCGGAGAGATCGAGCCCATCCGCCAAAATCCCGGCGCGTCGTTTCCGTGAGCAATAGCAGCATCGCAAAGCCTCATAGGCAACTACTGTGACGGGACCGCTTCCATCCATCTAACGGCGGCAGCCGCTCGTTTGTCAGTAGCAATTCCTGTGCCGCGTGCGAACTGTGCGCGCTCTATGCTCAACGTGAGAGAAATCTGCATAGACGCGACGTCACTGTGGAGTGGATCTAACGCCCTGTCAGATTTCTGGCATCTTTGTCTCCGAACATACAGCGACAGTCGCGCAACGAAACGGCAGAATTTGAGGCTCCGACAAACGCCTGTTTGGTTGTCGATGGCTCAAAGGCCGCACTTGCCGGGCCGGTAATGGACCGGATGGTAGGAACCCTGCCGTTTGGCAACAACGCGAATGATCTAGGCGAGAAATCATCGTAAGGCTGGTTCTGCGACTCGGCAAAAGGCGCGAGGGGCCGAGAGCGCTTGGAGCCAAATGTCGCTTCGACGACCGGGTTGTGCCCCTCGCAACTACGCAGTGCATCAGAGGCGATTGTTTCCGCGCAATCGAATTCCCAAACCAGGCTTCCATCGCATGGATGCCTACAATCCAAATTATCAATTTTACCAATGCCACGTACTGTTGCATCCATCTCAGCAATCGGCGCGTACCGCTCAAGCTCGGGCTTCGAGGCCGAGACGTGACTGCGCTAATGCTGCTAGCTGCTTAACTGACGAGTCACGCTGCAACTTCTTGTTCGACTTTGCGAACGCGGTCCGATCGGCCAAGCCGATGGCGCTCGGATGCAGACGGTTTGTCCGCAGTGCTTAATCGGCCGCAGTTTGGCATCTGGTGCATATCTTGCTTCACGAGAAAGGATAACCTAACTGAACGCCTGCCCTTGGAACGACGCGCCGGCTCTCGGAATCGTCTTCAATCGGACACGGCTAAAAAGATGAGTCTCGTCTGACGCTGTCGCCCTCAACAACGGCGGCGGCTCACATTCGAGTATATTCGGGAAGGAAGCGTCATGACCACCATAGCAACTGCGGCGCCCGCGCGTTCGTCGCAAAGTTGGTATAAGATTCTCTACGTCCAGGTGCTGATCGCGATTTTGATTGGCGCCATGGTCGGGTGTCTGTGGCCGTCCGTCGCAACCAGCGACTGGGTCAAGGCGCTCGGTGACGGGTTCATCAAACTCATCAAGATGGTGATCGCGCCGATTATTTTCTGCACCGTCACATCTGGTATCGCGCATATTCAGGATGCGAAGAAAGTCGGGCGGGTCGGCGTCAAGGCGCTGGTCTATTTCGAGATCGTCTCCAGCTTTGCCTTGCTGTTGGGCCTCGTCATGGGCAATCTGGTCCAAATCGGGCATGGCCTTGCGGTCAAGCCCGATGCTGCAGCGGTCGCCGATTACGTCAAGCAGGCGGAAGCCTCGAAGACCGTCGATTTCTTTCTCAACATCATTCCCGATACCGTAGCCGGCGCCTTTGCTCGCGGCGATGTTCTGCAAGTTCTTCTGTTCGCGATCCTGTTTGGCTTTTCGCTGATGGCGCTGGGAGAGCGTGGGGAGCGCCTGCGCGGCATGATTGACGACGTCGCGCACGCGGTGTTCGGCGTAATCGCTATCATAATGAAAGCGGCCCCGATCGGCGCCTTCGGCGCCATGGCCTTCACCATCGGCAAGTTCGGGCCGGCAGCACTCGGCAATCTGATCGGTCTGATCGCGCTGTTTTACGCGACGGCGGCGCTATTTGTGGTGGTGGTGCTCGGCTTGATCGCGCGCCTCGTCGGCTTTTCGATATTCAAGTTCATTGTCTATATCAAGGACGAGATTCTGATCGTGCTCGGCACTTCCTCCTCTGAAAGCGCGCTGCCGCAATTGATGGAGAAGCTCGAACGACTGGGCTGCTCCAAGCCCGTTGTCGGCTTGGTGGTGCCAACCGGCTACTCCTTTAATCTAGACGGCACCAACATCTATATGACACTTGCGACATTGTTCATTGCCCAGGCGCTCGGGGTCGATCTCACTTTTGGCCAGCAGCTCACGATCCTGCTCGTGGCAATGCTAACTTCGAAGGGAGCAAGTGGCGTCACAGGGGCGGGCTTTATCACGCTCGCTGCGACGCTGTCGGTGGTCAACCCGGCCCTGGTGCCGGGCATGGCGATCGTGTTTTCGATCGACAAGTTCATGAGCGAGGTGCGCGCCCTTACCAACATCACCGGCAATGGCATTGCCGCCGTGTTTGTGTCCTGGTGGGAAAACGAGCTCGAACACAAGACGCTGCAGGCTGGTCTCAACCAGCCTAGCGTTTCCACTTCTATCGACGGTAGAAGCACAATGAGGTAAGTTTCGGACCTTAACCGCCTCCATTCGCAGAGGTGTCGAATTCGAGCACAGCCACAATTCTCGTAGTTTGAATCCGCACCGCGGACTTGACACGAGCCGGAACTTCTCGCGTGATCTCCACCGCAGCCCTTGCTCGGCGTCGCACGCGGGGCAGCCGCGCCTGAAAAGATGCTACGCGTGAGCCAGAGTACGAGCTTTTCTGACGGTAATTTTAAGCGCGTCTTTCGCCGCCGAGGCACCCGGCTGTCTGAACGCTTGTGCAACATTTTGCCGAGTCAGATAACAGGGTTGCGACAGATCGTGTCCAGCCTGACGGACCTAGGTGGTAGTCCGCCATGTGCGCGGTCACTATATTTGCCTCCCCCGACTAACGATTTGGTAGCGATCTTGCTGACGCACCTCGTCATCCGTTGTTACGGTCCCCGCTGCGGCATTGTGATGGGTGTGATCAGTATGGACTAGATGGCACTTGGACGGAGCCCTGGCCGCTCGCACACGGCTAGTGTCGGTTCGGCATCGCTTTGCGCGCTCAAGTCCTCCGCGCCTAGGCGCGATGGACGTAGCGCCTCGGAAGCAGTCCTCGTAACTCCGCCTTCGTGTCTTGGACCATGAGCTAGCGCTGTCTTCGCATGGCGGATCGTGCCGGCGAGATGAGTGGTCCGGCAGCTTGTCCTGTTCTTTCGGGGCTGGGCGAGGCGCGCCTGATTGTTCCGCTTGAAAGTCCTGGGTGGACTCCGGCCGCTGTCCTCGTGCCGCTGCATAAGGGGTTGTCATCGGCGGCAGCCCTCAAGCGCCTGGCCCGAGGGGGGAGGAAAGCAGACATCTCAGCTTCGATTGGAGGGGTGTCGGCGCGCCATATTGCAGCGTTTAGGACAACTATACCTATGTTTGTAATGCGTTTTTTCTCGGGGCGTGCTGAGTTCAACAGCAAGCAACTATCTCAGAACCGCTCCGCGGCCTGGCGCCGAGGATTGCCCCATTTTTGCCTAAAATGTCATAACTCACCCGCTGGAGAACAGGCGGGACGGTATCAGATGCCTAGCCACATCAGCAGTTTTAGACGTTCAGCCCCTCAGTTTACATTCGGCAGCGCAATGCTAGCCATGGCAACACTGTCTTGCTTGTACCTTCAGGCGCATTTCGCCGCAACGGCGTTCGTATACTTGTTAGTGATCTTGCTGTTTTCGTTGATGGGCAGCTTCATCGCCTCATCTGCGCTTTGCGTCGTAGCTATCGCTGCTCTCGCCTACTACTTCGCGCCACTGGCGTTCGCTCTGCGAATCGATGACCCCCAAGATCTTCCGGTGGTTGTTGCATTTTTTATTGTCTCCATTGTGGGAACGCACCTAATCGGAAAGCTCCGTCAGGAAAGAGAGGCTGCGCACGAGGCTGCGGCCAAGCTCCAGCAGAGTGCGGCGGATTTAGAGGATCGCGAAAAACGCTGGCGCGCAATCTTCGAGCACAATCCGGCCATGTACTTCATGGTCGACGAAGCCGGCACTGTCCTGAACGTCAATACGTTCGGCGCGACACAACTGGGTTTTGCTCGTGCTGAACTGACTGGTCAGTCCCTGCTGCGCGTATTTCTCGAGGAGGATCGCGCGTTCGTTGGGGAATGCATTCGGACGTGCCTTGAGGATATCGGTCAATCGCACACGTGGGACGTCCAGAAAGTCAGGAAGGACGGCTCGCCCCCCCCCCCCCCCCCCCCCCCCCCCCCCCCCCCCCCCCGTCTTGTGGGTACGTGAAAGCGCCAAAGCCATGCTCTGGGCGGATGAGCAGCCCATTGTCCTTGTCGCCTGCGAAGACATTACGGAACGAAGGCGGACCGAACTTGCCCTGCAGCGGAGTGAAGCACATTTGGCCCAGGCGCAGGAGTTGAGTCATACGGGCAGCTTCAGCTGGAACGTCACCAGGGGGGAGGCCTTCTGGTCCAAGGAAACATTTCGGATCTTCCAATTAGATCCTGAGACAGTAACACCGGGGCCGCAGCTCGTCGTTGAGCGCACTCATCCAGATGATAGGGCGTCGGTTCGAGAAATTATCGATCGCGCGATGCGAGACCCGTGCGATTTCGAGCACGAATACCGGCTGCTGCTGCCGGATAGCTCGGTCAAGCACATTCATGCGCAGGCACGAGCGACGAGGACAGCCTCTGGTGATATCGAGTTTGTTGGGGCAGCTACGGATGTTACGGCGGCCAGGCGAGCAGAACAGCAGCTGCGCCGCAGCGAGGCCTATCTGGCCGAAGCCCAGCATCTCAGTCACACGGGCAGCTGGTCCTGGGACGTCTACGGCCTAGATTTCGTGTATCGCTCTGCCGAGGTCGATCATCT
>NZ_LBJU01000075.1:0-27805 GCF_028128835.1 Bradyrhizobium sp. CCBAU 65884 | reverse complement strand
CACTTCCATCTTAGTCGAGAGGCACGCCATATTCCGACAGGGCCTGCCTGAACGTCGCCACGGACGTGTGCCGATGCGCGAACAGGCCCGCGTCTCGCGCGCCGGCGACGTTGGCTGCGAGATCGTCGACGAACAGGACGGACTGCGGCCTCACGCCGAGCTCGGAGAGGCAGAGGCGATAGCAGTGCGGGTCCGGCTTGGCCGTCTTGAATTGCGCCGAGGTGTAGATCCGGGAGCCGAACAGCGGTCGCAACTCCGGCAGCAGCGTGTCGATGTGGTCGGCGACCAGCGTGGTATTGTTGGTCAGGACGGCGATATCGACGGTTCTTCGCAAGCTGCCGGCGATGTCCAGCATCGCGCGATTCGCCTGCATTGAACGGCGCCGGGCCTCCACCCACTCGTCGAGCGAGAGCGGATAGCCGATGCGTTCGCCAAAACCTCGCAGATAGTCGGCAGCCTCGAGCGCGCCGGAATCGCCGAGCAGTTCGAATCCGCTGTCCCAGATCGCGTTGTGGACGGCTTCGCTGCTGGTCCCCGCAAGCTGCGCCAGATAGGCGACACGCGTCGCCCTGTCGTAGTCGCAAAGCACATTGTCCATGTCGAAGAGGACGAGCTTGATGGCATCAGTCACGGCGGCACTCGCGGATCGGCCGAACATCCGGCGTCATCGAAGTCATATCCCGCCCGAATGCGGGCGACAAATCCGCTCGTTGGCCTCCCTCACGGCTGTGAGGTACGACGCCGGGCCAGTTGATGCAGCACGGTGTCGATCGCCGGGACCGATCCGGTTTCGCGCAGCCAATTGTCGGCCAGCTCCCTCAACTCGCCCGGTGTCAGCCCGAATTTGCGGCGGAAGGCGCGGATGAAGGTCGAGTCGCTGCTGAAGCGCATGCCGACGGCGAGGTCGATCAGCCGCTTGTCCTGTGCGGACGGGGAGATCAGTTGCCGAAACGCGAGATTGAGCCGCTGCTCCCGCACATAATGCGCAAGCCCGCCCTCGGCCTCGAACAGCCGGTAGAGCGTCGCGCGCGAGATCTGGAAGTGGCGGCAGAGCTCTTCGCTGGTGAGCGCATCGGTTTCCAGATTGTTCGCGATGCGGCGCTTGATCATCGTGAGATAAAGATGTCGCTCGGCGCGCTCGAGGCCCGCGACGATCTCGGCCGTCCCGCCCGCGGCGGCCGCCACGAGATCGGCGATCGCCTCGACCGTGGCCTCGGCATTGCCAGTCGCCATCTCTGCTTCGGGCTGTGACGACAGGGCAAGCGCGCCATAGTGGCTGGCGAGCAGGCGTGCATGGGGGTGGTCCGACGGCAGCAGGGTTGCCGTCGCCGCATCCGGATGCGCGAGCCGCGGCGCCAGCATCGCGCGTTGCAGCACGATGGTCATCAGATGGGTGCGGCCGCCCGCGGCGCGCAGTGCGGTCCGGTTCGGTTGCGCCATGTCGATCAGAACAATGTCGCCTGGCCGCAGCGTGACCTCGCGGCGGCCTGAGCTGAACTGCATCTCGCCCTCGACGCAGAGGGTGATCTGAAAATGATCCATGATGCCGCGGGCGACGTGCGCGGGCGTGCGGTCATAGTCCTGGTCGGTGGCACGCGTGTCGATCAGCAAAGCGTTGCGGGTCATCCTTGTCACCGTGGTGACATGGAAATCGTCCTCCGCGGTGCGCGGAATGACCTCACAAATGTCGACCGTCATGGCCCGCAAGTGCGCGAGCGCCTCCGGACCGCGCCCGGGATTGTCCGCCGCCGTGCTTTCGTTCAAGGCAGTCCCGTCCACGTCCCCTCGCGATGCGGAAAGACCGCATGCAACTAAGCAAGCCAATGTCGGGTCTGGATGTAGCCATTCGGAAATCGGGGCGCAAGCGAGGCCGAGGTAGAATGTGCGTTCGTGTATTTGCAACCATCGAGAGATTCAGTCGGATTTTGTCGCGCTGAGACGCCGGGCACATCGTCCGTCCTGCCGTCCTGTTAGAGATTCTCCAGTCTCTGGAATGCGAGCGCGCCATGCGGGGCCGCGCCGTCGAAATGGGGTTGCCGCGTGGGGTCAATGGGAATTGGGGGGGCTGGCCGTCGGCAACGACGTTCGCGCAGCTGCCGTCGTCGCCGGACAATGAGAAGCTGCGGGATGCTTGTCATCCTGGTCCTGCCGTATCTCGCCTCGACCTCCGCCAGCAGGGCGCAGATCGACAATTACGGCATCTGGACCGCACTCAACAGCACGCCGGGGCAGGTGATCGAGTTCGGCACGCTGAGCAACGCTCCGATCGGCTCCCCGATCGGAACGAGCACATATCCTCACAGCGCGGTGTTTTCGGCCGATGGCCGCTTCGCCTATGTCGTTGCCATGTCCGGCGCGGTGGAGGTCATCGACGTCGTCGGCCGGACGGTCGTCGCGACCATACCCGTCGCCGGACAGACGGCGGGATTGGCGCTCAGCCCGGATGGCTCGAGCCTCTACGTGACGTCCTCCTCGGCCCATTCGGTCACGGTGATTTCCACCGCGACCAATGTCGTGGTCGGCTCCCCCATCGCGGTGGGGGCAGCCCCTTACGGCGTCGTCGTTTCGCCGGACGGGACCCGGGCCTATGTCGCCAACCAGGGCTCCGCGAACATTTCGATCATCGACGCCGCGTCGAAAACCGTCATCGGCACGGTCGCGGCGGGAAGCTCCCCCTCCGGCATCACAACGTCTCCGGACGGAAGCCGGATCTACGTGACCAATCAAAGCGATGGCAGCGTCACGGTGATCGATGCAGCGTCGCAATCGGTGGTGACGACGGTTTCGGTCTCCGGACTGCCCCTGAGCGTCGCGGCCAGCCCGGACGGGTCGCGGATCTATGTGACGACGCAGTCCAACCAACTCGTGGTGATCAATGCCCTGACGAACACCATCACGGCAAGCGTGACCCTGTCCGGCGGCCCGTCCAGCAACGGCATCGGAGTGACCGTGACGCCCGACGGCAGCCGGGCCTACATCACGACCGGCTTCGGGTTTTACGTGATGGATACGGCCACCAACACGATCCTGTCCTTCGTCACCATGCCGATCGTTGACAACGGCAATGCCGGGACCGCCTTCATCGGGCCGAACGTCATCGTTGCGGCGGGCGGGGCCGTCGCGGCGGGCAGCGATGCCGCGCTCACGGCGCTGGCCTTCGGGCAATATGTCAATTTCAACGGCGGCGCGCTGCGATTTACCAGTGCTTTCAGCACCGCGCGGACGATCTCGCTGCTGGCCGGCGGCGGCACGATCGACACCAACGGCTTCAATGCGACGTTGTCAGGGCAGATCATCAACACGGGATCCCTGACCAAGACGGGGCTGGGCACGCTGACGCTGACCGGCGCCAACACCTACAGCGGCGGGACCTTCGTCAATGGCGGCACGCTGGCCTTGAGCGGCGCCGGCACGCTGGGCGACGTCGGCGGGACGACCACGGTCAACAGCGGTGCCACGCTCGATCTGGGCGGCACGACGCAGACCCAGGGCGCGGTCGGCCTTAACGGCGGCACGATCCGCAACGGCAATCTGAACGCGCCCATTACCTCCATCGGAGGTGTCCTCAATGGCATCGGCGGGACCGGGAGCCTGACGACGACGGCCGGCTTCACCATGTTGCTCGGCAACAACGGCTACACCGGAGCCACGGCCGTGAATGGCGGTGTGCTCGACGTCGAAGGAACGATCACCGGCACCTCTTCGGTCACCGTGAATGCCGGTGGCGTGCTGATGGGATCGGGCACGATCGATCCGCTGTTGGTGGCGATTGCCGGCGGCGGCACGTTCGCGCCCGGCAACGGCACGCCCGGCAGCGTCACGAGCATCGTCGGCGATCTCGCCCTGCAATCGGGCGCGATCTATCAGGTCCAGGTCAATCCGTCGACGGCGTCCCATGCGAACGCCACGGGCAGCGCGACGCTGGGCGGCGCTAGTGTGAGCGCGGTGTTTGCGGCCGGCAGCTATATCGAGAAGAAATACACCATCCTCAGCGCGGGCGGCGGCCTCTCCGGCAGCTTTGCCTCGACCGTTGCCAGCAGCAATCTCCCGGCGAACTTCAAGACCGATCTCAGCTACGACGCAAACAATGCCTATCTCAACCTGTCGCTCGCCTTCGTGCCGCCGCCGAATTCCGGCCTGAACGGCAATCAGCAGGCGGTGGCGAACGCATTGGTCAATTCCTTCGATGTCAACGGCGGCATTCCGCTGATCTATGGCCGCATGACGGCGGCCGGCTTGACGCAAGCCTCGGGCGAACAAGGCACGGCAGCGCAGCAGACCACGTTCAGCGCCATGAGCCAGTTCATGGGCCTGCTCACCGATCCCTTCGCGCAGCGCGAGGGCGGGCCGGATCCCGCGAACGGTGCGGCTGGACTTGCCGAAGACGTTCAGGCCAGCGCCTATGCCGCACGCAAGCGCGCCGACGCGTTCGCCATGTTCGCCAAGGCGCCGGCGCAGGGATTTGCGCAGCGCTGGAGCGTGTGGGCCGCCGGCTTCGGCGGATCGCAATCGACCGACGGCAATGCTGCGGACGGCTCGAATGACACCACGAGCCGCATCGCCGGCACGGCGGTCGGCGCGGACTATTGGCTCGCGCCGAACACGAAGCTCGGCTTCGCGCTTGCCGGCGGTGGCACCAGCTTCGGCGTGAACGGTCTCGGCTCCGGTCGCTCCGACCTGCTCCAGGCCGGCACCTATCTTTACCACGCCAACGGCGCGGCCTACGTCTCCGCCGCGCTGGCCTATGGCTGGCAGAACATCACGACCGATCGCACCGTGACGGTCGCCGGCGCAGACCGCCTGCGCGCCGCATTCGACGCCAATGCGTATTCCGGTCGTCTCGAAGGCGGCTACCGCCTGGTCGGGTCATGGATCGGCGGGATCGGCCTCACGCCTTATGGGGCGATGCAGTTCACGACGCTCGACCTGCCAGCCTATGCCGAACACGTCGTCTCCGGCTCATCGGCATTCGCCTTGAACTACGCCGCGAAGAGCGTGACCGACAGCCGCAGCGAGCTCGGCCTGCGTACCGACAAGTCGTTCGCCACGCCGGCCGGCGTGTTGGCACTGCGCGGCCGTGTCGCCTGGGCGCATGATTTCAATCCCGATCGTGCGGCCGCCGCAACCTTTCAGGCGTTGCCGGTCGCAAGCTTCGTCGTCAACGGCGCAGCGCAGGCGCGCGACGCCGCGCTCACGACGGCTTCGGTCGAGATGAAATGGCTGAACGGCTGGTCGGCGGCGGCCACGTTCGAAGGCGAGTTCTCCAGCGTCACCCGCAGCTACGCCGGCAAGGGCAGCGTTCGCTACGGCTGGTGAGCGGTGGATCCCGTCACGCGGTCTTCGCGGGCCAGGGCACGACCTGTCCGGACATCACCAGCCGATCGCGGCCGCTGTCCTTCGCGGCATAGAGCGCGCGGTCGGCCGCAGCGACCAGCGTGCTGAAGTCCGTGGAGGTCAGGGACGGAAGACCGGTTGCGGCGCCGACGCTTACCGTGACCAACCGGGAGGGCGGATTCTGCGCATGCAGCATGGCAAGATCGTGCAGCGCCTGGCGAACCGCTTCCGCGACCTCCACGCAGCCATCCGGACCTGTGTTCGGCAACAACACGGCGAATTCCTCGCCGCCGTAGCGCGCCGCGAGGTCGGCGGGACGCCTGGCCTGGGTGGACAGGATCCGGCCCAGCGCGCGCAGGCACCCGTCGCCCGCCAGATGTCCGTAATGGTCGTTGAACTTCTTGAAATGATCGACGTCGATCAGCAGGAGCGAAAGCTGCGTGCCGTCGCGCCGGGCGCGCGCCCATTCGTCGGCAAGGCGTTCGTCGAATGCGCGCCGGTTGGCAAGGCCGGTGAGGCCGTCGGTCCTCGCAAGCGAAGCGAGCTTGTCCTGGAGATCCTTCTGCTCGGTCATGTCGCGCACGACCGCGACGACGCCGTCGATCGCGCCGCTGTCCGATGCCACCGTCACGTGCAGCGCCGCCTCCGCCCAGATCTCCCCTTTTTCGCGATGACGCTGGCGATAGACGAACCGCGCTTCCTCGGCCTCGCCGTTCTTCAGTGCCGTGATGGCCTGAGCGACCCGTTCCATGTCGTCGGCGTGAATGCCGGCCAGGGCCGACGTGTTCAGCAGTTCCTCGGCGGTCCAGCCGGTGATGCGCACGCATGACGGAGAGACATAGAGCAGCCGGTTATCCAGCCCGATCCGGGTTACCATGTCGCTGGATTGCTCGGCCAGCAGGCGGAAATTTGCCTCCTTGGCGACCAGGGCCTGCGCCATGCGCTGTCGCTGCCAGAGCTGACGGACCAGGTAGGAGCCGATCACCGCGATCAGCAGGACGAGGCCGACGACGAAAGTTATGCGTGTGGCGGCGGCGCGTCGCCAGGGAGCCAGCACGTCATCTTGGGACTTACTCGCCAGCACCATCAGGGGATAGCGGCTGCTGCGCTGGTAGTAGCTCAGGCGCTGCACGCCATCGAGCGGCGACTTGAAATAATAGACCGCTTCGGCGGGGCGGCTTTTCCAGCCTTTGAACAAGGGCGCATTGGACAGGTCGCGTCCGATGAAGGCGCCGCTCTCATCTCGGCTGCGTGCCAGCATGATGCCGCCATTGTTGAGCAGCGATGCCGAGCCGTTCGGCCCTAGGTCGAACCGCTCGTAGAATTTGACGAAATAGCTGACGTCGATCGTGAGCAGGGCAACGCCGGCGAAGCCGCCGTCGGGATCATTGATCCGCCGGGACGCCGTGATGATCCACTGGCCCCCGGAGCGGCTCTTGATGGGCGGTCCGATCAGCGTGCCCGTCTCCGTGGAGTCGCGGTGGCGCTGGAAATATTCCCGGTCGCTGTTGTTGAGCTTGGAAAAGTCGAGGCGCTCGGTCGTGGCAAGCCACCGGCCCGTCGCGTCATAGACGAAGATGCCGCGGATGCGGTCCGATGATTTGCGCGTCGGCAGATAGGCCTGGAGCTTCGTGATCGTGTCGGGGCCAGTCCCGTCGAGTTCGAGCCGGTGGACCAGTCCTACCAGGAGCGTATCGACCAGCTCGAACGTATCATCCGCGTGCTGGATCAGTGAATGTGCGAGGTTGGTGACGTCGATCTCGGCGTTCCTGAGGTCGACATTGCGAGCTTCCCATTCGCGCCAGGCGCTGAGGCCCAGGATCGTCACGCAGATCAGCCCAACGAAGCCCGCCGCCCAGAGCGGAAGGCGCGTCTTGCCGAATTCGCGGCTCGTGACCATCAGGCTTGCTCCAAATCGGGGCAAACCTCTCACTTTCGTCTTAACGGCCTCTTGCAAAATCTGCAATGATTGTGCGGGGTCCGTAATCAACCGGAAGGATTGCTGACACCGTCAGGACCGGTCGGGGAGCCACGCTACCGCAGTGCGACAATTCCGCCTGCCGCCTCATCCCTCCAGGGTGAAGCCGACGCGCAGCGTCACCTGATAGTGCCGCACGGCGCCGTTCTCGATATGGCCGCGCGTCTGCACCACCTCGAACCATTTCATCTCGCGGATGGTCTTGGACGCGCGGCTGATCGCGTTCTTGATCGCGTCCTCGATCGAGGTTTCGGACGATCCGACGAGGTCCAGGATCTTGTAGACATGATCACTCTCGGTTGCGGCCATGGGTCTTCCCTTGTTTCATCTTGCAGCGGACAAACGCGCTCGATGGAACGTGCATGCGAGCGCATGGCGTTGACTCTGAACGGGCGTGGGCGCCTCGGGTTCCCAGTGCCCGCTGGCCCCGGAGCGGAGGCGAGAAGAATGGTTTTCAAATCGCCCGCCGGCGTCGGATGCCGCGGTTGCCCGCGCGAAGACGGATGAGCTAACCTCTGCGCATGTCGTGGCATCTTCGAGTGCGGTGATGATCGGCCGTTGGACGAGGGGCACTCTGGTTGCGATCGGCCTCGGCGTGCTGCCTGCGCCTTGTATTGCGCAGGACGAACTCGATCGCGCGCCGGCGAGCATGGCTCTGCAGGTGACGACCGATCCCTCCACCATCGTGTGTCGCCGGCTGGACACGGTCAGTTTAGCCTCGCTGGTGTTCCTGCCGCTGCGCCGGACCTTCAGCGAGGATTTTGACGAGCATCCGCTGTCGAACGGACGCTGGATCCCGCATTATGCCGGCGGCGCGGCCTGGCCGGAGGCACGCTATTGGGGCGGCGACGGCTCCGACTTCAAGCGCAAGACCAGCGCCAATGGCGAGCAGCAGATCTACGTCGATCCGCGCTATGCCGGCCGCGCGGCCGCGCCGCTCGGGCTCGATCCGTTCAGGGTGAAGGACGGCGTGCTGTCGATCATCGCCAGCCGAACGCCGCCGGAATTGAAACAGCTGCTGTTCAACAACGAGTACATCTCGGGCATCCTGACGACCCAGGGCACGTTCGCCCAGAAGCACGGCTATTTCGAAATTCGCGCCAAGGTGCCGGTCGGCCACGCAGTGTGGCCGGCGTTCTGGATGCTGGCGGACGACGGCGGCTGGCCGCCGGAGGTCGATGTGCTGGAAGGCCGCGGCGAACGGCCGGGAGATCTGGTGATGACGACGCATTGGCGGATCCCTTCGACCCAGAAGATCCAGTCCTGCGGCTTCGATTTCGCGGTCGGCGACGCCTCGAGCGTATTCCACAATTACGGTGTGTTGTGGCAGGAGGATCGACTGGTCTATTTCATCGACCGCAGGCCGGTCTCCGACATCAAGGTGCCGATCGGCTTCGACGATCCCATGTACATGATCGTCAATCTGGCGATCGGGTCGAAGTTTTTTCCGGGCGTCAGTCAGGTCGATGCCGAATCGCCAGCGAGCGTCGCATTCGAGATCGACCGGATTTCCGTCTATCAGATCGATCTGGAGCTGGCACGGAGATAGCGATGTCAGCCGATGTCTCGCGGCGCCGTTTTGCCAAGCTCACGGGCCTCGCCGCGCTGGGCGTAGCAGCAGGTGCCGGGGCCGCGGAGAATGAAAAGTCCGCTTCGACCGACCGCCACCTGCCGGCGCCGTTCCCGAAGGATTTTCTGTGGGGCACGGCGACCTCGTCCTACCAGATCGAAGGCGCGGTCGACGAGGACGGTCGCGGCAAGTCGATCTGGGATATTTTCAGCCACACGCCCGGCAAGATCGAGGACGGCTCGACCGGCGACCGCGCCAACGAGCACTATCACCGCTACAAGGAGGACGTCGCGCTGATCAAGGCGCTCGGCGTCAAGGCCTACCGTTTCTCGATCGCATGGCCGCGCGTGTTTCCGGAAGGTTTTGGCCAGCCCAATCCTGAGGGCCTCGACTTCTACGACCGCCTCGTCGACGAACTGCTCGCGAACGGCATCGAGCCTTACGCGACGCTCTACCATTGGGACTTGCCGCAGGCACTCCAGGACCGCGTCGGGGGCTGGTCGTCGAGCGACACGTCGAAGGCTTTTGCTGACTACGCTGCGCATGTCGCCGCGCGCCTGACCGATCGCGTGAAGAACGTCTTCACCGTGAACGAGGTCGGGCGTTTCGTGAATTTCGGCTATGGCTGGGGCATCGATGCGCCCGGTCTCAAGCTGCCGACCGCGCAGCTCAACCAGGCGCGCCATCACGTCGCCTTGGCGCACGGGCTTGCCGTGCAGGCGATCCGCGCCGCGGGCCGCGCCGGCACCCGTGTCGGTGCGGCCGAGAACATCGCCGCCTGTGTGCCGGCGATCGCGACGCCGGAAAACATCCGCGCCGCCGAGATCGCGACGCGCGAGCTCAACGCCGGCTTCCTCGGCGTGGTGCTGGAGGGCAAATACACCGAGGGCTTTTTGGCCTATGCCGGCGCGGATGCGCCGAAATTCACCGCCGAGGAACTGAAGATCATCGGCGCGCCGAACGATTTCGTCGGCCTCAATATCTACGCGCCGCAATATTACGTCACGGCTTCCGACCGCGCGCCCGGCTTCCACGTGCTGCCGTTCCCCACCTCGTTCCCGCACATGAACTCGGATTGGCTGCGGGTCGGCCCGGAAGTGATCTACTGGGCGCCGCGCCTTGCGGCAAAGATCTGGAACATCGAGAATATCTACATCAGCGAGAACGGCGCCTCGTCCGAGGACAAGATCTCTGCCGACGGCCAGGTCTACGACCTCGACCGCATCATGTTCCTGCGCAATTACCTGTCCCAGATGCAGCGCGCGACCGCCGAGGGCGTGCCGATCCGCGGCTACTTCCTCTGGAGCCTGATGGACAATTTCGAGTGGATCTTCGGCTACGGCAAGCGCTTCGGCCTGTACCGGGTTGATTTCGAGACCCAGGCGAGGGTGCCGAAGCTGAGCGCGGCGTTCTATCGCGACGTGGTGGCACGGAACGCGATCGGGGGGTGAGGCCAGATCCTACGGATCCAGCTCCGTATCCCAGTACAGATAGTCCAGCCAACTATCATGCAGATAGTTCGGCGGGAACAGGCGGCCGTTGCGGTGAAGCTGGTGCACGGTCGGGGCGAAGGCGTGCTGGCGCGGAAACATTTTTGCCTGCACCGGCGTGAGATTGCCCTTGCGCAGGTTACACGGCGAGCATGCCGCGACCACGTTCTCCCAGGTGGTCTGGCCGCCTTTGCTGCGCGGGATGATGTGATCGAAGGTCAGGTCCTCGGGCGAGCCGCAATATTGGCAGGCGAAACGGTCGCGCAGGAAGACGTTGAACCGGGTGAAGGCCGGATGGGTGGTCGGCTTGACGAAGGATTTGAGCGAGACGACGCTCGGCAGCTGCATTTGCAGCGTGGGGCTATGAACCGCCTGATCGTAATGTGCGACGATGTTGACGCGATCGAGGAACACTGCCTTGATCGCGTCCTGCCACGACCAAAGAGACAGCGGGTAGTAACTCAGCGGCCGGAAGTCCGCATTCAGCACCAACACCGGCCAACTGCCTTGCGAGACATGTGCGTTCAAGTAACGCTCCCGGCCTCCAATATACGCTGCGAAGCAGCATGTACTGACATACTACATGCAGCGTGACGGGATTGTGAAGCCCGCTGAGCGACTTATTCAGGTGCAAGCAATGCGGCGCCGGGGTGGCGAAGGTGTTCAAAAAGCCGCGATTTGGGGAGGTACGCGGCTGGCGCGGAACTGCGTGACCAGCGCGTCGTGGCCTGCCGCCGCAGCTACTCCCGTACCCGCTCCAGCTTCTGCAAGCACCGCGTCGTGCGCACTGCGGCCGGCATCTCCTCGTCGGGAAAGCTGGTGTCCCAGTTGGTGACGCCGACCTCGCCGACATAGATGTCGCCCCTGGAATCCAGCGCGATGCCGTGGGGCGCCAGGAACTTTCCGCTCGCAACACCCGGCCCTTCCTCGCCGCCGAGGCGCGCGATGCGCTTGCCCTTGGCGTCCACGATTGACAGCCGCGGCCCGAGATTGGGCACCTTGCGGTTGATGGCAAGGCCCGGGCCGAGCTCGCCGATCACGAAGGTCGGGCTCTTGGCCCCGCCGCAACAGCACAGCGCGCAGGGCCGATGCAAATTGTTCCACTGCGTCTCGTATTTGCCCTCGCCATTGAACACCTGGACGCGGTGGTTCTCGCGGTCGGCGACATAGACCCAACCATCTGCATCGGTGGCAATATTGTGCACGATGTTGAACTGGCCGGGATCGGTGCCGGGCTCGCCCCAGCTCTTGAGCAGCTTGCCGTCCGGCGTGAATTTGTGCACGCGCGCATTGCCATAGCCGTCGGAGACGTAGATCTCGCCCTTCGGCGACAGCGCGGTGTGGGTGCAGCGGTGGAAGGGCTCGCCGCTCATGAACGGCGCCGGCTTCTCGGGGATGCCGATCGTCAGCAGCACCTTGCCGTCCGTGGTGCATTTGCGCACGGTGTGGTCGCCGTCATCGGTGCAGTAGAGATTGTCGTCGGCGTCGATGTGAAGGCCGTGCGCGCGCGAGAACAGCCCTTCGCCCCAGCTGCGCAGGAAATTGCCCTCGCGGTCGAGCACCACCATCGGGTGGGCACCGCGGTTGAAGACGTAGACACGATCCTTGCTGTCGACCGCGACCGCGGCGACGTCGGTGAGCTGCCAGCCTTCGGGCAGTTTCGCGAAATTGTCGACGACGCGGTAGCGGTGCTCGCCGCTGCCGAGAATGGCTGGCATGGGTGGTCTCTCCTCTTGTCATTCCGGGCTCGCGCTACGCGCGCCCCGGAATGACGGCTATATTCGCCCCAAAATCCCCTCCTCGATCGCCTTGATCTGGAGCGCGAGGTATTTCGAGTTGATCCGGCACTGCGCGAGGCTGCCGGCGATGAACCAGAGCCCGGGCTGCCTGGTGCGCGCATACATGTTGCGCAGCTCAAGACCGTCGCCAAAGCCCCAGATCGGCCCGACGCGGTCGGCGATGGCCTCGCCAAACAGCTTTCGCACCAGATATTCCTGCGGCTTGTAGCCGGTGGAGAGCACGATGAGATCGGCGGGAAGCAGCGTGCCGTCCTTCATCCGCGCCCCCTCGGGTACAAAGCCCTCGATGTCGGCAAACTGCCTGAGCTTGATCGCGCCCTCGACGATCAGGTTGGAGCAGCCGACGTTGAAATAATAGCCGCCGCCGCGGGTGAGGTATTTGAACTGCCAGCCGGTGCCGGCCTCGCCGAAGTCGAGCTTGAAGCCGACGCGCGAGAGGCCGTCGAGCAGCTCCTTGTCGAGCTGCTTCGACTGCTCCGTCAGCATCACATGCGTCTTCTTCGCCAGCGGCGTCGGCATCGAGGCCGCGATCAGGTCGTTGTCCTCGAGCGTGCCTTCGTTGTAGGTGGCATAAGCGAGCTGCGCCGACGGTTCGATATTGGTGACCAGCGTGGCTGCGCGCTGCACCAGCGTCACCTCGGCGCCGCTGGAATACAGATCCTGCGCGATGTCGTGGCCGCTGTTGCCGGTGCCGATGACGATCGCGCGCTTGCCGGTCCAGGTCTCGCCGTCCTCGTAGCGGCTGGAATGCAGCAGCGTTCCCTTGAAATTGTCGAGGGTCGGAATGTCTGGAATATTGGCGATGCCGCTGACGCCGGTCGCCATGATCACGTGGCGCGGATGCATGGTGCGCCTGCTGCCGTCGGCCCGGCGCAGCGTGACGGTCCAGTGGCCCTCGACCTCATCATAGGCGCCGCTTTCGAACTCGGTGCCGGCCCAGAAGTTCAGCTCCATCGCATCGACGTAAGCCTCGAACCAGTTGGCGAGCTTGTCCTTGGGGATATAGACCGGCCAGTTCGGCGGAAACGGCATGTAGGGGAGGTGATTGACCTGCACCTGGTTGTGCAAGGTGAGCGCATGATAGCGCTTGCGCCAATTGTCGCCGATCCGCATCTCGCGATCGACGATCAGCGCGTCGACCTTCAACTGCTTCAGCCGGGCTGCTATCGCGAGCCCGGCCTGGCCGCCGCCGACCACCAGCACGGCCGGATCGCGATCGGCATAGTCGCGCGAGGTGCTGCGCAAATCCAGCCAGTTCGGCCCGCGGAAATCGCGGGAATAGGCCTGGCCGCGCGGTCGCGACGTGCCGAGCTGCTCCTCGAATCCCTTGAGCTCGTCGAGCGCGGTGAGCAGCGTCCAGGCCTTCAGGCGGTCGCCGTCGGTCTTGTCGGGAATGAGCCGCAGGATGCCGCTGCCACGGCCGGTCGCGGTTTCGAACGTGAAGATCGCTTCGATGGTGTTGGTGCCGGCACGCGTCACCCAGCGCGGCGGCGCGCGGTTCGGCGCGATTCTGAAGCTGGTCGGTGCCGCCTCGGGCGCGAGCGCGGCCAGCGCTTGCGCAATCATCTCGCGGCCGGCGATCGTTTGCAGGTTCCAGCTCAGCGCCAGCACGTCGCGCCAGAAGCTGTCGGCGAGGAAGAGGCGGTCCAGCGTGGCGGGATCGGGCCTGCCCAGCGCGCGCTCGAATTCATCGAGCCAGGCCTGGGCGCAGGCGGATAGATCCTTGGTCTTGTCGAGCATGCGCGACCTCTTGGCCGTCTTTCGCGGCGTTTCCTCTGAGATCGGACGCTATACGGTTTCCTCGCCCGCCAAAAGCTGCGGACCCGAGCGAGGCAGGCATGCAGCCCTGCTCGGGCGGAATATGGCCTGGTATTCCGCTCGCACGGACGCCGGCCGGAGAAGGTTTAAGCGCCGCCCGGACCGCGGCCGGTCCAATAGGGATCGCGCAGCTTGCGTTTGAAGATCTTTCCGGTCGCCTCCCGGGGCAGCGCATCCAGGAACCGGATCTCCTTCGGCACCTTGAAGTTCGCCAGCCGCTCGCGCAGAAAAGCCTGCACTGCGGCGGCGGAGAGCTGGTCGCCGGTGTCGGGCTCGATGCAGGCACATAGCCGCTCGCCATATTCCGGGTCGGGAATGCCGAACACGGCGCAATCGCGCACTCCGGGCATGCCGATCAGCGCGTTCTCGATCTCGGCGGGATAGATGTTGACGCCGCCTGATATCACCATGTCGCGCTTGCGGTCGCACAGGAACAGATAGCCGTCCTCGTCGAGATAGCCGACGTCGCCGACGCTGACGAGGCCGTCGCGCCCCGCCTCGGCGCGCGCCTGCGCCTTGCCGTGATAATCGAAATCGGGCACCGCCGTCTGGCGCATGTAGATTTCGCCGACCTCGTTGGCGTTGCACGGGCTGCCGTCGTCGCGGAAGATCCTGACGATGCCGCCTTCGATGGCGCGGCCGACGGTGCCGGGCTTCTTCAGCGCCTCCTCGGCAGAGTGCCACACCGGGATCCCGGTCTCGGTCGAGCCGAAATACTCGTTGATGACCGGCCCCCACCAATCGATCATCGCCTTCTTCACCTCGGGCGGGCAGGGCGCAGCCCCGTGCACGACGAAGCGCAGCGACGACAGGTCGTAGCGCCGCCTGACCGTCTCGGGGAGCCGCAGCAGCCGCACGAACATCGTCGGGACCATGTGGATGTGCGTCACGCGGTGACGCTCGATCAGTGCCAGCAGCTCCTCCGCATCGAACCGCGGCTGGAGGACGATGGTGCAGCCGTTGCGGAACGCCATCATGCCGTAGGAATGCGGCGCCGAGTGATACATCGGCCCGTTGATCAGCACGATTTGGTTGTCCCGCGGCTTGATGCCATAGGCGATCGCGCCGACACGTTCGGAAGCGGCCGCCTGCTCGGGCTGCATCGGCATGCGCCGCACGCCCTTCGGCATCCCGGTCGTGCCCGAGGTGTAGATCATTGCCGCGGCCCGGCGCGGCGGTTCCTGGGTTTCGGTATGGCCGTCGCGCCAGCGCTCCCAATCGGTCAGTTCGGCCGGGACCGCGGTCAGCTCCGGGGCAATGGCGAAGGTCGCCGCCAGCTCGGGCGGCGTCGCGACGACGAGAAGGCGGACATCCGGCGCCACGCCGTCACGAATCTGCGGCAGCAGGTCGGCGTGGCAGACCAGGATCTTCGCGCCGCTGTCGGTCAGGATGTAGCGGACCTCCTCGGCCTTGAGATGCCAGTTGATCGGCACCACCGGGCTGCCGAGGGCGGCGGAGGCCGCAACCACCTCGAACAGGGCGAAGTCGTTGCGCAGCATCATCGCAACCGGCGCGGCCTCGGCAAGGCCCAGGGCGCGGAATCCGCTTGCCGCCCGCCTGATGCGTGACTGGATCTCGTCATAGCTGATCCGGCGCTCGCCGCTGATGATCATGGCGTGTCCTTGTCCCGCGCGAGCCTAGCGATCGTCCAGCACGTCGCCGAAGCCGACCCAGCTCTTGCCGTTGAAGCGGCGGAGCTGAAGCTGCTGGAACGGCAGATAATCGTCGGCACCGGTCGTAACCGAGATTCCCGGCAGCAGCAGCGGCAGCTTCACCTCCTTCAGCGAGGCCGCCTGGCGCATGATGTTGTCGCGGCTGACGTCTTCCTTGCACGCCCTCAGCACCGTCATCAGCAGCGTCGCATAGTGGTAGCCGGCCGCGTAGTTGGAGTTGGAAAGGTCGGCGTTCGGCAGGTATTGCTTCATGAAGGCAAAATACTCCTTCACGCCGGGATCGTCGGCCCATTGCGGGTCCATCGTGTCCTTCTGGTTGCTCGACGAGATCAGGCCGACCGCGTTGTCGAGCCCGGCCGGCTCCAGGAACGAAATCGACGAAGCCGAGGTCGGCACGAAGAACAGTTCGGGCTTCCAGCCGATCTCGGCCACGCCCTTGACCATCTGCGAGGTGAATTTTCCGAGTACGACGCCGAACAGCACGTTGGCGCCCGAGGCCTTCAGGGTCGAGAGCTGCGAGCTGATCGTCGGCGCGCTGGTCTCGTAGGTCTGTTCGGCGATGATCATGCCGGCCGCCTTGGCCCCGAGCGCGCGCTTGAAGCCTGCGACATAGTCGCGACCGAAATCGTCGTTCTGTGCCAGGATCGCGATCCTGGCGTCGGGCTTGGTCTGCAAGATGTATTTGGCATAGACCACGCCCTCGGATTCGTAGGCCGCCATCCCCGGCATCGTCCACGGATTCTTCTGCGGCTCGGCCCATTTGGTGGCGCCCGAGAGCACGAACAGCTGCGGCACCTTCTTGGCGTTGAGATAACGCTGCACCGCGCTGTTGGTAGCGGTGCCGAGCGAGCCGAACATCATCAGCACCTCGTCCTGCTCGACCAGCTTGCGGGTCTGCTCGACCGTCTTCGGCGGCGAATAGGCGTCGTCCAGCGTGATGAACTTGACCTTGCGGCCGTTGATGCCGCCATCGGCATTGATCTTGTCGAAGAACGCTTCCTGCGTCCGCCCGATCGCGCCGAAGCCGGAGGCCGGGCCGCTATAGGGCAGGGTCTGCCCGATGCGGATCTCGGCGCTGCCTTCGGCGCGGGCGCTGCCGGCGCCGAGCGTCAGCAACGACATGCCGATCAATGCGGCTGCGAGCTTCATGGTGTCCTCCCGTTTTTTCTTGTAGTCCGAGACGTCAGGCGGTGGCGCGGAGCAGGAAATCCTGCCGGGCCTGATCGAACTCCGCCTTCATCCGGTCGACCAGGTCGGCGACGGCAGGCGCATCGGTGATCTGGCCGATGCCCTGGCCCGAACCCCAGATGTCGCGCCACGCCTTTGATTTCGTGTTGCCGCCTGAGCCGAAATTCATCTTCGTCTTGTCGGCCATCGGCAGATTGTCCGGATCTAACCCCGCGGCGGCGATGGAGGGGCCGAGATAGTTGCCGTGCACGCCGGTGAACAGGTTGGTGTAGACGATGTCGTGCGCGGCATGCTGCGTCAGCGCGGACTTGTAGGCTTCGTCGGCGTTGGCTTCCCTGGTCGCGATGAAACGCGTGCCCATATAAGCGAGGTCGGCGCCAAGCGTCAGCGCGGAGGCGATGCCGAAGCCGTCGCTGATCGCGCCCGACAGCAGGATCGTGCCCTTGAACCATTGCTTGACCTCGCGCACCAGCGCGAAGGGCGAGAGCGTTCCGGCATGCCCGCCGGCGCCCGCGCAGACCAGGATCAGGCCGTCGACGCCGTGCTCGGCCGCTTTCCGCGCATGCTTGACGTTGATGACGTCATGGAACACCAGCCCGCCATAGGAATGCGCGGCCTCGACGATCTCCGCCGGCGGCCGCAGCGAGGTGATGATGATGGGGACGCGATGTTTCACGCAGGTCTCCATGTCCTTCATCAGGCGGTCGTTGGAGGCGTGGCAGATCTGGTTGACCGCGTAGGGCGCGACCTTTTTGCCCGGATTGAGCGATTTGTATTGCCCGAGCTCGTCCTCGATGCGGCTCAACCACTCGTCCAGCTTCTCGACCGGACGGGCGTTGAGCGCCGGAAACGAGCCGACGACGCCCGCCTTGCACTGGGCGATCACCAGCTCCGGTCCGGAGACGATGAAGAGCGGCGAGCCCACCACCGGCAGCGCGAGCGAATCCTTCAAGAGAGCGGGCAGCGCCATCATGTCCTCCCTGAAAACGCGGCCCCGCCGGCGGGCGGATGACGAGGCGTTTCCGTGTTGATTGTCGCGCGGGCGATTGCCGCCCGTGTCGCGGATTTGAACCCACTATAAGGTTGGACGGCGCCCTCCGGTGGTCCAATAATGAACGGATAGCCTTTCAGATATGAACGGGGGGAGCCGATTGGACTGGGATCTCTGCAAGACCTTCGTCGCGGTCGCCGATACCGGAAGCTTCACCGCGGCCGCCCGCCGGCTGCACACCAGCCATCCGACCGTCAGTCGCAAGATCGCGGCGCTGGAAGCTCAGCTCGGCACCAGGTTGCTGGCGCGCGCCGCCGACGGCCTGGCACTGACCGCGGATGGACGGACATTGCGCGAGCACGCCGAGGCCATGGCGGCGGCGGCGCTGCGGGCCGAGACCGCGGTCGCGGCCGGGGGACATAAGGCGCGCGGCATCGTCAAGCTTTCGATCGGCGCGACGCTGGCCTCGCATTGGCTGATGCCGCGCCTGCCCGCCTTCCTGCGTGCGCATGACCATGTCCAGCTCGAGATCATCACCCACCCGTTTCCGGCGAGCGTGCGTCGGCGTGAGGCGGACGTGGTGCTGCGGCCTTTCGACAGCGGCGAGGAAAACCTGGTCGGTCGCAAGATCGGCCGCCTTGGTACCGGATTCTACGCCTCGCGCGATTATGCCGCGGGGCGGTCCTTGCCTGAACGGCGCGGCGAGTGGAAGGAGCATAGCGTCGTCGGCTTCGCCGACCAGGCGTCGAATGCACAGCTTGCGCGCTGGAGCGACGTCGTCACCCGGCAGGCCAGGGTGGTGATGCGCTGCTCTTCGCAGGGGGACATGCTGGCCGCGGTCCGCGCCGGGATTGGCATCTCGGCGCTCTCCTGCTTCGTCGCAGAAAGCTATCCCGACCTCGTACGCGTCGCCCCGCAAAAGCTCGCCAGCGTGGCGGACCTGTGGCTGCTGGCCCATCCCGACCTCGTCGAGCTTCCGGCGGTGCGTGCCGTCGTGGATTTCGTCGCCGAATGCGCCCGGGCCGACCGCGCGAGGCTGCGGGGCTAAAGCATGATCCGGGAAAGTGCGCAGCGGTTTTCCGAAAAGCGCGATGACGTTTCATCCTAATCGCGTCGCGCTTTAGGCCGAGCCGGCGAGCACGCCCTCGCGCTTCTTCACCGCGCGATAATAGCTCCACCACAGATGCGCCGCCGCGCCGCGCAGGGGACGCCAGGGCTCGGCGAGCGGCGCCATCTGCTTCTCCGTCGGCCGCGCCTGAAGGCCGAGGCCGACCTTGATGGCCTCCTGCACGGCGAGATCGCCGGCGGGCCAGGCATCGCCATGGCCGAGGCAGAACAGGAGGTAGACGTCCGCGGTCCAGGGGCCGATGCCGGGCAGCGCGATCAGCGTGTGATGCGCGGCGTCGGCATCCTCCTCGGCGAGCACGTCGAGGTTCAGTCGCTGCGCGCCGATCTCGCGGGCGAGATGCTTCAGCGTCTTGATCTTGGCAGCCGACAGGCCGAGCCGCCCGAGCCGGTCAGTGCGGGCCCGGCGCACCGCGTCGTGGTCGAACGGATCGAAGGCGGCCGACAACCGTCCCCAGATTGCCGCCGCGCTCGCGGTCGAGAGTTGCTGGCCGCAGACGATGTGGGCAAGGCCCGCAAAACCCGGCTCGCGCCGCCGCAGCGCCGGCATGCCCGCGATCTCGAACACGGGTTTGAGGCGCGGGTCGCGCTTGATCAGCGCGTGGACGGCCGCTTCGAGATCGGACTGGGATTCGAGATGGATGGTCATGACGTCATCGGCTCGCCGCGATGCGGATTTGGCGTCCTGTGGACGGCTTGGGACGATAAGATTAAGACCATACTATCGGAATCCCGGAAGCGTTCGATGACTTTGAGAAGTATTCCTGTGGAGATGGACGGCGAGAAAGTCGCCCTGATCGATGCCATGCTGGATCGCGTCATCGACGAACATCGCGTCTTCCTGCCGCTGGCCATCGAAAGCGGCAGCCGGGCCTGGGGTTTCGCCTCTCCAGACAGCGACTATGACTGCCGTTTTGTGTATGTGCGTCGCGCGGTCGATCACATTACGCCTTGGGTAAGTCGCGACGTGATAGAGCTCCCGTTCGAGGGGGATCTCGATGCCAATGGATGGGATTTACGCAAGGCGCTGCAACTCCTGCTGAAGGGTAATGCGGTGATCGTGGAGTGGCTGTGCTCGCCCGTCGTTTACAGGGGGCAGGGGTGGTTTCGCGACGAGTTTCTGGCGTTTGCCAGAGAGGCCGCGAGCCGGGAGGCCGTGTGTCGCCACTATCTTCATCTCGGCGAGCGTCAGCGGCGCGTCTATTTCGGCGACGGGACAAATGTCGCGCAAAAAAAGATCTTCTATGCACTTCGGCCCGCCGCCGCTTTGCGATGGCTGCGCATGCGTCCAGCCGAAGCCGTCGCGCCGATGCATTTTCCCACCCTCATGGAGGAGTGCGACCCGCCGAGCGAACTGAAATCGGAGGTCGTCGAGCTCATGGCCCGGAAATCGATCACGCACGAACTCGGCTCCGCACCTCTGCCGCGGATCGTGGCCAACTTCCTCGATACGGAGTTCGAGCTTGCGCGCGGTCTCTTCGAGGGTAGTGGACCAAGTGCATCGGAAGAGATGATCCATCGGACAGAACAGTTTTACCGCGGCGTGGTGGAGCGCCTCGAGCGGGAGAGCGGTGCCGTTCTTCCGTTCCGGCTTGTCTGATGCCACCCGTTTTCCGATTTGCCCCCAGCCCGAACGGCCTCCTGCATCTCGGCCACGCCTATTCCGCGCTGCTCAACTTCGATCGGGCGCTTAAGACCGGTGCGCGGTTGTTGCTGCGGATCGAGGACATCGACACGACGCGCTGCCGGCCGGAATTCGAGGCGGCGATCTACGAGGATCTGGCCTGGCTCGGGATCGACTGGGAGACGCCGGTGCGGCGACAGTCGGAGCATCTCGCCGATTATCGCGCCGCGCTGGACAAGCTGTCGGCGCTTGGGCTCGTCTATCCCGCCTTCGAAAGCCGCGCCGAGATCGCAAAGCTCGTTTCCGCGCGCGAGGCGGACGGCCCGTGGCCGCGTGATCCCGACGGCGCGCCGCTTTATCCCGGCGAGTCCAAATCGCTGCCTGCCGACGCGCGGGCGCGCCTGATCGACAGCGGCGCGCCTTACGCGTTGCGGCTCGACATGACGGCGGCCTGCCGGTGCGTCGCCGGCCTGACCTGGAATGAGCTGGGCGAGGGGCCCGATGGCGAGCACGGCACCGTCCCGGCGCGGCCCGAGGCCTGGGGTGACGTCATCCTGGCGCGCAAGGAGACACCGACCAGCTACCACCTGTCCGTCGTCGTCGACGATGCGCTTCAGGGCGTCAGCGAGATCGTGCGCGGCCAGGACTTGTTTCACGCCACCGCCGTCCACCGCCTGCTCCAGGTCCTGCTCGGCCTGCCCGAACCCGCCTACCGTCATCACCGGCTGATTTGCGACAGCGAGGGGCGGAAGCTGTCGAAATCGAGCGGCTCGACCGGTCTGCGCGCCTTGCGCGCGGCCGGCATCACGCCTGCCGGCATCCGTCGGCTGGT
Organism: Bradyrhizobium sp. CCBAU 65884; assembly: GCF_028128835.1. Lineage (NCBI taxonomy): Bacteria > Pseudomonadati > Pseudomonadota > Alphaproteobacteria > Hyphomicrobiales > Nitrobacteraceae > Bradyrhizobium > Bradyrhizobium sp. CCBAU 65884. Next base: position 6,383 of record NZ_LBJU01000075.1, on the reverse strand, counting down.
GGGATTAGGTTAAGTTTCTCTGGGGGTTAGCGAAACGCCGCCGTGACTCCGGGGGTTCCGCCGTGCCATGCTTGGCCGACAGCCCGGGGTTCGAAGGGGACACTTCGAAGGGGATTTATGGCGGCGAAAAAGCGCCCAGCGCGCACCACGCGGACGTCCAGGCGACCGCCTCGGAAGCGGTCCGGGACGACCGGCGGGTTGCGCAAGCGCAGCACCAAGGCGGTCGCGCCGGATGTCGTCCAGGCGGCGCTCGCCGCCTTTGCCCATGAGGTCCGCACCCCCCTGACCGGCATTCTGGCGATCAGCGACCTGCTGGCGACCTCCGATCTCGGCGAGCGGGAACGGCGCTGGGCCGACACCATCAAGGCCGGTGCCGAGCATCTGGCGAGCCTTGCCACGCTGTTCGTGGATGCCGCCAGAACCGGCAAGGGGGCCAGCAAGGCCGGAAGTACGCTGCGGCAGGACCTGTTCGATCTCCGCACGCTCGCCCGCAGCGCCGGCGATTCACTGGCCGGGCGTGCCGCGGCCAAGGGTCTCCAGGCCCAGGTCGAGATCTCCGACAAGCTCCCCGGCCTCGTGGTCGGCGATCCCGTCCGCCTGCGCGCCGCGCTCGAGAACCTGATCGACAATGCCGTGAAGTTCACCGACCAGGGCGGCGTGGCGCTCGAGGTCGCGCCCTGGCGTCCTGCCAAGGGCAAGGCAAAGGGCAAGTCAAAAGAGAAGGGCAGGGTCGGCGTCGCCTTCGCGGTGTCCGACAGCGGCATCGGTCTGACCATGGCCGAGATCAAGCGGCTGTTCCGCCCGTTCACCCAGGCCAATGTCACCATTGCCTCGCGCTTCGGCGGCGCCGGCTTAGGGCTGTCCTCGGTCAAGCAATTGGCGCGCGCGATGGGCGGCGACATCACCGTCGCACCGCGCCGCGGCGGCGGCGCCACCTTTACGCTGACAGTGTCGCTCGATGCCGCGGGCCCCAGCAAATCCCGCAAGGCGAAGGGCGAGACCGAGGCGGATGCGGTCGCGGCGCTGCGCGTCCTCAGCGTCGAGGACAATCCGTTCGGCCGCGTCGTGCTCAACACGATTTTGACCGAGCTCGGCCATCATGCCGAGTTCATCGGGCGCGGCGAGGATGCCGTCGGCCGGCTGGCGCAAGGCGCGTTCGATGCGGTGCTGATGGATATGGTGCTGCCCGGCATCGACGGGGTCGAGGCCATCAGGCGGATCCGCACCATGCAGGCGCCGCTGGCTCGGATCCCGATCATCGGGGTGTCCGGTCGCGGCGAGGACGAGGCGGCCTCGCGCGAGGCCGGCGCCGACGCCTTCCTGGTCAAGCCTGTGTCTCCGCGGGCTTTAGCGACTGCGCTGCTTGAAGCGACACGCCGTGAGGAAGCCGTGACTTGATGATCGCGGCATTGAGCTCGCCGCCGTAAACGAAGATCGCGGCGATGAAATACAGGAACACCAGCGCGATGATCACCGAGGCGAGCCCCGCATACATCGTCACGTAATTGTTGGCGAAGCGCGCCAGATATTGCCCGAACACGATGCCGGAGATCAGCGACGCCACGATGGTGAAGACGATGCCGGGCAGGATCTGGAGGAAGCCGCGCCGTCCCGCCGGCAGCCAGACGTGCAGGATGATCAGCGCCACCACCAGCGCACCGATCGTGATGCCGTAGCGCAGCCAGGTGAGGATGCTTTCGTTGGACTCGACGAACAGCGGGATGTGGCGCCGCGCCGCCTCGATCAAGAGCGGACCGAGCACGATCAGGAACGCCATGGCGAGCGCGGTGAAGGCCGCAATCAGCGTGTAGACAATCGATTCCAGACGCAGCCAGTACCAGCGCCGCATCTCCACCACCGCATAGGCGCGATTGAGTGCGACCCGGAGGGCCTCGACGCCGTTGGAGGCGAAATAGACCGAGAGCGCCGCGCCGATCGTCAGAATGCCGGTGCGGGTCGTGGTCAGCACGTCATGCACCTCGCCCGAGATCGAATCGGCGACCTGCTTCGGCCAGATCTGCAGCATCAGGCTGGCGGCCTGGTCGGCGAGTTCCTTGGAGCCGAAGAAGCCCGCGAGTGAGGTCAGCACGATCAGGAACGGGAACAACGCCATCAGCGTCGACAGGGCGATGTGGCTCGCGATCGCCCAGCCGTCGTCGGCCAGGAACGTGTAGAACGCATCCTCCAAGACGCAGTAAATGTAGCGGATGGCTTTCACGTGGCACCTACACCGCTGCTCGCTCTCCCTGCACGTAGGGAGAGATCAGGAGAATAGGCAATGGGCGCAAATCGGAAATCATCGCGCTACCATCTGATATTCTTGCCCCAAAAGCCAGTTCGCGAAGCGCCTCGCTGTCATTCCGGGGCGCGCGCAGCGCGAGCTATGATGCGCAATTGCGCATCTGAGAATCCATTTCGCCGCAGTAGGGGTGGCCCGACGGATTCCCGGCTCGACGCTTCGCATCGCCCGGAAGGACGCCGGAGGCTGCCGCGGCACCATGGCGGACCGGCGCGCACGGTGTTATCACCCCCCAATGGCATCTCTCCTGACGACTTTCATCCTGCCGGCGGCAGCCGGCGCCGTGGCGTTGGTGCTGCTGCTCGGGCTCATCAACATGATGCGCGGCGGCTCGCCCAATACCTCGCAGAAGCTGATGCGCTGGCGCGTGCTGCTTCAGTTCGTGGCGATCGTCATCGCAATGCTCGCGGTCTGGGCGATGGGGCGGTAAGGCATGATCCGGACCCGAAGGGCCGCGTTAACGCAAAGTGTGAAGCGGTTTTCCGACGAGATCATGCCCAAGATTAAGAGGCCTCTATGGTCGTACTGAATCGCATCTACACGAAGACCGGTGACGACGGCACGACGGCCCTCGGCTCGGGCGAGCGCCGCCCAAAATACGATCTGCGTATCGAGGCCTATGGCACGGTCGACGAAACCAATGCTGCGATCGGCGTGGTGCGGCTCCATACCCAGGATGCGCCCGAGCTCCACGCGATGCTGGGCCGCATCCAGAACGATCTGTTCGATCTCGGCGCCGACCTTGCGGTTCCGGAACGTGACGGCAAAGCCGAGCGCCTGCGGGTGGTGGCAAGCCAGGTCGAACGGCTCGAGCGCGACATCGATGCGCTCAACGACAAGCTCGCGCCGCTGACCTCCTTCGTGCTTCCCGGCGGCACTCCGGCTGCTGCTCATCTCCATGTGGCGCGCACGATATGCCGCAGGGCGGAACGGGTGATCGTGGAACTGGCGGCCCGACCCGGGGAGCAGGTCAGTGCAGCTGGCATCCAATATATGAACCGCCTGTCGGACTTCCTGTTCGTGGCCAGCCGAGCCGCCAACGGGAATGGCGCCGGCGACGTGCTCTGGGTTCCGGGCCAGAACCGCTGACCCATCGAGCTCTCGCATTTCAGAGGGCTAAAATTAGGCCCGTTCGCGCGTTGACCGGGGCAGATCGGGCCTTTAGGTTCCGCGCCAGTTGATAACCCCCCTCCTAAATTGAGTGAAAGAGGATCGATGAAGGTCTTAGTGCCGGTAAAGCGGGTGGTCGATTACAACGTCAAGGTCCGCGTCAAGGGCGATGGATCGGGCGTTGAACTCGCCAACGTCAAGATGTCGATGAACCCGTTCGACGAAATCGCGGTCGAAGAAGCGCTGCGCCTGAAGGAAGCCGGCAAGGCGACCGAAGTCGTGGTGGTTTCGATTGGACCTGCGCAGGCGTCGGAGACGATCCGCACGGGTCTTGCCATGGGCGCCGATCGCGGCATCCTGGTGAAGGCCGAGGGCACCGTCGAGCCGCTCGCGGTCGCCAAGATCCTGAAGAAGGTTGCCGAAGAAGAGCAGCCGGGCCTGATCATTCTCGGCAAGCAGGCGATCGACGACGACAGCAACCAGACCGGCCAGATGCTGGCTGCGCTGCTCGGCTGGTCGCAGGCGACCTTCGCCTCGAAGCTCGAGGTCGAAGGTTCTGACTTCAAGGTCACCCGCGAAGTCGACGGCGGACTCCAGACCGTGAAGCTGAAGGGACCGACGATCGTCACCACCGATCTGCGTCTCAACGAGCCGCGCTATGCCTCGCTGCCGAACATCATGAAGGCCAAGAAGAAGCCGATCGCGGACAAGACCGTCGCCGATTACGGCGTCGACGTCGCTCCGCGTCTCGAGGTCGTCAAGACGACGGAGCCGGCCGGCCGCAAGGCGGGCGTCAAGGTCAAGGACGTCGCCGAGCTGGTGTCGAAACTCAAGAACGAAGCCGGGGTGCTCTGATGACGACGCTGCTGATTGCCGAACACGACAATGCGTCGCTCAAGGATGCGACCAACAAGGCCCTGACCGCGGCTGCCGCGCTCGGCGCGGACGTCGAGGTCCTCGTTGCCGGCCAGAACGCCAAGGCCGCGGCGGATGCCGCTGCCAAGCTTGCCGGCGTCAAGAAGGTGCTGCTCGCCGATGGCGAGCTCTATGCGCACGATCTCGCCGAGCCGCTGGCCGCGCTGATCGTTTCGCTGGCCTCCGGCTATGATGCCATCGTCGCGCCCGCGACCTCGCGCTTCAAGAACGTGATGCCGCGCGTCGCCGCCCTGCTCGACGTCATGCAGGTCTCGGAAATCATCAAGGTGGTCGCCCCCGACACCTATGAGCGCCCGATCTATGCCGGCAACGCCATCCAGACCGTGAAGTCCAAGGACGCCAAGAAGGTCATCACGGTGCGGACCTCGACCTTCGCCGCAGCCGGCGAGGGTGGCAGCGCACCGGTCGAGACCGTCGCGGCGGCGGCCGATCCGGCCCTGTCGTCCTTCGTCGGCGAGGAGGTCGCCAAGAGCGATCGTCCCGAACTGACCTCGGCCAAGATCATCGTCTCCGGTGGCCGCGCCATGCAGAGCCGCGAGAATTTTGCCAAGTACATCGAGCCGCTCGCCGACAAGCTTGGGGCCGGTGTCGGTGCCTCGCGTGCGGCGGTGGACGCCGGCTATGCGCCGAACGACTGGCAGGTCGGCCAGACCGGCAAGGTGGTGGCGCCCGAGCTCTATGTCGCCGTCGGCATTTCCGGCGCGATCCAGCATCTGGCCGGCATGAAGGACTCCAAGGTGATCGTCGCGATCAACAAGGACGAGGACGCGCCGATCTTCCAGGTTGCCGATTACGGCCTGGTCGCCGATCTCTACCAGGCGGTTCCGGAGTTGACGGCCGAACTTGGCAAGCTCGGCAAGTAAAAGACGCCAAAAACACCGGCCGGAGGCATAAACTCCGGCCGGTGTTTCATTTCTGAAGCGTTTTCTTTGGCGTGGGGCACGCCGGGGAAGCGATCCAATCTAGGTTTCGAGCCCGGGTTCTGATTAAATCAAGCTTCTGATCAAATCAGACCTCCCGGCTCGGGGGATAACAGGCGCGCTCGTCGCGCGCCGTTCCGGTGGATGACATTATGGCGGCAGTGATCAAGAAGGTCGGCGTGATCGGCGCGGGTCAGATGGGCAACGGCATCGCGCATGTCGCGGCGCTGGCCGGCTTCGACGTGGTGCTCAACGACGTTTCGCCTGATCGCCTCAAGTCGGGCATGGCCACCATCAATGGCAATCTGGCGCGCCAGGTCTCCAAGAAGGCCGTCTCCGAGGACGACAAGGCCAAGGCGATGGCGCGCATCACGTCCGCCGAGAAGCTGGACGACCTCGCCGACTGCGACCTCGTGATCGAGACCGCGGTCGAGAAGGAAGAGGTCAAGCGCAAGATCTTCCACGAGCTCTGCGCGGTCCTGAAGCCCGAGGCAATCGTCGCCTCCGATACCTCCTCGATCTCGATCACCCGGCTTGCCGCCGCCACCGACCGGCCCGAGCGCTTCATCGGCATTCACTTCATGAATCCGGTGCCGCTGATGGAGCTGGTGGAGCTGATCCGCGGCATCGCCACCGACGACCAGACCTTCGAGGCGTCCAAGGAATTCGTTGCCAAGCTCGGCAAGCAGGTCGCGGTCTCCGAGGATTTCCCGGCCTTCATCGTCAACCGCATCCTGCTGCCGATGATCAACGAGGCGATCTACACGCTGTATGAAGGCGTCGGCAACGTGGAGGCGATCGACGCGGCCATGAAGCTCGGCGCCCACCATCCGATGGGCCCGCTGGAGCTGGCTGATTTCATCGGCCTCGATACCTGCCTCTCCATCATGCAGGTGTTGCATGAGGGGCTGGCCGATTCCAAGTACCGCCCGTGCCCGCTGCTGGTGAAATATGTCGAGGCCGGCTGGCTCGGCCGCAAGACCCAGCGCGGCTTCTACGATTACCGCGGCGCCAAGCCGGTTCCGACGCGGTAGGGCGGCGGTGCCGTAGCAACCATTAAAGCACGCCCGATTTCCGCGAGCATGACGCCGTGCTTGCGGCCGTCAAGGCGTGGCCTG
>NZ_LBJU01000074.1:0-27594 GCF_028128835.1 Bradyrhizobium sp. CCBAU 65884 | reverse complement strand
CGTGATCGTGTTGCGTCCCTTGCTGCCGCGCGAAGAGCTGTTCATCGCGCGCTCGGCCTGCGGCGCCGACATCCGCACGCTCTGCGCCGGCGTCGCGCCCGGAGGCGGCCGCATCATTCAATGCATTTCCAACAGGGCTGCCTCGCTGTCGCCGGCGTGCAAGGACGTGCTCGCCCCATTCGCGGCGAGGTAACACGGCGCAGGCGCCAAAGCCGCAACGACGAACGGCGTGCGCATGAATTTCCGCACGCCTGCAACGACAGATCTTTTGCAGATATCCGATTTCGATCACGGCAAGACCGGGAGGACAACATGCGTTCATTGCTGCTCGTTGCTTCTGCGCTCCTCGCCTTCGGAGCGACGATGACGTTCGAGGCCACCGACGCCAATGCGGTGGTCTGCGCCCGCGGGGTCTATCGCGCCGGCTGCGCCGGGCCGAACGCGGCCGTCGTGGTCCGCAAGCCGGTTCCGGTGGTCCGCTGTACCCGGGTGCTGGTGAACGGGGTCTACGTGAAGCGCTGCGTCTGACGGTGCGGATGGCCAAGCCGGCGCGGTTTGGCTATGATTCGGACCTGAGGTTTCGGACACGCGTAAAACGTGTGGCCGAAGTGCGCTTTGGCGCGCCTGCGCTGGCCGATAATTCCGCTGGCGCGGGACGCCGGAGCACATTAGTCTACCCCTAGATAGTAAGTATACTGTCAATTAGGGAGGCAGACGTTGCGGATCGCCGTGATTGGCGGAGGGCCCGGTGGGCTCTACTTCGCCTATCTCTGGAAGAAGCGTCACCCCGAGGATCAAGTCGACCTGTTCGAACAGAACCCGGCCGACGCGACCTGGGGCTTTGGCGTCGTGTTCTCGGACCAGGCGCTGGAATTTCTGCGTGCCGACGACCCCGAGACGGTCGATGCGATCGCGCCGCACATGGAGAGCTGGCAGAACATCACGCTGAACCTCGGCAGCGACAGCGTCGCCATCGACGGGGTCGGCTTCTCCTCGATCGGGCGGCTCGAGCTGCTGCGGTTCCTGCAGCAGCGCGCGCTCGACGCTGGCGTCACCCCGCGCTTCGACACGCAGATAAATGCGATCGACCAGCTCAACGGCCACGATCTGATCGTCGCCGCCGACGGTTTGAACTCGCAGGTGCGCCGCGCCTTCGAGGGAGATTTCGGCACCTCGCTGTCCTACTCCTCCAACAAGTTCGTCTGGTACGGCACCTCGAAGCGCTTCGACACGCTGTCGCAGACCTTCGTGAAGACCGATCGCGGTGCCTTCAACGCCCATCACTACCGCTACTCGCCCGCCATGAGCACCTTCCTGGTCGAATGCGACCACGCGACATGGCAGGCCTATGGCTTCGCCTACAAGGACGTCGAGCAGTCCAAGGGCGTCTGCGAAGAGGTGTTCGCGGACACGCTTGGCGGCCATTGCCTCGTCTCCAACAAATCGGTCTGGCGCAACTTTCCCTGGGTCTGGAACGAGCACTGGTCGTTCAAGAACATGGTGCTGATCGGCGACGCCCTGCATTCGGCGCACTTCTCGATCGGCTCGGGCACGCGGCTCGCGATCGAGGACGCCATCGCGCTGGTCAAGGCGCTGGAATCGGATGCGCATCTTGCAACCGCCCTGCACCGGTACCAGGCTGTGCGAAAACCGGTTGTACAAAAGCTCGTCGACGCGGCGCGCACCAGCGCCTTCTGGTACGAGCATTTTGCCCAGCACATGCAGCAGGGTCTGATGGACTTCGCCTACAGCTACATCACCCGCTCCGGCCGCATCGACGATGCACGCCTGCGCCACATGTCGCCGGGCTTCATGGCGCGTTACGAGGCTGCCAAGAACGGCGGGGACGAGGCATGAGCAACGAGATCTTCGACCAGGTTCCCGCCGATAGCGAGGGGGCGCGCGAGATCGGCTTTGCCGTTCCTGAAATCTACAACGCCAGCCGCGTGCTGTTCGACAATCTCGCCAAGGGCCGTGGCGACAGGGTCGCGCTCATGGGTCCGGCAGGCACGCGGACTTACGCCGAGCTCTGCGACGAGACTTGCCGCTGGGGCAACGGCTTTGCATCGCTCGGCCTGAAGCGCGGCGACCGCGTGCTGCTGTTTCTCGACGACACCCCGGCCTACCCGGCCGCGTTCTTCGGCGCGGTGCGGGCCGGCTTCGTGCCGCTCCTGATCAACACGCTGACGCCGCCGGATTTGCTGCAATTCTACCTCGCCGATTCCGGCGCCAGCGTTGCGGTGGCGGACGCCGAATTCGCGCCACGCTTCAATGCCGAGGCCTGCAAGGACACGCGCCTGTGCACGCTGATTGTCGCCAATGGCGAGGCGGGCGATCACGCCGCGCCGAGCGCGCTCGCGGCGACGGACTGGCTCAAGCAATTCCCGGCCGAGCTGGCGGAAGCGGAGACGCATCGCAACGAGATGGCGTTCTGGATGTATTCGTCCGGCTCGACCGGCCGGCCCAAGGGCATCGTGCATCTCCAGCACGACATGGCCTATAGCGAGCTCGCCTTTGCGCAGAACGTGCTGAAGCTGACGCCCGACGACATCTGCTTCTCGGTGCCAAAGATCTTCTTCGCCTATGGCTTCGGCAATTCCGTCACCTTCCCGTTCTCGGCGGGCGCGGCAACGCTGCTGCTGCCGGGCCAGCCGAAGCCGGCCACGATCTTCGCGGCAATCGAGCAGCACAAGCCGACGGTCTTCTTCGGCCTGCCGACGCTCTACACGTCCCTGACCAAGGCCGAGGGCGCGCAACAGACCAACTTCTCGTCGCTGCGCATGTCGCTCTCCGCGGCCGAGGTGCTGTCGGCCGAGGTCTTCAACGGCTGGAAGACGCTCACGGGCCTGGAGATCGTCGAAGGGCTCGGCTCGACCGAGGTGCTGCACATCTATCTCTCCAACCGCCCCGAGCAGAAGAAGCTCGGCGCCGCCGGCTTGCGCGTGCCCGGCTACGAGGTCGCGCTGCGCGACAAGGACGGGCGCGATGTCGCCGACAACGAGGAAGGTATCTTGTGGGTGCGCGGCGATTCCAACACGCCGCTGTACTGGAACCGGCCGGACAAATCCGCGGAGACGATTCGGCAGGGCGGCTGGATCTACACCGGCGACCGCTTCGTGCGCGATGCCGACGGCTTCCACTTCTTCCGCGGCCGCGCCGACGATCTCATCAAGATCTCGGGACAGTGGGTCTACCCGCTCGAGGTCGAGCTGTGCCTCGCCGACCATCCCGATATCCGCGAATGCGCGGTGTTCGCCGCCGAACTGCCGGACCGGCGCATGACGCTGAAGGCCGTGGTGGTGATGAACAGCCGCACGGTCGACCGGGGTGACGCGACGCGGCGGCTGCAGGACTACGTCAAGGGCAGGCTGCTTCCTTACAAATATCCGCGCGAAGTGATCTTCACCGACGAGCTGCCGAAGACCGGCACGGGGAAGATCGATCGGCAGGCGTTGCTGCGGATGTGAAGACGAGACGTCGCCACACCACAGGTGTCGTCCCCGCGCAGGCGGGGACCCATAACCAAAGGGAGTGGTTTGGTGCGCGACTGGTAACCGCGAGTCTTCGCCAAATTTCTCCCTGGGGTTATGGGTCCCGGGCTCGCGCTACGCGCGCCCCGGGACGACAGCGGGGATGAGGCGTGAGTATCGCTCACACCACCCTCACCCCGCCTTCCCCAGATGCTCCAGCGCATCCTCCGCGCGCAGCGGCACGCGTGAGGCCTCGTTGTTGAGATCGACGAGCTGCACCAGGAGCCCCATCAGCGTCTTGCGATCGGCGGGCTTCAGCGGCTCCAGCATCCTCGCCTGAGCGCGCTCGACGGCGGGAATGATCTCGCGCAGGATCGCGGCGCCGGATTTGGTTAGATAGAGCAGCTTGATCCGCTTGTCCTCGGGGGCCGGCTTGCGCTCGACATAGTCCTTGGCCTGCAGCCGCTCGATCACGCTGCCGAGCGTGGAGCGGTCGAAGGCGATCACCGCCGACAGCCGCGTCGCGTCGATGCCGGGATGGGTGTGGATCGCGATCAGCGCGGCATATTGCACCGGGGTCAGGTCGAACGTCTTGCACTCCTCCATGAAGATCGAGACCGCGATCTGCTGCATGCGCCGGAACAGATAGCCCGGCGCGGCATAAACCGCGTCGATCGTGATCGGAGGAGGCGGCTTACTCGGCATCGGGCTGCTTCTCCGGCGCAGCGTTGGCAAACGCGGCGAGCGCCTTTGCGGCCGCCTCTGCCGCGAGCAGACGCGGATAGGCCGACACGTCGACGCCGAAACGGCGGGCATTGGCGAGTTGCGGCACCAGGCAGAGATCGGCGAGCGTCGGCGCATCGCCGAAGCAGAACGGGCCGGCCTCGTCCTTGATCAGAGCCTCGCAAGCCGACAGCCCTTCGCGGTTGACCCAGGCCGCCCAGTCCTGGACCTTCTCCTCGGGCAGGCCGAGCTCGCGCAGCCGCGCCAGCACTTTCAGGTTCTGCACCGGATGGGTGTCGCAGGCGATCGCCATTGCGAACGCCCTCACCTTGGCGCGCCGCAGCGGATCCTTCGGCAGCAGCGGCGGGTTGGGATGGGTCTCGTCGAGCCATTCGATGATGGCGACCGATTGCGTCAGCACCGCGCCGCCGTCGTTCTCCAGCGCCGGCACCAGGCCCTGCGGGTTGATGGCAAGATAGGCGGGCGCGCATTGCTCGCCCTTGCGCAAATGATGCGGCAGGTGCTCGGCACCAAGTCCCTTGAGGTTCAGCGCGATCCGCACCCGATAGGCGGCGCTGGAGCGGAAATAGCCGTGCAGCTTCATTGGGACCCTCCCTGTTAGTTTTTCTCCGTCATTCCGGGGCTCGCGAAGCGAGCGCCCGGAATCCATACTCCCGATCGGGGTTATGGATTCCGGGCTCGACGCTGGCGCGTCGCCCCGGAATGACGAGGACCTTGTATGTCGTCCGCCACATTGACGCTACCTAGATCGTCAGTATACTGTCAATCAACAAAACGACGGGAGCGCCACCATGGAAGCGGTGACCAAGACGCCGGAACGCGAGGCGTTCTACAAGAAGATCGACGGCGAGAATCTCACCGCGCTTTGGACGGTGATGAGCGACCTGATCACGCCGGAGCCGAAGAGCGCCTGCCGGCCGCACCTCTGGAAATTCGAAATCATCCGCGACTACATGACGGAGGCCGGCAAGCTGATCACCGCCAAGGAAGCCGAGCGGCGCGTGCTGGTGCTGGAGAACCCCGGCCTGCGCGGCCAGTCCAAGATCACGACCTCGCTCTATGCCGGCGTGCAGATGGTGGTGCCCGGCGACGTCGCGCCCGCGCACCGGCACAGCCAGTCGGCGCTGCGCTTCGTGCTCGAAGGCAAGGGCGCCCATACCGCCGTCGACGGCGAGCGCACTGCGATGGAGCCGGGCGATTTCATCATCACGCCGTCGATGACCTGGCACGATCATTCCAACGAGACCGATCAGCCGATGTTCTGGCTGGATGGCCTCGACATTCCGCTGGTGCAGTTCTTCGATTGCTCCTTTGCGGAAGGCTCCAAGGAAGATCAGCATAGGATCACAAAGCCGGCCGGCGACAGCTTTGCCCGCTACGGCCACAACCTGCTGCCGGTCGACGTCAAGCGGAGCTCGAAGACCTCGCCGATCTTCAGCTATCCCTACGCCTACACGCGCGAGGCGCTGGAGAAAGCCAGAACGAGCCAGGAGTGGGACGCCTGCCACGGCCTCAAGCTGAAGTTCAGCAACCCCGAGACCGGCGATTTCGCGATGCCGACCATCGGCACTTTCATCCAGCTGCTGCCAAAGGGTTTCAAGACCGCGCGCTACCGGTCGACCGATGCGACCGTGTTCTGCCCGATCGAAGGCCGCGGCCGCAGCCGGATCGGCGATGCCGTCTTCGAATGGGGCCCGCGCGATCTGTTCGTGGTGCCGAGCTGGCAATGGGTCACCCACGAGGCGGAGGACGATGCCGTGCTGTTCAGCTTCTCGGATCGTCCCGTGCAGCAGAAGCTGGATTTGTTCCGGGAAGATCGCGGCAACGCGTGAGGCCACGCTGCCGGACAAATACTCAACTGTCGTCCCGGCGAACGCCGGGACCCATAACCACAGGGAGTAGTTTGGCGAAGACTTGCAGTTATCCAGCCGGTACGAAGACCGCCCACACTCGATAGATCACGCGGTATGGGTCCCGGCCTTCGCCGGGACGACGACGGAGGTTGTAGCGCGCGCTTCCAGCCACATTGCGGATTGCAGCTACCGCCAGTGCAGCAGCCTTATCTCCAGCCAGCCGATCACCTTCCCCACCGCCAGCCCGAACACCGACAGGATCACCACGCCCGCGAGCAGCTGATCGGTCTGCATCAGATTGCCGGCCTGGAGCACGAAGGCGCCGATGCCGTATTGGGCGCCGATCATCTCGGCGCTGACGACGAGGAGCAGCGCCACTGACGCCGTGATCCGGAAGCCGGCGAGGATCGCGGGCAGCGCGCCCGGCCAGACCACCTTGCGCACGATCGTCGCGAAGGGAATGTTGAAGCTCTGCGCCATGCGGATGAGGTTGCGCGGCACCGCATCGACGCCGCTATAGACCGAGATCGCGGTGGAGAAGAACACCCCCAGTGCGATGGTCGCGATCTTCGGCTCTTCGCCGATGCCGAGCCAGAGGATCAACAGCGGCAGCAGCGCGATCTTCGGGATCGGGAACAGCGCCGAGATGAAGGTGATGCCGACGCTGCGCGCGAGCCGCGACAGGCCGATGGCAAAGCCGACGGCGACGCCAGCCGCCGTCCCCAACAGCCAGCCGACGCCGATGCGCAGCAGCGATGCCGACAAATGCTGCCAGAGCGCGCCTGAGATCGCGAGCTGATAGATCGCGCGCGCGATCGCCGACGGCGCAGGCAGAAACAGGGGATTGACGAGGCCGGTGCTGCCCGCCGCCTGCCAGATCGCGATGACCAGTGCGAGAGCGATCCAGCCGCCGAAACGGCTCGACGCGGGCACGAAGCCGGCGCCACGAAAGCGGACGCGCCGCGTCGCGCTATCCTTCGCAGTGTCAGTCGCCGCGCGATCAAGCATGCTGGACCTCGCGCTCGGCATCGATGGCTTCGTTGCGGATCAGCGACCAGATCTGGTTCTGCAGCGCCAGCAGTTTTTCGCGCGCCGCCGCTTCGCCGCGTTCAGTGCGCGTCATCGGCACGGTCACGACCTCGCGGATGCGGCCGGGCCGCCGTGACAACACCACGATGCGATCGGCCAGCCGCGCAGCCTCTTCGAGATTATGGGTGACATAGACCGCGCCCATGCCGCCATCGGCGAGCAGGCGGACGAAATCCTCCATCAGGAGTTCGCGGGTCTGCGAATCCAGCGCGGAGAGCGGCTCGTCCATCAAGAGGATCGCGGGCTTCACCGCGAGCGCGCGCGAGATGCCGACACGCTGGCGCATGCCGCCGGAGAGCTGCTTGGGATAGGTTTTGCGAAAATCAGTCAGCCCCGTGCGGCGCAAGGCATCCTCGACCAGCTCACGGCGCTGCGTGGCCGAGAGCTGAGTGTGCAGCAACGGGAATTCGACGTTCTCCTCCACGCTCGCCCAGGGCAGCAGCGCAAAATCCTGGAATACGAAGGTCAGCGGATTCAGGCTGTCCGCCGGCGGCTCGCCGCGCAGCTCGGGCTCGCCTGAGGTCGGCTGCAACAGCCCGCCGAGGATGGACAGCAGCGTGCTCTTGCCGCAGCCGGAGGGCCCGACGATCGCCACCACCTCCCCGGCGCTGACCGTGAAGGAGACGTCGTCGAGCACGGCGAGGTCGCCGAAGCGGTGGCTGATGTGGTTGGCGATCAGGTCCATCTCAAACTCCGCTCTTCAATCCGTCACCCTGAGGTGCTGGAGCGAAGCGGAGGCCTCGAAGGGCGACGGCCCCGCTGCATCCGGGCCGCGCATCCTTCGAGGCTCGCTTCGCGAGCACCTCAGGATGACGGGGAGAGAGTAGGACTCGCATCAATCAATCCGCCTTCACAAATTCCTTGGCGATGATCGCGTTGGCGTCGAAGCCCTTGTCGGCAAAGCCCTGCTCCTGCAGCCATTTGATCTGGTTGTCGACGTTCTTCACGTCGAGCTTGCCGTCGGGGTCGATATAGGCGCAATTGCCGACCACCCGCTCGACCGGGAGATTGGTGTACTTTGCGATGATCTCCAGCAGCGGCTTGGTCTTGTCGTTGATCGGGGCGACGCCGTCCTTCATCGCGGCGAGGATGACGTCGTGATATTCGCGGTCGGCCTTGGCGAGCGCGCCGAGCAGCTTCGTCACCAGCGCCTTGTTGGTCAGCGTCTTCGGCGAGGCGAACACGGCGCCCAGCTGCCACGGCGTCTCGTCGCCGACCCAGCCTAAGAATTTCGCGCCGCCTTCGTCCGTGAGCTTTCGCGCGGTCGAGATCGGCAGCAGCGCCGCATCGACGGTCTCGCCCTTCAGCGCGGCGGCGGCGTTCGACAACGATTGCAGCGGCACGATCTTCACCTCAGAGAGCTTGAAGCCGTATTTGTCGGCGAGCAGGCCGAGCGAATAATGAAAGCTCGATCCGACCTGCGTCATCGCCACGCGTTTGCCGGCGAGGTCCTTCGGCGTCTTCAATCCGGCCGCGTAGGCGTTGTTGCTGGCGAAATAGCCGATCAGGGGATAGCCGGCCTTTTCGCGGCTCATCCCGCCAATCACCTTCAGCACGCCCTTGCCGGCGAGATTGTAGAGACCGGCGGTGAAGGCGGTGATGCCGAAATCGACGTCGCCCGAGGTCGTCGCGACCGCGATCGGCTGGGCCGCGTCGAAGAATTTCAGCTCGACCTCGAGGCCGGCCTCGCGGAAATAGCCCTTGTCCTGCGCGATGAAGACCGGCGCGGAGGAGGACAGACGGAGCACGCCGATCCTGGCCTTCAGCGCGTCCTCGGCCCGCGCCGTGCCCATCGCCGTGATCGCCACCAGTCCCGCAAGCGCGAGCCGCATTATCCCGGTCATTCCGTTTCCTCCGCCGTCGTTGTCTTGCAGTGCGTTACAGGCCTTCGGGCACCATCTGGTCCCGGCCGATGAAGGCGCCCTGTTGTTTCAACGTTTCCTGCAATTTTTCAATGGGGATATCACGGGGGACGCGGTTTCCGGACAGCGCCAGCGCGGCGGCGGAACCGGCCGCCTCGCCCATCACGAAACAGGCCCCCGACACCCGCGCCGCGGACTGGCCCTCATGGGTCATGGAGGCACAGCGGCCGGCGACCAGGAGATTGTCGACGCCTTCAGGCACCAGCATCCGGTAGGGCAGCTCGTTATAGCCGCGCGATTCCGGGATCGGCGGGAAGGTGAAGACGACGTCGCCGGGCACGTGGGCCTCGATCGGCCAGCCATTGACGCCGATCGAATCCTCGAACGAGGCGCAGCCGAGCACGTCCTCGCCGCTGAGCTGGTAGCCGCCCTTGATGCGGCGGGTCTCGCGGATGCCGAGCTGCGGCGGCAGATCGACGATGTAGGATCTTTCAAAGCCCGGTACGGTGCTGCGCAGGAACTCGTAGGCGGCGAGCGCCTGCTTGCGGCCCTCGATCTCGCCGCGGGTGAGATCGTCGGGCTCGACGCCGTTGATGGCATGGCCGTCCTCGCGCGCCACCTGCGTGAAGTTCACCCGCCATTCGATGCCGGATTTCTGCGGCCGCACGATGGCGCTCTTGCGCGGGAATGTGTGGGTACCGGCGGCGAGCGCCTTCTCCATCAATTGCGGAATGGTGCGCCAGGCTTCGCCCGCCTTTGCGGGATCGATGCCGTTGAGGCGGAGCATCATCGAGGGGTACATCGGATGGCCATGCGCGTCACCGATCTCGAACGGCGCGCCGGCCCAGACGGCGAGATCACCGTCGCCGGAGCAATCGATGAAGATCTCTGATCGCACCGCCTGCCGCCCGGCCTTGGTCTCGACCATCAGCGCGTCGATGCGGCTGTCGTCACCCATCACGACGCCGGCGCCGAGCGCGTGGAAGAGGATGTGCACCTTGTGGGTTGCGAGCAACTGATCGGCCGCGATCTTGTAGGCCGCGGTGTCGTAGGCCTGCGCAAAGACCTTGTCGAGGATCAGATGCGGCGTGTTCAGGCCGTTGAGCCGATCGATCCGCGCCAGCAGCTCGGACGCCATGCCCTGCACGAGGCGATGGGCCTGGCCGTAGACATTGCCATGCAGACCGCAAAAATTTGTGACACCGGCAGCGGTGCCCATGCCGCCGAGAAAGCCGTAGCGCTCGATCAGAAGCGTCTTTCGCCCCGCGCGCGCGGCTGAGGCCGCGGCAACGATGCCGGCCGGGCCGCCGCCAAGCACGACGACTTCATATTCGCCATAGAGCGGCACCTGTCGTGCCGGTTCTTCGATCGTCATGGCCCGCATGGCGCGTCCCTTCCCAAATCTCTTGCTTGGGTTCGACTATGAATTAACGCGAGGCGGGCTACAATCTACCAAAATACGCGATCAGCTTTCGCGAATCGAGAAAGGTCGACATGGACATCCTGGTGAACCTGCAAGCCTTCCTGGCGACCGCCGACGCCGCCGGCTTCTCGGCCGCCGCGCGAAAGCTCGGTGTTTCGACCTCGGTGGTGGCAAAACGCGTCACGCAGCTGGAGGCGCGGATCGGCACGGCGCTGTTTCACCGCTCGACCCGGCAATTGCGACTGACCGAGGCCGGACAGCGCTATGTGCATCGCGCACGCGGCGTGGTGACCGATGCGACTGATCTGCTCTCACGCATGGGCGAGAAGGGCCACGATCTCGTCGATCACTTGCGCATCAAGGCACCGACCTCGCTGACCGTCGCCCGGCTCGCCGACGCCTTCAGCGCGTTTCAGACCCAGAACCCGAAGCTGAAGCTCGATATCGTGCTGATCGATCGCCCGGTCGATCCCGTCACGGAAGGCTTCGACATCGCCATCGGCGCCTTCCCGCATTCCTTCGGCGGCGTGGTCGACGAGCCGCTGTGCGCGCTGAGGCGGCTGCTCTGCGCCTCGCCCGCTTATTTGAAGAAACATGGCACGCCAAAACATCCGCGCGACCTCGTCGAGCATCGCTGCCTCAGCTTCATGCCGACCGGCCCGGAATGGATCTTCGACGGACCACGCGGCCGCATCAGCATCCAGGTCAGCCCGCTGCTCTCCTCCAACGAGGGACACGTGCTGGCGCGCAGCGCGATCGCCGGCAACGGCATCGCGCTGATCTCGCATTATCTCGTCGCGGACGCCTTGCGCGACGGCACGCTCAAGCCGGTGCTGCGCGACTTTCCGATTCCGGAGCTGTGGGTGAAAGCCACGATCCCCGAGCGGCGGCGCAATGCCGCCGCGGTGCAGGCGCTGCTGGCGCTGCTGAAAACGTCACTGGCGCCGTCGCTGTGAAGTGCGGTGCCGTAGCCCGCCAAAAGACGGTTGCCCGGGAATGGCGGACCTGACAGAAGTGGCCGCATGGATTCGACGCTCTTGAAATTCGCCCTGCCCGCCGTGATCGCTCTCGCGATCTCCGCCGCTCCCGCCGCAGCCGTGGAGCAAAACTGCCGCTTCATTCAGGCCAAGCCCGAGCGCGAGGCCTGCTACAAGCGGCAGGAGGACGAACTCGCCGCGAAGCGCAGGCCCGTTGCACCCGCCAACGACGGTCAGACACTCGAAACTCTGCGCCAGATGCGGCAGGACGACGACGCCGTCTATCGCAGCATCAACAACATCTGCCGCGGCTGCTGACACTCAACCTTTCCCACCGCCCCAATTCCCCGCCCGCTTCTCGGCGAACGACGCCAGCCCTTCCGCCGCTTCCGCGCTCTGGCGCTTGAGCGAATGCAGGTGGACGAGCCGCGCATACGCGGCATCGTCCACCGCCATGCCGCCGAACGAGCTTTCCAGCGCGAGCTTCTTGGTCTCGGCCATCGCCTCCGGCCCGTTGGCGAGCAGCTGCTCGACCACCTTGGTTCCGGCGGCTTCGAGATCGGCGAGCGGCACCACCTCATGCACGAGGCCGATGCGGCGGGCGTCCTCGGCGCCGAAACGCTCGCCGGTGAGCGCGTAGCGGCGGACCTGGCGCACGCCGATGGCGTCGCAAAGCTGCGGGATGATGATCGCCGCGGTCAGGCCCCAACGCACCTCGGTGATCGAGAAAAGGGCGTTGTCGGCGGCGATCACGACGTCGCAAGCCGCAATCACGCCGGTGCCGCCGCCAAAACAGCCGCCCTGCACCAGCGCCACGGTCGGGATCGGCAGCGTGTTGAGCCGCTGCACGGCCTCGAAGGTCGCGCGCGAGGCCGCCTCGTTCGCATCAGCCGATTGCGGCCGCACGCCGTTGATCCATTTCAGGTCGGCGCCGGCCTGGAAATGCTTGCCATTGCCCCTCAGCACGACGACGCGAAGATTCGACTTTTTGCCGAGATCGTCCATCGCCGCGAGCACGCCCGCAATCAGCGCGCCGTCATAGGCGTTGTTGACCTCGGGCCGGTTCAACGTGACGGTCGCAACCCCACGCTCATCGAGGGTCCACAGCACGGGGCTGGCGGTCATCGGCGGTCCTCCGGGTCATTGTTGGCCCTGCACTATGGCCGAGGCAACGCATCGCGATCCATATCTTTCCAGCGTGGGGCGGTCGCGCCCATCGCATGGCGGCATGTGTCATGGTGGCGCCGGGCGACAGTTTGGGACCAGGGACGGAATCATCATGCGCATCTGCATTTTCGGCGCGGGCGCCGTCGGCAGCCATATCGCGGTCCGGCTGGCGCGCGCTGGTCATGACGTTTCGTGCGTGATGCGGGGGGCGCATCTGGAGGCGGTCCGGGCGGGCGGCCTCAAACTGCGCGTCGGCGATTCCGAGGTCTCCGCCAAGGTGAACGCCTCGGGCGACCCAGCCCAGCTCGGTCCGCAGGACGTCGTGATCTCGACGCTGAAGGCCACGGCGCTCCCGGGGCTGGTCGCCAGCATCAAGCCGCTGCTTCAGGACGACACCGCCATCGTCTTTGCCCAGAACGGTATTCCCTGGTGGTACGGGATCGGCCTGCCACCGCGGCACCCGACACCGCCGGACATTTCCTTCCTCGACCCCGGCGGACGCTTGCGCGCCTGCATCCCGAAGGAGCGGATCATCGGCGGCGTCGTCTTCTCCTCCAACGAGGTGACCGCGCCCGGCGTGGTGCACAACCTCACCCCGGACCGCAACCGCCTCCTGATCGGCGAATGCGACGACCGCAATTGCGAGCGCATCACCAAGCTGCGCGGCGTCTTGAACGACGCGCGGCTGGAGTCCCCGCCGGTCGCGGAAATCCGCGAGGCGATCTGGTCAAAGCTGCTGACCAACATGTCGCTGTCGGTGCTGTGCCTGCTCACCGGCCAGACCGCACGCGGCGTGCGCGACGACGCCGCCTTTGCGGACGTCATCCCGCGCATGCTGAACGAGGCCAACGACATCGCGCAGCATTTCATCCCCGAGGTCAAGCGCGTGACGCGCAGCGGACCCGCCCCCAATCACAAGCCATCGCTGCTGCAGGACTACGAGCTTGGCCGCGCCATGGAGATCGACGTTCTGGTGAAGGCGCCCGCCGCCTTCGCGCGCACGGCAGGCCTGTCGACACCGACGCTCGATCTCATTGCCGCGCTCGCGATCCAGAAGGCCCGCGACAAGGGGCTTTATTCGGCGTGAGCCTCAGGCGAGCGTGTCGATCCAGGCTACGAGCGCGTTCAGTACCTCTGTAAGCGCCTCGTCATTGCTACGGCCGGATTTCTTCAGCACCGCGAACGAGTGATCGCCGCCTTCGATCTCATGCAGCGTCGCCTTCTTCGGACCGAGTTTCTCGACGACAGGCTTGAGGTAGCTCAGATCGGCAAGCCCATCGCGCGTGCCTTGCAGGAACAGCATGGGGATGGTGACGCCGGCGAGGTGCTCGGCGCGCTCGGACGACGGCTTCTTGTCGGCGTGCAGGGGAAAGCCGAGGAAGGCGAGCCCTTTGACGTCAGGCAACGGCGCCTTGGACTGCGCCTGCGAGGTCATGCGTCCGCCGAATGATTTGCCGCCTGCGACGAGCGTCACCCCGGGGCACAGCCGCGCCGCCTCCGCGACTGCCGCGCGGATCGCAGCGTGCGCGACCGCCGGCTGGTCGGGACGTCCCTTCTTCTCTTCCATGTAGGGGAAATTGAAGCGAAAGGTCGCGATGCCGCGATCGGCAAGGCCGGCCGCGACCTTCTCCATGAAAGCATGCCGCATATCGGCGCCCGCGCCATGCGCCAACACGTAACAGGCACGCGCATTGTCCGGCTGCGTCAGAATCGCCGAGACCGTGCCGATGCGCTCGATCTCGAGCTTGAGCTCTTGTGTTTTGGTCGCCAAGATCAGACATCCCGACAGACGCCGCCCCGGCCGCCTTGGTAGCGTCACCGGCGCAGCCTGAAAACACAATAATTGCCGCGGCCGACTGGCCTACCAAGCCGGAAACGCGCATCAACCGAGGTAACCATGTCCTACCGCTCCTCCTGGATGACCGAAGAGCTCGATGTCTTCCGCGACCAGTTCCGGAAATATCTCACCAAGGATCTGGCGCCGCATGCCGAAAAATGGCGCGAGCAGAAGATGGTCGACCGCTTCGCCTGGCGCGGCCTCGGCGAGATGGGCGCGCTGCTGGCGAGCGTGCCAGAGGAATATGGCGGGCTGGGCGCCACCTTCGCCTATGACGCGGCGGTGCTGGACGACCTCGAAAGCACGGTGCCGGAGCTGACGACCGGCGTCTCCGTGCACAGCGCCATCGTCGCGCATTACATCCTCAACTACGGCTCGGAGGAGCAGAAGAAGCGCTGGCTGCCGAAGATGGCCTCGGGCGAGATGGTCGGCGCCATCGCCATGACCGAGCCCGGCACCGGCTCGGATCTGCAGGCCGTCAAGACCACGGCCAAGAAACAGGGCAATTCCTACGTCATCAACGGCCAGAAGACCTTCATCACCAACGGCCAGGCCGCCGATCTCGTCATCGTGGTCGCGCGCACCGGCGATGCTGGTGCCAAGGGCATCTCGCTGCTCGTGGTCGAAACCGCGGGCGCGGACGGCTACAAGCGTGGGCGCAACCTCGACAAGATCGGCCTGCACGCCTCCGACACCTCGGAACTGTTCTTCGACAACGTGACCGTGCCGCCGGAAAACCTGCTCGGCAAGGAGGAAGGCCAGGGTTTTGTGCAACTGATGCAGCAATTGCCGCAGGAGCGGCTTGCGCTCGCGGTCGGCGCCGTCGCCGCGATGGAGCGCGCGGTCAAGCTCACCACCGACTACACCAAGGAGCGCAAAGCCTTCGGCAAGCCGCTGATGGATTTCCAGAACACCGCCTTCAAGCTGGCCGAGCGCAAGACCGAAGCGATGATCGCGCGCGTCTTCGTCGACTGGTGCATCGAGCGCCTGGTCGCCGGGGATCTCGACACCGTCACGGCGTCGATGGCGAAATACTGGTGTTCGGAGAAGCAGGTCGAGACTGCCGACGAATGCCTCCAGCTGTTCGGCGGCTACGGCTACATGCAGGAATACCCGATCTCGCGCATCTTCATCGATTCCCGGATCCAGAAGATCTATGGCGGCACCAACGAGATCATGAAGCTGCTGATCGCGAGGTCGCTGTGATCCGGTTGCTGTGAGCAGCTACTTCATCCGCCTGTCGGCGGCGATGAAGTCGATGAAGGTCCTGACCTTCGCGGAGAGATATTTGCGGCTCGGATAGACCGCAAACAGCTTTCCGGCGAAGATGATGTGGCCAGGCATGACGTGCTCCAGACGACCGCTGGCGATGTCCTCGGCGACTAGCCATTTCGGCAGAAAGGCGAGGCCCATGCCTTCGATTGCTGCCATGTGCAGCAGCGTTTCGTTGCCGCTGCGCAGCACCGGGTTGAGCTTGACGGTCTCGGGGCCGTGCTCGCCCGTGAAGGAGAAGCTCTCGCCCGGGTAAAGCGCGTAGTGCAGCAGCGGCTGGCCGGCGAGATCGGCGAAGGCCGATGGACGGCCCGCGCGTTTGAGGAAGGCGGGAGCCGCCACCATGTAGAACGGGACGCTGGTGATCGGACGCGCGATCAGCGCCTCGTCCGGCGTGCCGGTCGCGCGAAGTGCAAGATCAAAACCCTCCTCGACGAGGTTGACCAGGCGGCCACTGAGATCGACGTCGAGACGGACCTCGGGATAGCGCGCCTGGTAGTCCGCCAGCACGCCCGCAAAAATCGCGTTCGCCATCCACACCGGTGCGGTCAGGCGCAGCGTGCCGTGCGGAACGACGGTGGCATTGCTGACGGCGGCCTCGACCTCGTCGAGCGAATCCAGCATCTGCCGCGCCTGCTCGAAATAGAGCGCGCCGCTTTCGCTCAGGCTGACGCGCCGGCTGGTCCGGTTCAGCAGCCGCGTGCCCAGGCGCTTCTCGAGCTGCATCACATGCTTGCTCGCCATGGCCGGGGAGATGCGCAGGCGCTGTGCCGCGGTCGCGAAGCTCTTCAGCTCGGCGACCAGGCAAAACACCCTCATGCTGACCAGAGAATCCATGAGATCATCAACATCCAGGAAATGAACTAATCCCAAAGCCGATAATGATCAAAAACGGTGAAACTATCAAATGGTGGCAACCCTCACATTCCGGAGAACCACCATGTCCACCGCCACCTTCGAGACCCCCGCCCCCGGCCGCGCCCTCCGCATCGGCCTCTGGGCCGCGCAGGTCCTCCTCGCCTTCGTCTTCATCTCGGCGGGGCTGGTAAAGCTGACCACGCCGATTCCCCAGCTGGCCGCGATGATGCCCTGGGCCGGCCAGTATTCGGAGACCTTCGTCCGCTCCATTGCCTTGGTCGACCTCGCCGGCGGCATCGGCATCCTGCTGCCGGCCCTGACGCGGATCCTGCCGCGGCTGACGGTGCTGGCCGCGCTCGGCTGCGCGGTGTTGCAGGTCATTGCGCTGGTCTTCCACCTCTCGCGCGGCGAAGCTGACGTTGCACCGCTCAACGTCGTGTTGCTTGCGCTCAGCCTGTTCGTGCTGTGGGGACGCAACGGCAAGGCGCCGATCGCGCCGCGTCAGTTCTGATCGACGGGAACGCCGCACCATGATCTCTGCCAATGGATGGTCTCGCAGGGGGCTGCTGGCGGGCGCATCGATCCTCACGGCCGCCGGCACCGCCGCGGCCAAGGAGGATCGCCTCACCGAGGGCGTCGTGATCCTGATCGACAGCAACGAGCCCTATGTCATGGGCCACGCGATCAGTTACTCGGCCAATCTCGCCAAGCACTTTGCCGACAAGGGCGCGAAAATGCTGATCGAGGTCGTGGCCAACGGCAAGGGCATCGACATCTTCCGCGCCGACAAGACGCCACTGATCGAGCCGCTGGTGACGCTGCGGCAATCGCTGCCGAGCCTCAGTTACAGCATGTGCGCCTCATCCAAGGTGATCGCGGAAGCCAAGGAGCAAGTCTCGATCCCGCTGATTGCGGGCGCGAACCTCGTCCCGTTCGGCATCGGACGCGTGGTCGACCTGCAACTCAAAGGCTGGGCCTATATTCATGCGTGAGAAGCCTCGCGCGTTGTCGCGGCGATCGCTCCTGATCGCCGCGCCGGCCTATCTCACTGTCCTGCGCACCGCCGGCGCGCAGGACAGCTGGCCGCCGGTGTTCGAAGCCGGCCGCAGCCAGTTCACAGTGGTGCGGCCGCACGCGTTGATGCCACAACTGCGGCTTCAGGACCCGCACGGCAAGGACGTTGTCGTGGCTGCCAAGCCGGGCAGTATCACCCTGGTGAACTTCTGGGCCACCTGGTGCGCGGCCTGCAAGCTCGACCTGCCCATGCTGGCAAGCCTTGCGGCCTCGCGACCCGAGCGGCTTGACGTGGTCGCGATCTGCACTGACACCAAAGACCTGCGCAAGGCCCGCACATTTCTCGGCGGCCTCTCGTTGCAGAACCTCGCCTGCTATGTCGATGCTCATGGCGCGGCGGCCCAGGCCTCGACCGAGATGTTCTCGATCGTCGGCATGCCCATCACCTATCTCGTCGGAACGGGCGGGCGCGTCGAAGGCTACATCACCGGTGCGCCGGACTGGCTGTCGCCGGCGGGCACGCGCCTGCTGCAATACTATCGCGAGCAGAGCTAGCGCCGACTCAATTCGGATGCCACCAGCGGCCGCCGATGACGACGCCTTCGGACACGATCTTGCGGTTGCCGATCAGGTGCTCGCCGACGACGTCCTCGTAGTCGAACTGGCCCTGTTTGACCGAGATCAGCGTGGCGTCGCCGACGCAGCCCGGCTTGAGGCTGCCGAGCTCGGGGCGACGCAGCGCCATTGCCGCATTCACCGTCGAGGCCGCGATCACGTCGGACAGCTCCATGCCCATGCACAGGAACTTCGACATGGTCGTGACCTGGTCGAAGGCGGGGCCGTCGATGCAGAGCTGGTGGATGTCGGAGGAGATGGTGTCCGGATAAAAGCCGTTGGCGAGCATCGCGCGCGCGGTCTTGAACGCGAATGAGCCCTTGCCGTGGCCGATATCGAACAGCACGCCGCGCTCGCGCGCGTCCAGCACCGCCTTCTTCACCGTGCCTTGCGCGGTCGCCGGCGTGTTGGGAAAGGGGCGGAACGCATGGGTCAGCACGTCGCCGGGACGCAGACGTGCCAGCACCTCCTCATAGCTCGGCGGCGGATGGTCGATATGCGCCATCAGGGGCATGCCGACCTCGTTGGCAACCTCGAGCGCAATGTCGAGCGGCACCACCCCCGACGTGCCCGAGGAATGCAGGCCGACGCGCACCTTGATGCCGACGATGACATCGCGGTTGGCATCGGCCACCTTGGCCGCCTCGATCGGATTCATCAGCCGCAATTCCTCGCTCTCGCCGACCATGATCCGGTGCGAGAAGCCGAAGATGCCGGCGTGCGAGACGTGCAAATAAGCGAGGATGCGGACCTCGCTCGGCTCGATCACATGCTTGCGGAAGCCGGCGAAATTGCCGGGTCCGGCGCTGCCGGTGTCGACCGCCGTGGTGACGCCGGAGAGGCGGCAGAATTCCTCGGCATCGATGCCGAGCGAGGTGCCGCCCCAATAGACATGGGTGTGCAGATCAATCAGTCCCGGCGTCACGATGAGCTGCGAGACATCGCGCACCTCGGTGCCCGGGTCGGCCTTGAGGGCGCCGCCGACCGCCGCCACCTTGCCGCCGGCAAAGGCGACATCGGTCACGGCATCGAGCTTCTGGGAGGGGTCGATCACCCGCCCCCCGCGCAGGATCAAGTCGAAAGGCATCGTCGTCTCCGGATGAGGCAGTGAGGTGCGGCGGCATCGCAGCCGGGCCAGCGAGGAAGGAAGCCGTTCGCTTCTAGCAATATTCACGCCGAATGGCGCGGCAAACCGTAACGGTGGCCCATGAAAAAATAGGGATCCCGGGAAGATTCGAACTTCCGACCTGCGGTTTAGGAAAACGAAAACGTTACTTTTTCAACGTTCGTCAAGGTACGTCATAGCTCCCATAACCTCCTCTTTATTGTTGCTTTTCCCTTCCCAAGGTGCATCCTCATTGGGCGCTCCAATTCGCCCCTTAGAGGTGCCAAGGCGGTGCCACACATCAAGCTTTCAGACGTCGGCCTTCGGTCTTTGCCTCTCCCTCCGAAAGGGACGGTGGACTATTGGGACCTGACCCTTCCATCATTCGCTTGCCGTGTCTCGCAGGGTGGCGCGAAGACCTTTATCCTCAAGTCCTACAACTCGCGCCGAGCGATCGGCAGATGGCCCCTCATCAGCCTTGCGGCGGCTCGCCGTGAGGCGAAGCGAATTCTCGCCGAGAAGACGCTGGGCCGGATCCAACCTCAATCCATAACCGTCGCGAAAGCGCGCGAGCTCTTTCTCAAGGAGAAAGAGAAAGCAAGGCGAGTACGGACGGTCCTAGATTTAAAGGACCGCCTCGACCGTCACTTCGACATTCCTGGGCAGCTTGGGAAGGTAACCCACAATCAGATCGTTCGACGACTTGAGGCGATCAAAACGCCCCAGGAATTCAACGCGGCGCTCCGCGTGGGACGTACCTTTTTCACGTGGTGCACCAACCGTCGCCACATCACCGAAAACCCTACAACAGGTATCGACCGCCGCTCGATCCCGTCCCGGACGCGGGTCCTCTCCGATGAAGAACTCAAGAAAGTTTGGACTGCATGCTCCGAGCCTCATAAGGACATGCCGGAGGGCTATCGCACAATCGTCAAGCTATTGATCCTAACGGGCCAACGCAAAACTGAGGTCGCAGGCTTGGACAAGGCTCACGTCTCTCATAACCAGAGAACTGTCTCTCTTCCAGGTACCTTAACCAAGAACAAGCGAGACCATGAACTTCCGGTAGGCAACTTGGCTCAGTCTATCCTGGCTCCCCTGCTCACATGTAATTCTCTTCTGTTTCCAGCTCGCGGCAGATCAACTCCATTTAATGGCTGGTCGAAGAGCAAGAAAGCACTCGACAAAGCGAGTGGTGTCAACAAGTGGACACTTCACGATCTTCGCCGCACATACCGCACAATTCACGCTCGCATCGGAACGATGCCCCACATCGCCGAACGCCTAGTCAATCACGTCTCGTCCCGCTCAGGCGTCGAAGATATCTACGACAGGCACACTTACCTACCTGAAATGGCGCTCGCGATGGAAAATTACGAACACTACCTCCTTCAGAACGTGCTACCTTAAG
Organism: Bradyrhizobium sp. CCBAU 65884; assembly: GCF_028128835.1. NCBI lineage: Bacteria > Pseudomonadati > Pseudomonadota > Alphaproteobacteria > Hyphomicrobiales > Nitrobacteraceae > Bradyrhizobium > Bradyrhizobium sp. CCBAU 65884. The sequence goes on along the minus strand of NZ_LBJU01000074.1, from coordinate 6,897 downwards.
TCGTCGGCTGACACTTAACAGCCGTCGCGACGGCTCCCAACAAATGGAGCTAAGCGATGACTGGAAAAGAAGTGGTCAACTGGCGTGGGGTTAAGGCACTTGGAATTCCCTACAGCCGCACGCACTGGTTCAGGCTCTGTGCATCTGGTGAGGCACCGATGTTTTTCAAACTACGTGCTCACAGAAACAGTCCGCCGGTCTGGTGGCTGCATGAGATTGTCGGGTGGCTTGAGGCTCGCGCCAAAACCAAGCCTGCCGACGCTCCGAGAAAGTAAGGAGCGGGGCTGGCCCTCCAAAGCCAGCCCTTTCTCCTTAGAGGGCTTTCCTGTCGATCCAGCCTCACCTTATGCCCCGCCATACGCCCCGCCTTTAGGGTAAGGCGGGGTCGACGGTTGGCATATGCCAGCCTGGGGCAGTATGTATGATCGACAACCCCCGACTTGCCGTGCGACTTCCGTTGTGCTGCTGCACAACGGCGCGTGAGCGCGATCATGCCTTCCTCCTCTTTGCGAGATTGATTCCATCTCAGACTTCGTCCGAGCCTCATCAATCTCTTCATTAGGAGGACCAGCTCAGCGAGTCCGTGAAAGATGTAGGAGCACTTAGCTCGAATCACTGCGAGCGGACGGCCAGTATTCAAGTGGGCGGATAAATCTCGTAACGGGAATACTATCTTTCTGCCTCTCAAGCGTGCATACTCATTTTTTTGCAGGGGAGCATTACTCCATGCAACTTAAGCTCAAGCGCTCGCAACGCGCGGGCGGCATGCTGGGCGGTAAGGTCATCTTTACTCTGGATGCGCGCACCGATCTTTCGCCCGATGAAAAGGGATTGGTAAGTAAGTACGGCCTCGGAAAGCTCGTCGTATACGACAGCGAGGCGCGCAAGAAACACGGCGATGCCGCGTACGGTCATTTCGATGAGGGCGCGAGCAGCACGGTTGGCCGCTCACTTTGGAAAAGCGCTCGCGGCATTGCGAGCGCCGCGATGATGTCGCTCTCGCTGCGCGTCACCGTCGAGAGCTTGATGAGCGGCCAACACATCGAATGCAAAGATCTCGACGAGCTGCTTGGCGCCGAGGCAGCCATTCTCAATGCCTGCAAAAATCTCAAGGCCTATCTTGAAACGGCACAGACCTTTGACGGACGGGAGGAGGTCGTTGAGTTCTAAACTACCAAAATACACTCCCCCGTCCCCGTTCACTCCGTTTTTGAGGCGCTTCACGGACGAGCGAGCACGTGATTTAGCTGAAACGATCGCGCTCTACAATGAGGTGCGCGCGGCGCATTTCGGATCGATGTGGGGTCACGAGGACTCGATTGCTCGTGTGAATACATACATTGCGCAGCAGGTTGGGGAAATGATTGACCTCCCGTCGTCAACCGAACTTCTGAAAGCTTTGGACCGATGCCAACAGGAGGTCCTCACTCTTGAAACGACTATCTTCTCGTTCCCCGAAATCGACCTCAATAGCGCGAATCTTTCCATAAAGGAGCACGTAGACCTGCGCCGCTTTCTGCGCGCAAAAGGGCACTTCCTCACGAACGACGAACGTGTAGGCGATCTACTCATTACAGCCCTGCGTGACGTGGGTTGGGGCTTCATCTCGAACCTGCCCGCCTTATCCGAGACCCTGGACGTCGCGCCTCTCACGGTTCCGCTAGTCTGTCTACTGCGCAACCCGGGTGACGTCGTGGACCGAATTGTCGGGACCATATGTAGAAAGGAAAACGTCGAGGCTGGTCTCTTTAGGACGCTGTACGAGCGTCTCTACGCCAATTTGTGCGAAGTCTCCGGGAATTCTCCGGAAGATGAGAGGCCGCGACGGCCGATGATCTACGCGAGCGACTCCGATCTTCCGCCCGCCGAGTTGGTGGAGACGTACCTGAAAGGGACGCCTTTCATCGATCTCTTTCTCTTGGCCGCTCCCTTCTCGCTTCCTGACAAGTCCCGCTTCGAGCATCAATGGATCGTAGCACCGCCCGGCGCGGGCAAATCTACCCTCCTTCAGTACTTGATCTCGCGTGACCTTGAGCGTGTAGCGAGCGATCAAGCCTCGATCGTGGTCATGGAGAGCAACCGCGACCTCATCAAGGCGATCGAGGGCCTGAAGGTGTTTGCTCCCGGAGCGCCGCTCCAGGATAAGCTCGTCGTCATCGATGCGGAGGACATCGAGTGGCCGATCGCCCTCAATCTGTTCGACGTGGGGATGGATGACGCGCGGTCCTATTCCCCTGCCGAGCACGAAGGGTTCCGCAACGCCGTTCTCTCACTGTACGATTACATCTTCAGCGCGTTGCTCTCCGCCGAGATGACGAGCCGGCAGAACACGCTGTTTCATTTCACGATCGAATTGCTGCTCACAATACCCTCGGCAACACTCGACACGCTGATTACCCTCATGCAACCAGGCGGGCTCGCTCAGTTCCAGCAGTACGTCTCGACCCTCGATCCGGATTCGAGGCGGTTCTTTGAGCTGAAATTCAACAGCAAGGAGTTCGACCGCACCAAGGAGCAGGTCGTCGACCGTCTGTTCGCCGTCAAGCGTATCCGAACGCTCTCCAGGATGTTCTCTGCCCCCAAGTCCAAGTTCGACTTCTTTACCGAAATGGGTGCTGCGAAAGTCATCCTCATCAATGTCCCGCAGAGTCTTCTGCAAGAAGACGGGGTCGAGATTGTTGGACGTTTCTTCATTTCGATGATCTTGCTCGCGGCACACAAGCGACAACTTCTTCCGAAGCACAACCGACTGCCCTGCTTCGTGTACATCGATGAATGTCAGGACTTCATCAGACGCGACCCCAAGATTCCGGTCATTCTCGACCAGGCGCGCAAGCTCAATGTCGCGTTGATTCTCGCCCATCAACGATTGCAGCAGATGCAGCCCCACGTGCTCGACGCGCTGTATGGTGCGACGGCGATAAAGTTCGCTTCAAAGATCAGCGACGCGGCCGCTCATGCGCTCGCGCGGGACATGCGGACCACGCCCGAATTCATCCTCAACCAACCTCCGTATCATTTCGCGGCATTCGTCCGCGGCATGACAGGTGCCGCGTTGTCGATCGGCATTCCGGCGACGGATTTTATGAAGTTTCCGCGCATGACTCAGGCTGAGCAAGCATTCGTGCGGAAAAATATTCGGGAGCGCTATTCGATCAGACCGGAAGCTCAGAGAACTGTTCAGAATGAAGTCCGTGAGGAGCGGCCGGCTCCGGACACACGCTCAGGGCCGGCCCGCCCGGCAGAGCCAGACTTTGGGGGTGACGATTGGAGGTCCTGAATGCCACAAGCCGAGCCTCGTGCGATCAGACGCGCGGACGACGGAGATAGCACGTGTAGGCGAATGACAGCCTTGTCAGGACAATCCCATCTAGGGCCAGTTGGACGCTCCCAAGGCTAGAGGGGGAAACGAGATGGACGATCCAACACGAGCACTGCTGAAGTCAACCAGAATGAATGCGGGGTGGCTACTTTCCAGTGGGTTCTTCTATTGGCTCGTGGCGCCCTCGCTTGCTACCACCCCAATTTCATTTGTCGCGGCTATCGGCTCGGGTCTGCTGCTTTTGTTGGCTATCCGGATTTATTTGCTGTGGTTCGAACGTGTAAAACAACATCCACCCGGCAATTTCGCCGGCCAGCTATAGCGCTCGCTGTCTATTTCTTCCTTCTGATCGCCATGTGGTCCTACTTTTACGTGTTTCTCGCGCGGACGGCAGCGGACTTTCCATTCTGTTCCGGCACTGATCCGATCGATCCGAAGCAGTTCGGTCTTCTCGAATCCATCTATTTCACCGTCACGTCCTTTGCCACGGTAGGCTACGGCGATATCTACGCGTGCACGAGCGGGTCGCGATGGGCGCTCGTGGCGGAACTTTCGAACGGTCGTAACGATCGGTTTCATCGGGCTTCCTGCCCTGGTGAACCTGGTGATCGATCTCGCGCAGCGGCAATTTGAAAGCGTCAAATCCGCCGATGGCGGGACGGATATGCGCCTTGTTGCGGCCATCATGGTCATCGGTATGGCAATTATCGCGTTCGCCGGCCCGGTGGCGTACAAATTTCTGGCGGCGCGAAATGCGGCCGATGGCGCGATTGTGCTGATATACGCGGGGATTAGCGCCGTGATGCTCATCTCTATTGCGTTCGGCGCGCTCATACTGGCGGCGAACCGGATGCTGGGCCGGCATGAGACGCAGTCGATATCACTCAAGCGCACGATCCAGCTTGTCGTGCTGGTCTACGCGCTTTTTGTCGAAGGGTTCGCCTACCTCTACCTTCTTATTGATCGGCCCGGCGCGAACGCCTTTGCCTTCGCACGAAGCACCGAGCATCGACTCGATTTTGGAAGCGCGAGTTACTTCAGCCTGACGACGCTCACGACGACGGGATTTGGAGACATCGCTCCGTTGTCGCCGACAGCGCGCATGGCCGCGATCGGGGAGATTGCTATAGGGATTGTGTTTACCCTATTCGCCTTCGGGCTCGTCATCTCGGCCATCGTGAAGCAGCGCGCGCAAACACGCGTATGAGCCAGACGCCCTGTTTCCAGTTCGGCTTTGGGACCAAGAGATCCTCATCGCATCACAAGGCACTGGATTTGACAGAAAAGAGCCCGCCGGAGCGGGCTTTCGCAGTCTAAGCCGTGAGTGCCGCGGATGACTTTGTTGGGCAGGTGGTTGCCCGATGTCCCGACTCATTGCAGATCGAGCATTTGGGACCACGGCGCTCGCGAGCCGCGCCACCAAGAAGCTCATTGAGCTCGGCATCTATTTCTTCACGCTTCGCGATGAGCTCCTTGACTCGCGCGATCTTTCCGTCCAGGTCCATGTGCATCACCTCCCTTCGAAGAGGTACATAGCGCTTGCAGTGTCGCTCGTCCGCTACATTCAACGGTGCACGCTTCGACGCATGTTCTGCTATGTGTTGCAGTGTGAATGGATGGGCTGCAGTGGTGATTGTTCACTTTTTTGTTGGGTCCGCGCGACCGATCATCTGCGCTACGTCGGATCTGATACTTTCCTCGTATGAATACTGCCTCAACGTCAATCACGGCGCGCCGATCTCGCTTCCGACGTTCGATAGAGCCGTTTCCCTTCCGAGTTACTGAAGGTGACGTGCTTATCCTGCGCGAGCTCGCTCGCCATCGCTTCTTGCGATCCACGCACGTTGCAGCGCTTGTCGGGCGCTCACTCGATCGGACAAATGACCGTCTATGTCGTCTCTTTCATGCCGGGTACGTCGATCGACCGCGCGCGCAGCTCGATTACTATCCCACCTCCGGGTCGGCACCGATGGTGTACGCGCTTGGTGACCTTGGTGCAGGGCTGCTCGCCGCGCGGGGCATTGAGTTCGTCAATCCTGAGTGGAGCCGGAAAAATCGGGAAGCCGGGCGGCCGTTCATTGAGCACCAGCTCGAGATCGTTGACTTTCAAGTGTCGCTCGATCGCGCGGTGCGGCAGCGCGACGATATCTCGGTCATTCATTCCGATGAACTTGTATCCGAATTTCCCGAGCGGCCGCGCAGCATGCGCAATCCACTCGCAATGCGAGTCGGAGTGTCGCATAATGGGAAGGCTCAGGAGATCGGCCTTGTGCCGGACTTGATCTTCGGAATCAGATTTTCGGACGGCTCGCGTCGCTGCTTCATGGTAGAAATCGACAGAGGCACGATGCCGATCATGCGAGCCGACGTCGCGCAAACCAGCTTCGCGCGCAAAATGAACGCATACCTTGCCGTTCATGAAGCCAAGAAGCATGAATCTCAATTGGGCTGGAAGGCATTCCGAGTTCTAACAGTCACGACCGACCGTAGTCGCGCGCAATCAATGAAGGAAGCTCTTCGAGAACTGAACGCGGCGCACAGCTCTGGACCAAGCCTCTTCTTGTTCGCCATTCGCGACGAGCTGCGCTCCAGCGATCCGATAGCGTACACTTGGGAGGATGGAGCAGGTCGACAGGTAAGAATGGTCTAGCGATGGAGCGCGCGCTGATCATCCCGCAATAATAGGGGAAGTCCCAGCAGCGGTAGTACTGGGACTTTTCCGCAGCAATTACGATCATACGAGTGCGCTGATAGCAAGTTACCGCTGATGACCTAGACCGATGCCGAGTGTGCGCGCCTTCTGCCTCAGCGATCCTTCAGAACGCTTCATCAATTTCGAGACCTTCGCGACCGGCGTCTTCGCCTTTGAATGAGCACGCAGCTCTTTCACGTCGGCTGCAGTGTATTCGCGACGCACAGATGTTTTCTTCTTGCTTGCCTTTGTTTTCTTAGCCACCGGCGTCCCCTCTCGATTGCACGATCCGGGTTAGTACCACAGCCATCCCGATCCGCGATAACGTACAGAGTCTTTCGCACTTTCAGGATTGACGGCTTCTTCTAGAATGAAGGAGCTTTGAATGAACGATGGGAATGCCATGGGGTCAGGTGATCCAAATTGATGAGGCCCGGATTCGAGATCACCTGGGCGAGATGGTCCGCGGGACAGTGGAAGAGACACTGAACGCGATGCTGGAGGCCGAAGCGGACCAGCTGTGCGGTGCTGGGCGGTATGAGCGCAGCCCGGCGCGGCAGGACACGCGGGCAGGCAGCTACGAGCGAACGCTGCAGACCAAGGCGGGCGACGTCAATCTGAAGGTTCCGAAGCTACGGCGGCAAACCTTCGAGACGGCGATCATCGAGCGCTACCGGAGGCGGGAGAGCTCGGTTGAGGAAGCGCTGATCGAGATGTATCTGGCCGGGATTTCGGTTCGGCGGGTCGAAGACATCACGGAGGCGCTGTGGGGCACCCGGGTCAGCCCGAGCACAGTGTCGAACCTGAACAAGAAGATCTATACCAAGATCGAGGCGTGGCGGAATCGCAGGATCGAAGGCGAGCATCCGTATCTCTACCTCGA
>NZ_LBJU01000073.1:0-26333 GCF_028128835.1 Bradyrhizobium sp. CCBAU 65884 | reverse complement strand
GAGGCCATTCTAATCCGGCGCGCTAATACAAGGGTGGGCAAAGGCGCTCTTGCGCCGTGCCCACCATCTTTATCGAGCGGACGGAAGTGGTGGGCACGCTTCGCTTTGCCCACCCTACGGCACCGTCGCTATGGCACCGTTAGTTCGGCATGACATAGGCATAGATCCGGCCGCGCGAGACCGGCGCTTCGCGGACGCGGTTGCCGTTGTTGCCGGAGATCATGATCGGATTGCCCTGTGCGTCGACGCCGGTGATGATGCCGACATGACCGCCGCGGCGGCCGCGCGACATCACCGCGATGGCGCCGACCTGCGGACCGGAGACACGGGTGCCGTAACGCGCGAACGAGCTCGCCATGTCGGAGCCCGAGCTCTTATGGCCGGTGTGCTCCAGCACCATGTTCATGAAGCGCGCGCACCACAGGCTGCCGCGCCCGGTCGGGTTGCCGCCAACATAGCGGCGCGCCTCGGACACCAGGCTCGATCCGCCGCCGAAGCCGCCGCTATTGGCCATTGCGGTGTTCACCATGGCGTTGTGGGCCATGCCGCCGCTATTGGCGTTCGGATCATAGCTCGCCTGGGTGTCGGCGAATCCGCCCGCCTGCAATTGCGCCGCGCTGCGCTCGAAGCGCGAGCTGCGGGCATGGTGGCGGTAATGATGATGCCTGGCGTGGTGCACGTAAGCGTGCCGCTCTGCGCTATGACGATGATGCGGCCGCGCTGAGGCCGGAGAAACCAATGCGGCAACCGCCGCGAACAAAATCGCCAGCGCGACAACACAACGCGACAGGCGAGACGCAAACAACTCAAACATTCTTCATCCTTCGTTGACACCCCACTTCCCAATCGGCCCGTGCAACGGCCGACATCGGTCTGGCCGTTAAGCCGCCCGATGTGGCGAGAAAAAGACGCGGGCTGCCTGCGAATAGCTGCGATGATTTTGCGCCGATACTGGCTTGAGGCTGCCGCATTGCCGACAACAGCATTAACTGCAATCCTGCAAAGGCGGCTTTATGAGAGGGAAACGGTTAATGCCCCACGCCACGACCAGGGACGACGTCCGCATCTATTTCGAAGAAGCGGGTCAGGGAACGCCAATCATTTTTCTGCACGAGTTCGCGGCCGACCACACCAATTGGGAGCCGCAGATGCGCTACTTCTCGCGCGGCCACCGCTGCATCACCTATTCGGCGCGCGGCTACACGCCGTCGGACGTGCCTGAGGGTGAGGTCTACAGCTACACGCATTTCTACAGCGATGCGCTCGCGGTGCTCGATCATCTCAGGATCGAGCGCGCGCATCTGGTCGGCCTGTCGATGGGCGCCTACTCGTCGCTCCAGATCGGGCTGAACGCGCCGCAGCGCGCGCTGTCGATGACGCTGGCCGGCGTCGGCTCCGGTTCGGAGATCGAGAACCTGGAGGCCTGGCGCAAGCAGTGCCGCGCCAACGCCGAGCAGTTCGAGACACTGGGCTCCGCCGAGGTCGCAAAGGTCACGCGCGAGGCGCCGAGCCGGATTCCCTTCCTGGTGAAGGACCCGCGCGGCCACGCCGATTTCTACGCCGCGCTGGCACGGCATGACGCCAAGGGATCGGCGCGCACGATGCGCGGCTTCCAGGGCGGCCGCCCCTCGATCTACACGATGACGGATGCGATCAAGCGCGCATCGACGCCGGCACTGATCATCTGCGGCGACGAGGACGATCCGTGCGTCGGGCCGAGCCTGTTCCTGAAGCAGCATCTGCCCACGGCGGGGCTGGCGATGTTTCCGAAGTCCGGCCACGTGCTCAATCTCGAAGAGCCCGCGCTGTTCAACGCAAGCGTGGAGCGGTTCGTGACGCTGGTGGAAGCCGGACGATGGCCGGTGCGCGATCCCAGGTCGCTGGTAGCGCATTAGACACAGGGACGGCCGCATACTCCGTCATTGCGAGCGCAGCGAAGCAATCCAGAGCCGCACTCCCTTCAGCTTGAACCTGCCATTGCCCGACAAAAGCTCCAGACAGCCGCATAGCGATTGCAGACAAATATTGCGATCGCAAGATTTCCTCCGGCAATGACAAATAACCCGAACGCAAGAAGCATCGAGTCGTGGGCCGACACCCAATTGAAGGGACCATCGACCACGTGATCACTCCAGAGCTTCGATATTCGCCAAGCCATCACAGCAAGGAAACAACTCATGAGCGGCAAGCCCATAGAATCCAAGATCAGGTCCAGATGGGGATACTCGTGGCGATAGCTCCCGACACAGGGCTGGAACAACGCTCCGACGAGCATCAGAGTGCTAAACAGCGTCACGATCGCGGCGGACGCTAATGAAACACCAAGAGTAGTTGCGGATAGGAAACGACGTACTCGGTTCAGCATTTGACAGCTCGGAGGGCTACTTCCCCCCGCCGCGACTGAGCAAGAACACCGCCTGCTCGCCGAACATGTTCCACACCCACCAGGGCAAATTCAACGGCACCGGGCGGCCGTAGAGATCGAGCGCGACCGAGCGCTCCATCTTCACGTTGATCTCGTCGCAGAGCTGCACGAAATCCTTGATGGTGCAGAAATGGATGTTGGCGGTGTCGTACCAGGTCGCCGGCAAATTCTCGGTGCGCGGCATGTGGCCGCCGACCAGGAGCTGGAGCCGCATCTTCCAGAAACCGAAATTCGGGAACGAGACGATGGCGCGGCGGCCGATGCGCAGCAGATTTTCCAAGACTACCCTCGGCTGCCGGGTCGCCTGCAGCGTCTGCGACAGGATCACGTAGTCGAAGGCGTCGTCGGGATAATTGACGAGGTCGGTGTCGGCATCGCCCTGCACCACCGCAAGGCCCTTGGCGACGCAGCGATTGACGCCCTCGCGCGACAGCTCGATGCCGCGGCCGTCGATGCCGCGGGTCTCCAGCAGCTGAAGCAAATCGCCCTCGCCGCAGCCGACGTCGAGCACTTTCGAGCCCGGCTTGACCATGTCGGCGACCAGCAGATGATCGGCGCGAAACTGGCCGGACGATCCGGTCGCAAGGCCGCCCAGCGGCAATACTTCCTGCACAGACATGCTAGCCATCCTTCAGTCCACGCGCCTTGCCCGCCGATTGCAGGAAGGCGCGGGAGATGTCGAAGAATTCGGGAACGTCGAGCAGGAAGGCGTCGTGGCCGCGATCGGTCTCGATCTCGGCGAACGACACCCGCGCGCTCGATGCATTCAGCGCGTGCACCAGCGCGCGCGATTCCGAGGTCGGAAACAGCCAGTCGCTGGTGAAGGAGACCACGCAGAAGCGGGTCGCAATTTCCGCGAACGCCTTTGCGAGCACGCCGCCATGGTCGGCGGCGATGTCGAAATAGTCCATCGCGCGCGTCAGATAGAGATAGGCGTTGGCGTCGAAGCGCTCGACGAAGGACGAGCCCTGGTAGCGCAGATAGGACTCGACCTGGAAGTCGGCGTCGAACGAGAAGGTCGGCAGCTCGCGGTCCTGCATGCGCCGGCCGAACTTGCGGTGCAGCGCTGCGTCCGAGAGATAGGTGATGTGCGCCGCCATCCGCGCCACCGCGAGCCCGCGATGCGGATGGATGCCATGATCGGCATAGCCGCCGCCGTGCCAGTCGGGATCGGCCATCACGGCCTGGCGGCCGAGCTCGTGGAAGGCGATGTTCTGCGCCGAGTGCCGCGTCGAGCAGGCGATTGCCAGCGCGGAGAACACGCGGCCCGGATAGGCCGCGGTCCATTGCAGCACCTGCATGCCGCCCATCGAGCCGCCGACGACCGCGAACAGCGTGTCGATGCCGAGCCGGTCGACCAGCATCGCCTGCGCACGCACCATGTCGGGGATGGTGATGACGGGGAAATCGAGGCCCCAGACCTTGCCGGTGGAAGGATTGATCGAGGCCGGCCCGGTCGAGCCCATGCAGCCGCCGATCACGTTGGAGCAGATGATGAAGTAGTGCTTGGGATCTATGGGTCGGCCGGGGCCGACCAGCGTCTCCCACCAGCCGGGCTTGCCGGTGACGGGATGCACGTTGGCGACATGCTGGTCGCCGGTCAGCGCATGGCAGATCAGCACCGCGTTGGAGCGATCGGCGTTGAGCTCGCCATAGGTCTGGTAGGCGATCTGGAACGGGGTGAGATCGACGCCGCAATCGAGCCGCAGCGGCTGCTCGGCGCCGAAATGCGCGATCTGCGAGCTTGGATGATCCACCTCGTGCGACCGCTCGTCGGCGCTGATCGCAGGACTCGGTATCGACTTGACGCCACCCATCTGACCATCGACCTCGTTTGCGATCAAACGCGTGATCGCCACTTGCATCAGGCCATGAAAAACCCGGCCTGAACGATAGGTTCGGCCGGGATCGGAAGCGTCCCCGGCCTGTTTAGCGAGTTTTTTAACGTGGCTGCAAGCCGGCCGGCTCAAATGACCACGGAACGGGCAAAAGCTACCGTCTTGGGCGGTTTTCGTCAAGTCGCGGCCCGGATCGGCCCAATTCGTCTCTCACGCGTCGTCCGAAAAGGACGTGATTTCTCTTTGCTTTCGCTGCCCTGACTGCCTAATCAGGACATCCCCCATCGAAACCATCGACAGCCAGACATGTCCCAACGTCCGCCCGCGCCACCATCGCTCCAGGAACTGCGCAAGGAGATCGACGCGATCGACGAGGGCATGCATCGCCTGCTGATGCAGCGCGGCGACATCATCGACCGCCTGATCCAGGTGAAGCAGACCCAGGAGGTCGGCTCGGCGTTCCGCCCGGCGCGCGAGGCCGCCATGATGCGCGAGATCGTGCAGCGCCATCGCGGCATCCTGCCGCTCGACACGGTCGAGAGCATCTGGCGCGTCATCATCTCGACGTTCACTTACGTGCAGGCACCGTTCTCGGTGCATGCCGACATCTCGGCGAGTGAGCCGGCGATGCGCGATTCCGCGCGCTTCCATTTCGGCTTCACGGTGCCTTACGTCGCGCATTTCAGCGCACAGGCCGCAGTCGAGGCGGTGGCGAAATCCAAGGGGGATCTGGCGCTGGTCTCGGCGACGTCCAGCCGCACGCCATGGTGGCTCTTGCTCGAAACGGAAGGCGCGCCAAAAATCATCGCGCGGATGCCCTTCGTCGAGCGCGCCGATCATCCGGCCGCACTGCCGGTGTTCGCGATCTCGCGCGTCGCCGACAGCGCCCTGGTGACGGAGGTCGAGACCTTCAGCGTCCGCGTGTCCGGGTGGAACGCCGAGGTCGCGCGCGCCCTGTCGCCGCTCGCCGAGATCGTGGCGGTGCCTGATACCGCCTTCGACGGCGCGGCGCTGCTGGTCTCGGTCACGAGCGCGACCAGCATCGACAAAATCAGGGCTGCCCTGATCGAGGCGGGGGCCTCGGTGCGCTCTACAGCCCTCGTCGGCAGCCACGCAACGCGCTATACGGTGCCCCCGACCGGGGCGAAATCGTAAACCACGCGCCGCGCCCCGCCATTTTCGGAGTTCAAGATGTCCCGCCCCGTGCCGAATCCCGGCATTCTCGATATTGCGCCCTACACGCCCGGCAAGAGCCCGGTCGCCGAGCCGGGCCGCAAGGTGTTCAAGCTGTCGGCCAACGAGACGCCATTCGGGCCCTCGCCCAAGGCGATCGAGGCGTTCAAGCGCGTGGCGGATCACCTGGAAGACTATCCGGAAGGAACCTCGCGCGTGCTGCGCGAGGCGATCGGCCGCTCCTTCGGGCTCGACCCGAACCGCATCATCTGCGGCGCCGGCTCGGACGAGATCCTCAATCTGCTCGCCCACACCTATCTCAGCCAGGGTGACGAGGCGATCTCCACCACGCACGGCTTCCTGGTCTACCCGATCGCGACCATGGCGGTGGGCGCCAAGAACGTCGTCGCGCAGGAGACCAACCTCACCTGCGACGTCGACGCCATCCTCAAGGCGGTGACGCCGAAGACCAAGCTGGTCTGGCTCGCCAACCCCAACAATCCAACCGGCACCTATGTGCCGTTCGACGAGGTCAAGCGCCTGCGCGCCGGCCTGCCGTCGCACGTGCTGCTGGTGCTCGATGCCGCCTATTGCGACTACGTCTCGCGCAACGACTACGAGATGGGGATCGAGCTGGTCGCTACCACCGAGAATACGGTGGTGACGCACACCTTCTCCAAGATCCACGGCCTCGCGGCACTGCGCATCGGCTGGATGTTCGGCCCCGAGCACATCATCGACGCGGTCAACCGCATCCGCGGCCCGTTCAACGTGTCGACGCCGGCAATGTATGCCGCGGTCGCCGCGATCGAGGACACTGCGCACCAGGCGATGTCGAAGCAATTCACCGAGACCTGGCGCAACTGGCTGACCGAGGAGATCGGCAAGCTTGGGCTGAAGGTGACGCCGAGCGTCGCCAATTTCGTGCTGATCCATTTCCCGACCGACAACGGCAGGACCGCGGATGACGCCGACGCCTTCCTGACCAAGCGGGGCCTCGTGCTGCGCGGCTTGAAGAATTACGGCCTGCCGCATTCGCTGCGCATGACCATCGGCACCGAGGAGGCCAACCGCCTCGTGGTCGACGGCTTGCGCGACTTCATGGCCGGCAAATGAGCAGCGCACCGCACTTCCAGCGCGTCGCGCTGATCGGCTTCGGCCTGATCGGCGGCTCGATCGCGCGCGCTGCGAAGCTCCAGGGCCTGGCGGGCGAAATCGTCACCACCGCGCGCTCGGAGAAGACCCGCGCGCGGGTGATGGAGCTCGGGATCGTCGATCAGGTCGTGGCGACCAATGCGGAAGCGGTGAAGGATGCCGATCTCGTCATCCTCTGCATTCCCGTCGGCGCCTGCGGCGAGGTCGCGCAGGAGATCGCCGCGCATCTGAAGCCCGGCGCTGTTGTCTCCGACGTCGGCTCGGTCAAGGGCGCCATCGTCAGGGACATGGCGCCGCATCTGCCGAAGACCGTTCATTTCGTGCCGGCGCACCCCGTGGCGGGCACCGAGCATTCGGGGCCGGATTCAGGTTTCGCCGAGCTCTTCATCAATCGCTGGTGCATCCTCACCCCGCCGGAAGGCGTCGACGCGGCCGCGACTGATCGCCTGCGCGCCTTCTGGGCGGCGATGGGCGCCAAGGTCGAGGTGATGACGCCGGACCATCACGATCTCGTGCTCGCGATCACCAGCCATCTGCCGCATCTGATCGCCTACACCATCGTCGGCACCGCCGACGAGCTGGCGCAGGTGACGGAGTCCGAGGTGATCAAGTTCTCCGCCGGCGGTTTCCGCGATTTCACCCGCATCGCGGCCTCCGACCCGACGATGTGGCGTGACGTCTTCCTCGCCAACAAGGAGGCCGTGCTGGAGATGCTCGGCACCTTCACCGAGGACCTCGCAAAACTGACCCGCGCGATCCGCCGCGGCGACGGCGAAGCCCTGTTCGACCATTTCACCCGCACCCGCGCCATCCGCCGCGGCATCGTCGAGATCGGCCAGGATTCGGCGGCCGCGGATTTCGGCCGTCAGCATGGGCAGCTCGGCAACAAGCCGTGAGTTCGTAGCTTGGATGGCGCCAGCGCGGAGCGATCTCGATCTGCTCCCTTGACCTAGTCGATGAAGGCCGCGAGCTCACCCGGCGTCCCCGAGGGAAAGGCTTCCTTGAGAAAGTCGAGGAACGCGGATACGCGAGCGCTGAGCAGCCGGCGCGAAGGGTACAGCGCCCAGAGGACGATCTCCGGTCCGTCGACATCACCCCAGTGGACGAGCTTGCCGGCCGCCAGGTCGTGACTCACAAGCGACACAGGAAGGCGAGCGGCGCCCACGCCTGCGCGGACCGCATCGCGAACCATAACGATCGAGGACAGGCGAAGCACCGGATCGGTCGAGATCCGTGAGTTTCCGATCGAAGACTTCACCTCCCACGCCGATGTCAGATCGCTCGCACCACGCACCACGGTCGGAACGGCAAGATCGTACGCAGGGCGACTGAGGTCGGGGCTCGCGACCACGACCAGCCGATCGCGCATCAGGATTCGTCCGACAAGGGTTTCGTCGGGGTCGGGATTGACGCGGATCACGAGGTCATAGCCTTCCTCGATCATGTCGACGGCGCGGTCTTCCGTCGTGACCTCGAGCCGCACCTCCGGATATTTCAGAGCGAACGCAGCGGCCAGCTTTCCCATCGCAGTTTGCGAGAAAAGCAGAGGCGCGCTGATCCGCAAGCTGCCTCGCGGCTTGGCACCGCCTGAAGCGATCGCCGCCGCCGTCTCGTCGAGTTCGGCGAGCAATGTTCCCGTCCGCTCATAGAGCGCCCGCCCTTCCTCGGTGAGCTTCAGCGTGCGGCTTCCGCGCTCGAAGAGGCGCAAGCCAAGGCTGCCCTCCAGCTCGGAGACCCGGCGCGAGAGCGTCGCCTTCGGGCGGCCGGCAGCCCGGGCGGCCCGTCCGAACCCGCCGTGACGGGCGACAAGGTTGAAATCGGCGAGTGCGAGCAGATCCATATGTTCCACCAATGAGACGGTCTGTCCAAATATAGCGTCTATCGGCCCGCACGTGGGTCACTAATTTGCGGGGGTGTCCAGCAACCCACCCCGGAGTGAACCCATGACCATCCTCGTGACCGGCGCCACCGGCAATGTCGGCCGCCAAGTCGTTGAACAGCTCGTCAAGCGCGGCGCCGATGTTCGCGCCCTCGTCCGCGATCCTGCAAAGGCCAACCTGCCGCCGGGCGTCAACGTCGTGCAGGGCGACCTCCTGGACGTTGACTCGCTGCGCAGTGCGTTCTCAGGCGTCTCCACCCTGTTCCTGCTCAACGCCGTGGTAGCGGACGAATTCACCCAGGCGCTGATCGCCCTCAACATTGCGCGAGAAGCTGGCGTCGAGCGGCTCGTCTATCTGTCGGTGATCCACAGCGATCTGTACGTGAACGTGCCGCACTTCGCGGGCAAGTTCGGCGTCGAGCGGATGATCGAGCAGATGGGCTTCAACGCCACCATCCTGCGCCCCGCCTACTTCATGAACAACGATCTCACGATCAAGGACGTGGTGAGCGGATACGGCGTCTACCCCATGCCGATCGGCGGCAAAGGACTGGCGATGATCGACGCCCGCGACATCGGTGAAATCGCGGCCATCGAGCTCGTCCGCCGCGACAAGTCCGGCGCATCACTTCCGCCCGACCGGATCAATCTCGTCGGTCCGGACACACTGACCGGCGCGAAGGCTGCCGCCATCTGGTCGGAGGTGCTGGGTCGCACGATCGCATATCCGGGTGACGATCCTGCCGGCTTCGAAAAGAACCTCAGGCAGTTCATGCCGAGCTGGATGGCCTTCGACATGCGGCTGATGAGCGAGCGCTTCCTCACCGACGGAATGATCCCCAATGCCGGCGACGTCGAGCGTCTGAACACTCTCCTCGGCCGTCCGCTGCGCTCCTATCGCGACTTCGTCTCTGAGATCACGGCTTCGGCCTGACGGCAGCGGCATCAGCCAAGGGCCCGCGAGCTGCTCGCGGAAGGCAAGCTCTGATCGTCACAACGAACATGAACCAGGGGGCGGCCTCAACGGAGACGTCCCGCATTCCGAGGTCACGACCATGCAAGACTCCGAAACCGACAACATCCGGACTGTCCCACCGAAGATACTGATCCTTGGCGCGACCGGCGCCACCGGCCGCCTGATCGTCAACCAGGCGGTGGCGCGAGGGTACGACGTCGCGGCGCTCGTGCGTTCTGGCGAGAAAGCGTGTGATCTGAAGGGTGCCAATCTCATCATCGGCGATGCCCGCGACGAGATCGCCTTGCGTCAGGCACTCAAGGGCCGTGATGCCGTTGTCAGCGCACTCGGCACACCGGCGAGCCCGTTCCGCGAGGTGACGCTGCTCTCGGCGGCGACACGCATGCTTGTGAATACGATGAAGGCGCAACAAGTCTCGCGCCTCGTCTGCATCACCGGAATTGGCGCAGGTGATAGCGCCGGCCATGGCGGGTTTGTTTTCGACAATCTGATTTTCCCGCTGCTCTTGCGCAAGGTGTACGCCGACAAAAACCGCCAGGAGGCCATCGTCAGAAACAGCGGGCTCGACTGGGTTCTCGTTCGGCCCTCAGTCCTGAACGACAAGCCCGGCCGCGGCTCGGTCCGAGCCCTGACGGACCTCTCCGACTTCCGTGGAGGAAGCATATCGCGACAGGACGTTGCGACCTTCGTCCTGGATCAACTGCGCGCCGATGCCTGGCTGCATCGTGCGCCGTTGATCACGTGGTGAACTCAGCCCACGCTCTAATACAGCGGCGGGATCTGGCCGACCTTGACCGGGCCGAGCAGCACGGCGCCGTCGACGAATTTCAGCGGGAAGCTCCTCGCCTTCTTGCCTTCCAGCGTGCTCTCGGTGCCGATCGAGTTGATGCCGGCGGCAACGCCGGCATTGGCGTTCTGCTTGATCACCTTGCCGAGGCCGGGCACGGCTCGGTCGAGCGCGCCGAACAGATTGTTGAGGTCCTGCGATTTCACGCCGGGCGCGACGCGATCGAGCGTTGCCTGCGGCACGCCCTCCTCCAGCATCTTCTCGATGCCGAGCGCGGGGATCACGCGCTCGAGGCCCGTCACCGTCATCTGCAGTTCGCCGTCGAGCCGGCCATTGGCGGAGAGGCCAAGCGTGCCGGCCGCAACCGCGATCATCTCGCCCTGCTGGATCCGCGACTGCACGATCTCGATATGACCGCCGGCGGCCTGGATCTCGCGGAAGCGCTGCGGCCAGGGCTTTGGCGTCAGGTCGGAGAGGCCGGTGATCTTGGCGCGCGTGTCCGCCTCGAACGGCTCGGCGAGCAAGGGATGAACGCCCTGGATGCTGCCCTGCGCGACATGGAGCACGGTCTCGATCACGGGATGATCGGCTGGCGATCCGTCCGCGAGGCGCCCGTGCAGCTCGACCTGCTTGGCACGCGCGAGCGGCACCTGCATGCTGCCGTCGAGACGATTGATGTTGGGATCGTCGAACACGATCGAGGCGCGGTCCGGCACCGCCGGCAGGCCGACCACGCTGCTGCGGCCCTTGCTCCAGTTCACCACGAAGGTGTTTTGCGTGACACCGTCGGTCAGCGTCGCGGGCGCTGAGAATTCGGCGATGACGAGCTTGGGATCGTACACCTGCGCAACGACCAGGATGTTGTCGAGCTTGGCCGTGAACGGCGTCTTGCTGGCGTTCTGCGAGACCAGGGCGACGCTGGCACCGGAGCACTGGACCTCGAAGCGGAACGGGAATCCGGCGATCGAGCGCTTGGCGCAATCATAGATGCGGCCGGACTTGGCCTCCTGTGCCCGCCAGGCGTCGGCGGCCACTTCGGCCTGCGAGGCCGCATAGAACCAGAAGCAGCTCCAGGCGACGGCGAGGATCAGGACGAGGAGGGGGGCGATGAAAAGGCCCCAAGGGGAACGGCGGCCTGCGGCAACGGTCATATTGGACATGCGGCGACCCTTTGGCCCCAGATTTTGGCAAATGTAAGCGAGGCCAGCCCCCGACGAAAGGCGGAGAATTCACTTCGCTTGGGGGCGCGGTTCTGGTAGCCGTGCCCGAAATGTCCGAAATCACCCTCCCCTCCGTCACGACAGCCACGGGCGACCTCTGGGTGTTCGGCTACGGTTCGCTGATGTGGCGACCGGGCTTCGACTTCGAGGAGCGCGTCCCGGCGCGGCTGGTCGGCGAGCACCGGGCGCTCTGCGTCTATTCCTTCGTCCATCGCGGCACGCCGGAGAAGCCGGGCCTGGTGCTCGGGCTCGACCGCGGCGGCGCCTGCCGCGGCATCGCCTTCCGTGTCGCTGAAAAGAACCGCACAGGGGTCGTCGCGTATTTGCGGGCGCGCGAGCAGGTCACCTCGGTCTATCGCGAGGTGATGCGCTCGGTGTGGCTGGAGAACGATGCGCGCCAGCGCGTCTCCGCGCTCGCCTATGTCGTCGACCGCGGCCATGTGCAATATGCCGGCCGCCTCTCGCTCGCCGAGCAGCACCGCCATGTCGTCCAGGGCCACGGCCAGTCCGGCGCCAATCGCGACTATGTCACCGCGACGGTGAAGGCGATCGAGGCCGAAGGCTTTCGCGACGCCCAGCTGCATCAGCTCGCGACCATGCTGCATGGCGATGCGCATTCCCTGCACCCGCCGGCTCCCGATGATCGAGAGAGCCGCTAGCTCTCCGACGGGGCGTAACTCGGCGAGGCACCGATCAATTGCTCCTGCTCCTTGCGGCCGGCTTCGACGAGGCGGCTGGTTGCCTCTTCGATGGCCGTTTGCACACGGGAGAGAAACTCATCCTTCGGCAGGCCTGACGGCAACGGATCGAGGAATTCCACCACGAGCGTACCGGGATAGCGCATGAAGGTGCGGCGGGGCCAGAACAGGCCGGAGTTGAGCGCGATCGGCAGGCACGGCACGCCGCAGGACGAATAGATCTGCGCGAAGCCGGTCTTGTAGTCGGGCGGCGCGCCCGGCGCGCGGCGCGTGCCTTCCGGAAAGATCACGAGCTGCCGGCCCGAGCGCACCGCCTCGCGCGCCCGCCGCGTCATGTCCAAGAGCGCCTTCACGCCGGCCTTGCGGTCGATCGCGATCATCCCGGTCTTGACCAGGAACTGGCCGAACACCGGAATCTGCATGAGCTGACGCTTGAGGATGAAGATCGGACGATTGAAGAATCCGGGCAACACGAACGTCTCCCAGAACGACTGGTGCTTTGCCACGATCACCAGCGGCCCCTGCGGTATCTTCTCGACCCCGCGGAATTCGACCTTGATGTTGCAGACCACGCGCATCAGGACCAGCGTCGCCTTGGCCCACCATTCCGCAACCGTCAGCATGGCGCGCGGCGGCAATGCGAAGGTCGGCAGCGCCATGATCGCGAGGCAGACCAGCACGGCGTAGAACAGCACGTTGAACACGAGCGAGCGCAGGAAAATCAGGAACATCGACGATCCGATTATTTTGCCGATTAATTTGCCGATCAATTTGGCTTGTTAATTGGCTTGGGCGGTGGCGGGCCGCTTTGGCTGATGACCTGCAGGCTGCTCCGACATCTCGGGCGAAAGGTCAATCCCGAAATCCTCCAGCCGCACCCTGAGCTCGGCCGCGACGTACTTGACATATTCCGACAGCAGCAGCCGCAAGGTGGACGCCGAGGTCCACCACGGCTCCTCGCGCCATTTGTCGCCGACCACCGCGAATGGGATCAACGTCGTCTGCGGCATCGCATGCGAGAATTCCACCAGCGCGCGCGGCATGTGATAGTTCGAGGTGACCACGATCAGCGATTTGAACCGACGGCCGTCGGCCCAGCGCCGCGCCTCCGCCGCATTGCCGCGGGTCGAGAGCGCGGTGCGGTCGAGATCGACACAACAGGTCATGAAGGACTGGTTCTCCGGCAACGTCCGGGAGATGTCGCTCGCCGTCGACGTCGGGTGCACGCCGGAGATCAGGAGCCGCCTGCCGTAGCCGGCAGCGAGCAGCTCCATCGCGTCCGACACCCGCGAGGAGCCGCCGGTCAGGACCACGATGCCGTCTGCCTTGCGGCTTGGGGCGATCTCGGCGCCGCGCAATTGCGACAGGAACGCGATGAAGCCCGCCGCCGCGCCGACGAAGGCGAGCGCAATCGTCGACACCAATGCCGCGCGCAGCCAGCCGCGCGGCAGGTTCGGCGATCGATCGTCGGTCGGCGAGGTCATATGATGTCGGTGATCCCTTCCCTGAGGTGATTTTAAAAGGTTTTGAGGCGAAGTGGAGTCCGGCTTCTTCGCCCTCTCCTGCGGGAGAACGGAAGAAAGAACTCAATCCACATCGTTCAACGTCGCAAACAGGGTCTGGCGCGAGGCCACCGCGGTGATGGCGCCGATCAGCACGGCCTGGGCCGCGAGCACGATGTAACCGGATGGCCGCAGCGAGAAGGTGCCTAGCAGCGCCGCGAACTGGTCGCCGACGGGGGTACCGGAAAACCAGCCGGCGATCGACTCGGAGAAGCCGAACACCAGCATGGCGGCGCCGCCGCCGATCACGCCGCCCTCGAGGCCCAGCCTCAGGAAATGACGCAGGAAGTGATTGGCGATGTAGCGGTCGCCGGCGCCGACGAAATGCAGCACCTCGACGATCGGACGGTTCGCCGCCATGGCGCCACGGGTCGCGAACGAGACCGAGATGATGGTGGCGATGATGACCAGCGCGAGGATGCCGAGGCCGGCGAGCACGGTGGCGTTGGTCATCGAGCGCATCCGCTCGATCCAGGCGCGGTGATCGTCGACGCTGGCACTTGGCGCGACCTGGGTCACGCGCGCGCGCAAGACGCCGAGATCGAGCAGCGTGCCGGGTTGCACACGCGCGATGATCATGCGCGGCACCGGCAGGTCGTCCATCGACAGCCCGGTGCCGAGCCAGGGCTCCAGCAGCTTGCCGCTCTCCTCCCGGGTGAACGGCTTGACCTCGACGACGCCGGCTTGCGCACGCATCGCCTCCGTCACCGCCGCGGTGTCGCGTTCGAGATCGCGGCCGGCCTGCGGGCGAACCTGGATGGTGATTTCGCTGGCGACGTCCGACTGCCATTCCGCGGCGGAGGCGCTCACCAATAGCACCGTGCCCGTGGTCATCGATGCGAGGAAGGTCATGATGGCGACGACGGCGACCAGCGCGCGGCCCTGGATCGAGGCCCGCGGCACGATCGGCGACATGTTGCGCGCGTTGGCCGGAAGCTGCGGACGCTCCTGTCCGAGGTCGACCAACACGCCGCGCTCGTCGGTCCTACTCATAGACGTGCAACCGTCCCTGGTGCAGCACCAGCCGCCGGGCCTCGTACTGGTCCATCAGGCCGATGTCGTGGGTCGCGATGATGACGGCGGTGCCCGATTTGTTGAGCTCGATGAAGAGCCGCAGCAGGCGGCGTCCGAGCGTCGGATCGACGCTGCCGGTCGGCTCGTCCGCGAGCAGCAGTTGCGGCCGCGAGATGACGGCGCGCGCGATCGCCGCGCGCTGCTTCTCGCCGCCCGACAGGATCGGCGGCAGCGCGTCCATGCGGTCGCCGAGCCCGACCCAGCGCAGCAGGTCGATCACCTCCTTGCGATAGCTCGACTCGCTGCGGCCCATGACGCGGAACGGCAGCGCCACGTTCTCATAGGTCGTCATGTGATCGAGCAGGCGGAAATCCTGGAGCACGATGCCGATGCGCTTGCGCAAATCGGCGATCTCGTCCTTGCCGAGACGCGAGATGTCGTGGCCGAACAGATTGACGAGTCCCCGCGTCGGTCGGTGCGACAGGAACAACAGGCGCAGCAGCGAGGTCTTGCCGGCACCGGAGGGGCCGGTAAGAAACTGGAACGAATGCGCCGGGATCTGGAAGCTGAGGTCGCGCAGGATCTCCGGCCCCAGACCGTAACGCAATCCGACATTTTCGAACCGAACCAAGCTCAGCTCCGTTCGAGAGGGGACGCGGGTCGCACTGCTGCGCTCCGCCATACGCGACCAACGGGTTTTGCCGCCGTTATGGTTTCCGGTTCGTTAACGGTCGCGCTGTAGCATACATCGTAGCATCCTTGCCGCGCGGCTCTCCCCGACGCGGTCATCGTCAGGCTCGTCCATGCATATCGTCTGCCCCCATTGTATGACATCCTACGCCATCAAGCTTGCGAGCCTTGGGGCGAACGGACGGGCGGTCCGCTGTTCCCGCTGCAAGGAGACCTGGATCGCCCATGCCGAGGATGCCATCGAGGAGGCATCCATCCCGGCCATGGCCGCGGCCAGCCAGGCCGACGACCAGACCGATCTTGCCGAGCAATGGAACTCCTATGCCAAGGACGACGGCGCCACTGATGCGCCCGTCGTCGACAGCCCCTCGATTGCCAGCGACTGGCCCGACGAAGAGGCCAAGGAAACCGAAGACGAGTGGTCCGCGGCCGCCCGGGAAGCCGAGGAGGAGGTCGTCGGCGCGCAGCACCAGTCCTGGTTCCGCGGCTTGTTCGGCCGCCGCGGCGCGCGGGTGAGCCGTCCAATCGCTACCGCGTCGCCCAAAAAATCCCATTTCGGCCTGCCGACCGCCTGCGCCGCCATGGGCGCGCTGGTTCTGGCGCTGGTGATCTGGCGCGGCGACATGGTGCGGCTGCTGCCGCAGACCGCCGCTTTCTACAAGATGGTCGGGCTCGAGGTGAACCTGCGGGGGCTCGCCTTCAAGGACGTGAAGCTGTCCAGCGAGACCGTGGACGGTAAGCAGGTGCTGGTGATCGAGGGTGTGATCGTCGGCGAGGGCAAGAAGCCGCTCGACATTCCGCGGCTGCGCTTTGCCGTGCGCGACGGGCAAGGCGCGGAGATCTACGCCTGGAATACGGTGCTGGAGCAGACCGTGCTGCGGCCCGGCGAGCGCGCCTTCTTCCGCTCCCGCCTGGCCTCGCCGCCGCCGGAAGGCCGCAATATCGACGTTCGCTTCTTCAACCGGCGCGACATTGCCGGCGGCAGCGTATAATCGCGCCGCCCGGTACCGAGGTTGGTCCGAAAGTTGGTCCCATGCCGAAGATCTTGATCGCCGATGACGAAGATTCGATGCGCACGCTGGTGGCGCGCGCCATCGCCATGGACGGGCACGAAACGGTCACCGCGCAGGACGGCGCCGAGGCGCTGGAGATCCTGACCCGCGAGGACGGCGCCTTCGACCTGCTGCTCACCGACATCCAGATGCCTATCATGGACGGCATCGCGCTGGCGCTCTCCGCCGCGCGCGATTTTCCCGATCTGACCATCTTGCTGATGACAGGCTTTGCCGACCAGCGCGAGCGCGCCTCGAACCTCAATGCGCTGGTGCACGACGTCGTGACAAAACCGTTCTCGGTCGCCGACATCCGCACCGCGGTGGCGGATGCGCTGGCGGCGAAGAAGGGGTAGTGGCGGGCAACCCTAACCACACATACCGCTGTCATGCCCCGGCTTGCCGTCTTCGCTGACGCTTCGCCGGCCGAGTACCCGCGTGGGCCCGGCGTAGCATCGCGGAGCCGGGACCGGGGCATCCAGTACGCCGCGGCCTATCGACTTAGTCACTGCTGTCTCTGGAATACTGGATCGCTCGGTCCCGGCTCCGCCAAGGCTACGCCGAGGCCCACACGGCGCTGGCACGCCGAAGCTTCAGCGAAGGCGGCAAGCCGGGCGATGACAGTGAGCTTGTGGCGACTTCGCCTCAAAAATCCTTCAGCAGCCGCTCGATGTAATCGAGCTCGATCTGCGGGCGCGAGCTGTCGCCGAGGCGGCGGCGGAGCTCTTCGAGGATGCGGCGGACGCGCTGGGCGTCGATCTCGCCCGGGATCTTGACGGTGTAGTCGTCGCTGAGATCGCGGCCGTGAAGCGGGCGGCCCAGCGGATCGGTCTGATTGCCGCCGCTTTGCTGCCGGCCGGCCCGATTGCCGGGACCATCGCCCTGCCCGTCGCCATCGCCCTGCTGCATCGCCTCGGCCATCTTCTGCGCGCCCTTACGCATCGCGTCGAGGGCCTTGCCCTGCGAGTCCACGGCGCCATCGGCATTGCCTTCGCCGAGCTTCGAGCCGGCATCGCCCATGGCGCCGTCGGCGGCATCGAGGCTGCCGTCATCATCGCCCTGGTCGCCGTCCTGATCGCCGCTCTGGC
Organism: Bradyrhizobium sp. CCBAU 65884; assembly: GCF_028128835.1. NCBI lineage: Bacteria > Pseudomonadati > Pseudomonadota > Alphaproteobacteria > Hyphomicrobiales > Nitrobacteraceae > Bradyrhizobium > Bradyrhizobium sp. CCBAU 65884. Next base: position 8,776 of record NZ_LBJU01000073.1, on the reverse strand, counting down.
CCGGATCGCCCTGCTGCCCTTTCTGACCCTGCTGACCCTTCTGGCCTTTCTGTCCCTTCTGCGCGAGGCCGCGCTTGGCGAGCTCGTCCTGCAGCTTCTTCAGGCGGTCGCGCAGCGACTGCTGATCCTGCTGCAGGTCCGACATCGACTGGTCGCCCTGCGGCTTGCCGCGCGAGCGGTCACGCCGGGAATCCTGGCCCTGCTTGAAAGTCTTGTCGCGCAATTGCTGCTGCTTGCGGATCATGTCGCTGAGCTCGTTCAGCGCCTGCTCCATGTCGCTCTCGCCGGACTGCCCGGGCTGCGCCATCTGGAGATTTTCCATGATCTGCGCGAGCTGCTCGAGCATGCGCTGGGCCGCCTCTTTGTTGCCCTCGCGCGCCGCCTTCTCGATCTGCCGCAGCAGGTCATCCAGATCGCGCTGCGTGATGACGGAACGATCGCGATTGGACGACTGGCTTCTTTCCGTGGCGCGCTTGTACTCCTCGAGCTTCTGAATGGCGTCGGACTGGTTGTTCAGGCTCTTCCCGGATTCCTTCTGCCTGAGGCTGTCGCCGGATTCCTGCATCGCCTTTTCCGCGCTGTCGAGCAGCGCATCGGGATCCTGATCCAGCTGAGCCGCGGCCGGCGAGACGCCGCCCAACAGCATGGCGAGGCAGGCGATCGACATCGCCTTCAAGACTGGCACGGGTGCTAGCTTCCGCATTTCCGGTCCCGCGTAAACTGGTTGGTCTTGTCGTCCCCCGCCTTGTTGGCACGGCTGTTCGCCGATTTGCGATAGGCCTGAAGCTGCTCGCGCAAGACGTCCTGCTGCTGCGCCAGCTCGGCGAGCTGCTCGGGCGTCGCATGCTGGGTCTTTTGTCGCAGCTCGACTGCCTTGTCGAGGATGAGCTGGACCTCCGCCGGGAACGGCTGCCGGGCGCCGAGCGGATTCTGCTCGGCGCGGCGGGCGAGATCGCGCACCTTGCCGGCCATGGCCTCACGCAGCTTCTGCGTCAGCACCCTGAGCTCGTCCTCGCTGGCTCCGCGGTCCAGCGCCGCCTTGAGCGCATCCTGCGCCGAGCGCAGCGCGGCGTTGACACTGCCGGCGACGCCGTCATCCTCGATGGTCGTCGCGAAGGCCCACATGCTCGCCACCACGTTGCGCAGCGCATCGTCGGTGCGGGCGGCCTCGAGCTGGCTCGCCAGACTCCGGAGGCCGAGATAGCAGCCGGCATCCGGCGTGAACAATTCGGGTGCGATCATGAGCGCGTCGAGCGCGGTGTAGACGTCGGAATTCCTGTTGGCGTCGAGCGCGAGGATGCGGCGCTGCTCGATCAGCGCGCGCGCGAGCGAGTTGGTGAACAGACGCTCGGGCAGGCGCATGTTGAAGGGTTCGCTCCTGGCCTCGTTGCCGGCCTCGTCCTTGGCGGTGAGCGTCAGCGTGACGTCGGCTCCGGCATAGGGGTCCTCGCTGAGGTCCTTCACCGTCTGGCCGACGCCGTTGCGGGTGCGCGCGTTCGGCAGCACGAGCGGGAATTGCGGTGGCTGGAACAGCGGCCGCGCCGCGGGCTTGCCGTCGGAATCCTTGCTATCCTTGCTGCCATCCTTGGCGTCGGCGGGGCGCAAGGCAATCTGCGCATCCGCGCCGGTGACGCCGTAATCGTCCTCGATCTTGTAGGAGAGCTGGAGCCCGCCGCGCGCCTGGCGCTCGGGATCCTTGGCGAGCGCGATCGTCGGTGCACGGTCCGGCGTTGCCGCAAACGCCCATTGCGGCTGGCCGGAGGGCGCGCGGACATGCGCGGTGCCGTCTGCGGTGATGGTGAAATGCTTCTCGTTGGTGCCCTTGGGCGCGGCTTCCGCGGGAGCGGCCTCCTTGAGGCCGCCGGAGACGACGACATCCAGGCTGCCGCCGGAGGAGCGTACGATCAGGGTTGAGCCGGCGGGAACGGCAAGCGGGCCGGCGGCGGGCACCGCCGCGGCCTCCTTGTTGGCGGCCGACAGGATGACCGGCGGCTTGCCGGTGTAAAGCGGCGGAGTGACCCAGGCATCGACGCGAACATTGGCCGGCGCCAGCACGCCGTTCCAGTCGAAAGCGGCCCCGAGCCGCATCGCGCGCTCATCGCCGGCGGCGAAGAAGGTCGCGACCAGCATCACCATGACCAGCGCGCGCAGCGCCCAGGGATCATGCAGCGCGAGCCGCGGATGCGGCAGACCGGCGCGGATGCGCTTGAGCGAGGCCAGCGTACGCTCGCGCTGCGCCTGCCACAGCGCCTGTGCGACCGGGTCCTGCGAGGACAGCGTGTCCGTCAGCGTCGTGGCCGGGCGATGACGGATGCCGGAGCCACGATCGAGCCGGCTGAGTGCCTCCTCGCGGCTCGGCCAGCGGAAGCGAATCAAGGGAAACAGGACGGCAATGGCGATGCCGGCGAAAACGACGAGACCGATGGCACGGGCAATGAACGGCAGCGCCAGCCAGAGGCCGGCCCAGGACACCACCAGGAACAGCCCGACGACGGTCAGAAGCCGCGCCAAATTCGGCCAGGCACGCTCCCACGCGATGGCATAAATGGCCCGATCGAGGGCCTGCGCCAGCTTCAGCCGCGACAGAGCATCGCTGTTGCGGATCGGGTCTGACGGGTCGGGGGTGACGCCGTTCAATCAACTCTCCAGGTTGCCCGGTAGAGAAGCCTATCACAACGGCAGCACTGAGGCATCCGTTCCGGCACGGGAGACACCCCTTTTCCCGCATAACACGAGGACGTGACTGGCCCGCGGCAACCCCGTAATTTCCGCGCCGCCCCGAGGGACAAGAGAGGAAACGCCATGGACAAGAAGATGCACGACAAGGGCCTGGAAGTCCGCAAAGCGGTGCTGGGCGAGGCCTATGTCAACAACGCACTGAAGAACGTCGACGATTTCAACCGCCCGTTCCAGGAGATGCTGAACGAATATTGCTGGGGCACGGTGTGGGGCCGCGAGGAGCTGCCGCGCAAGACCCGCAGCATGCTCAACATCGCCATGATCGCGATCCTCAACCGCCAGCACGAGTTTCGCGCGCATCTGAAGGGCGCGCTGACCAATGGCGTCAGCCGCGAGGAGATCCGCGAGATCCTGATGCAGGTCGCGATCTATGGCGGCATGCCCGCCGCCGTCGACAGCTTCCGCATCGCGCGCGAGGTGTTCGCGGAGATCGACGGCAAGGCGTGAGATGTCGTCAAAATCTCCGCTGTCGTCCCGGGGCGCGCGTAGCGCGAACCCGGGACCCATAACCAGAGGCAGCTGTGGTTAGCGGGACTCGGAGTGACCGCTTCCGCGCAACGACACCTCCCTGTGGTTATGGGTCCCGGGCTCATCGCTTCGCGATGCCCCGGGACGACGAGCGGAGAATGATGGCCGCTTCACGTTCAACCACCAACGAATAACAACCACAAGGAAACACCATGGACATCGGATTCATCGGGCTCGGAAACATGGGTTTCCCGATGGCGCGGCGGCTGATCGAGGCGGGACACGGGCTCGTCGTGTTCGACACGCGCAAGGAGGTGACGGGCAAGCTCGAAGCGCTCGGCGCTAAGCCAGCGACATCGCCGAAGGACGTCGCCGACCAGGTCGAGACCGTGATGGCGAGCCTGCCCTCGCTGCAGGCTTCGCTCGATGTTGCAACGGGAGCGAACGGCGTCATCGAGGGCAGCCGCGCAAAGCGCTTCATTGATCTCTCCACCGTCGGATCCGCGATGGCCGTGAAAATTCACGGCCTCCTCGCCAAGCGCAACATCGTGCAGATCGACTGCCCCGTCTCCGGCGGCGTCGGCGGTGCCGAGAAGGGCACGCTGGCGGTGATGGTGTCAGGGCCGAAGGCGGAGTTCGAGCTGCTCAGGCCCGCCCTCGACGTGATCGGGAAAGTGTTCTTCATCGGCGAGAAGCCCGGCGCGGCGCAGACCATGAAGCTCGCCAACAATTTCCTGTCGGCCACCGCGATCGTGGCGACCTCGGAAGCGGTCGTGATGGGCGTGAAGGCCGGGCTTGATCCCGCCGTCATGATCGACGTCATCAATGCCGGCTCCGGCATGAACACCGCGAGCCGAGACAAGTTTCCGCGCGCCGTGCTGCCGCGCAGCTTCGACTTCGGCTTCGCCACGGGGTTGATGGTGAAGGACGTGCGGCTGGCGCTCGAGGAGATGAAGCAGCTCGGCCTGTCGATGGAGGTCGCCGACGCGGTCGGGCGGTTGTGGGAGACCGTGATCAGCGCGGAAGGCGCCGAGTCCGATTTCACCGCGGCGATCAAGCCGATCGAGAAGAAGGCGGGCGTTGTGGTGGGTGGAGCGAAGGGTGGGGTGACGGGGAAGTAGCGATCCCAATCTCCGCTCGTCGTCCCGGACAAGCGAAGCGCAGATCCGGGACCCATAGCCACAGGAGGGTGTTTGGCGAAGGCTCGGAGTCACCAGCTTCGAGTCATAACCACTTCCTGTGGTTATGGGTCCCCGCCTACGCGGCGACGACACCGCGGCTGTTGAGCCGGCGTCGTCTCACAGCCACGGCGCCGGCGTGTCCATCGCGATCAGCTGCTCGACCTCCACGCGCGGGCGGACCACGGCGTACTGATCGTCCTTCACCAGCACCTCCGGCACCAGCGGCCGCGTGTTGTAGGTGCCGGCCTGCACCGCGCCATAGGCGCCCGCGGTCATGATGGCGATGAGATCGCCGGGCGCCGGCGTCGGCAGCGTGCGGTCGAGCGCGAGATAGTCGCCGGTCTCGCAGACCGGGCCGACGACATCGGCCATGATGGTGGCGGCGCCCTTGGCGGGCTGCGTCACCGGCAGGATGTCGTGATGCGCCTCGTACAGCGTCGGGCGGATGAGGTCGTTCATGGCGGCGTCGATGATGACGAAATTCTTGCCGTCGCCATGCTTCACATAGATCACCTTGGCGACCAGGATGCCGGCATTGCCGACGATCATGCGGCCCGGCTCGAACATCAGCGTACAGCCGAGATTGTGGCTGACGCGCTTGACCATGGCGGCATAGGCGGCCGGCGCCGGCGGCGCTTCGCGGTCCATGTAATAGGGAATGCCGAGGCCGCCGCCGAAATCGACGTGGCTGATGTTGTGGCCATCGGCGCGCAGCGTCTGCACGAATTCGGAGAGGATGCGGAAGGCGGTCTCCATGCCGGAAAGGTCGGTGATCTGGCTGCCGATATGCACATCGGTGCCGGTCACCTCGATGCCCGGGAGCTTGGCGGCGCGGGCATAGACCTCTCGCGCATGCACGATCGGGATGCCGAACTTGTTCTCGGACTTGCCGGTGGAAATCTTGGCGTGGGTGCCGGCGTCGACATCGGGATTGACGCGGAGCGAGATGCGCGCGGTCTTGCCCGTCTCGGTCGCCAGGCGCGACAGCAGCTCGAGCTCGGGCTCGGATTCGACGTTGAGACAGAGGATGTCGGCGGCGAGCGCGGCGCGCAGCTCTTGTTCGGTCTTGCCGACACCGGAGAACAGGATCTTATTCGGCGGAATGCCGGCGGCCAGCGCGCGCTTCAATTCACCACCGGAGACGACGTCGGCGCCGGCGCCCAGCTTGGCCAGCGTGCGCAGCACCGACTGGTTCGAGTTCGCCTTCATGGCGTAGCAGACCAGCACCTTCTCGCCGGCGAAGGCCTCGGTGAAGACGCGATAGTGCCGCTCCAGCGTCGCGGTCGAATAGCAATAGAACGGCGTGCCGACCGTTGCGGCCAGCTCGGACAGGTTCACCGCCTCGGCGTGCAGCACGCCGTTGCGATAGTCGAAATGGTTCATGACGCAGGCTCGGTTGTCCCGGCTTATTTCTTGCCGGGAGGTTCGTCCAGGAGCGGATCGAGAATGAACGGTTTCTTCCTGCCCTTGGCCGCCGCGGGCGCGGCATCCGCACCGTAGGTGGGATTGAACACGCTCGGCGTCCTCTGGGCCTCGGTCTCGGTGTCGGTGTCGGTTGGCGCAGCACCGTTGGCCGTGGGCGCGTTGGCGGTCGGCGGCAAATCCAGCGGGCCCTTGCGGCCGCAGCCGGCAAGCGCAAGCGCCGTCAGGCTCAAGACAATGATGGCCCACCCCGAGCCGGCCGGGCGAAACTTTGACGTCACGACGAAATCCCCACTACGCGGGGCGCACCATACAGAGATTGGCGCGCTCTGGCGAGAGCCGGATGACCATGAAACATAAGCGAAATTTTGCCCCTCAGCCCAATTTTCGCTCTTTTTCCAGCCGCTTCGCCCAGGCCTTGGCCTGCGACGCCACGTTCTTCGGCGCGGTGCCGCCGAAGCTGGTGCGGCTCTTCACCGACGATTCGACCGAGAGCACGCCGAGCACGTCCTTGGTGATTTTTGGCTCGATTGCCTGCATCTCCTTGAGCGGCAGCTCGTGCAGCGCGACGCCGCCCTCGGCGGCCTTGGCGACGATGCGGCCGGTGACGTGATGGGCTTCACGGAACGGCATTTTCAGCGTCCGCACCAGCCAGTCGGCAAGGTCGGTCGCGGTGGCATAGCCCTCGCCCGCAGCAAGCTTCATCTTGGCTTCGTCAGGCACGAGGTCGCGGACCATGCCGGTCATGGCGCGGATCGCCAGCGACAGCGCGGCAAAGCCCTCCATGGCGCCCTGCTTGTCCTCCTGCATGTCCTTTTGATAGGCGAGCGGCAGGCCCTTCATCACGATCAGGAGACCGTTGAGCGCGCCGATGACGCGGCCGGTCTTGGCGCGCACCAGCTCGGCGGCATCCGGATTGCGCTTCTGCGGCATGATCGAGGAGCCAGTGGTGAACTTGTCGCTGAGCCGGATCATGCCGACCAGCGGCGAGGTCCAGATCACGATCTCCTCGGCAAAGCGCGACATGTGCACGGCGCAGATCGAGGCGGCCGACAATGTCTCCAGCACGAAGTCGCGGTCGGAGACGGCATCGAGCGAGTTCGCCATCGGACGGTCGAAGCCAAGCGCCTTCGCGGTGGCGTGGCGGTCGATCGGGAACGAGGTGCCGGCCAGCGCGGCGGCGCCGAGCGGGGATTCATTGAGCCGCTTGCGCGCATCCTGGAAACGGCCGCGATCGCGCGCGGCCATCTCGACATAGGCGAGCAGATGATGGCCGAAGGTCACGGGCTGCGCGGTCTGCAGATGGGTGAAGCCGGGCATCACGGTGGCGGCATGCTCCAGCGCGCGATTGACCAGCGCGGCCTGGAACGCGGCGAGCGCCGCGTCGGTCTCGTCGAGAACATCGCGGACATAGAGACGGAAATCGGTCGCGACCTGGTCGTTGCGCGAGCGCGCGGTGTGCAGGCGGCCGGCGGCGGGGCCGATCAGCTCGGACAAGCGGCTCTCGACATTCATATGGATGTCCTCGAGCGCGCGCTTGAACTCGAAGCCGCCCTTGCCGATCTCTGACAAAATCGTGTCTAGACCCTTGCCGATATTTTTCGCATCAGAGCCCGTGATGATGCCCTGGCTGGCAAGCATCGCAGCGTGGGCCTTGGACGCGGCAATGTCCTGGGCGAAGAGGTGACGATCGACGTCGATGGAGACGTTGATCTCTTCCATGATCTCGTCGGGACGTTCCGAGAACCGGCCGCCCCACATCTTGTTGCTCATGATCCCCTGCTCACGCCTTGATTTGCCGCACGTTTGCTGGACGCGGCCAGCCGTATTAAGAGGCCCCTGATAGCCATATCTGCGACCGGATGACAAACGATATGCTCGACAAGACGCCCTCCGCCACGCGCCGGGTCCCCCTCGTCATCGCCACCGTGGCGGTCGGAGGGCTGGCCGGCTTCGCCGCGCTGTACGGACTGGGCCTGGGCCGGTCGCCTGGCGGCGATCCGGCCTGCAAGCCGGCGGTTGCGACGGCGCAGAAAATCGCCCCCCTCGCCCACGGCGAGCTGGCGGCGCTGACCATGGCGAGCGCCCCCCTGAAGCTGCCCGACCTCGCCTTCGAGGACGCCGACGGCAAGCCGAAGAAGCTGTCCGATTTCCGCGGCAAGACGCTGCTGGTGAACCTCTGGGCCACCTGGTGCGTGCCATGCCGGAAGGAAATGCCGGCGCTGGACGAGCTCCACAGCAAGCTGTCGGGCCCGAATTTCGAGGTGGTGGCGATCAATATCGACACCCGCGACCCCGAGAAGCCGAAGACGTTCCTGAAAGAGGCCAATCTGACCAGGATCGGCTATTTCAGCGACCAGAAAGCCAAGGTTTTTCAGGATCTTAAGGCGATAGGCCGGGCACTTGGCATGCCCACCTCCGTGCTGGTCGATCCGCAAGGCTGCGAGATTGCGACGATTGCGGGACCGGCGGAATGGGCGAGCGAGGACGCGCTCAAGCTGATCCGGGCGGCGACGGGCAAGGCCGCCGCAGCGCTCTAGGGATTTTTAGGCGGTGACGTTGAGATTGCCGCCGACGCCGGCACCGACATTGGCCAGCGAAGGCTGCCCGGCACCCATCAGCGTCAGGACGGTGGATTTCTCCATGTCCATGTTCTGCTTGGTCAGCGTCGCCGAGATATTCGACTGCAGCGCGCCTTGCTGAGCGGCCAGCATGGTGCTGACCATTGCCATCATGTCCATTACGCGAACCCTCTTACCGGCTGCAGCCTAGGCGCGAGGGGTTAATGGGACATGAATCGACACACGATAGGTGCCGTAGGGTGGGCAAAGGCGCACTTGCGCCGTGCCCACCACCTCACCATGGTCGCGAAAAATGCGTGGGCACGCGTCGCTTTGCCCACCCTTGTATTAGCGCGCCGGATTAGAATGGCCTGGTTCCGTGAGGAATGGCCCAGCCCGGGTGGC
>NZ_LBJU01000072.1:0-26225 GCF_028128835.1 Bradyrhizobium sp. CCBAU 65884 | reverse complement strand
CGCACCCTCAATGGCGGCGCGAATAGATGCGATTTCTAACGACCTTCCAGATTGCTGATTTTGCCGACACGCTGGTCAGCCTGTTCACGGCCTTCGTGCTGGGCACGCTGATCGGCGCCGAGCGGCAATATCGCCAGCGCACCGCGGGCCTGCGCACCAACGTGCTGGTCGCGGTCGGCGCCGCCGCGTTCGTCGATCTCGCCATGCATCTGACCGGCGCCGACGGCGCGGTGCGCGTGATCTCCTACGTCGTCTCCGGCATCGGCTTCTTGGGCGCCGGCGTCATCATGAAGCAGGGCATGGACGTCCGCGGGCTCAACACCGCGGCGACGCTGTGGGCCTCGGCCGCGGTCGGCTCCTGCGCCGGCGCCGACATGATCGCGCAGGCGGCCGCGCTGACTGTGTTCGTCATCGCCGGCAACACCATGCTGCGTCCGCTGGTCAATGCCATCAACCGCATCCCGCTGAACGAGAAGGCCTCCGAGGCGACCTACTATTTCAAGCTCGCGGTTGCGGCCGACGCCTTGCCCGAGATGCGCGACCGACTCGTCGACAAGCTCGAAGCCGCGAAATATCCGGTGGCGGGTATCGAGGTCGTCGAGATCGGCGAGGACATGCTGGAGATTGTGGCGAAGCTGGTCGCGAGCGCGGTCGATCCGAACGAGTTGAACACCGTTGCGACCGATCTCCAGCATCTGCCGGGCATCCGCCACGCGACCTGGGAAGTCAGCACGACGGAGTAAGCGCGGCGTTTTGGCGCGCAGGCGCGCAGTTCCGCCTTGCCGGGAACGGAACCCTGGTCGGGCCATTTCGTTGATCCCGCGGACAAAGGCGGTGATCGACATGACAGTCAATGACAAGCGCAGACTGAAACTCGACTTGGTGATCGCCTGTTCGCTGTTCGCAGCAGGTGTCGTGATATCAGGCATATCGATCGCGCAGATCCGCGCCGAGAGCCGGCTGCAGCTGGCGCAGGCAACGCCGCCGTTGCAGGGCACCCCATCTGACGAGCAGAGCAAGGTGCCCGCGGAAGCCAAGCCCGGCGGCGACCGGCCGACTACGCCGGCCCCCGAGCCTGCACGCCCCGAGCCGCAGACACAAGGCGCGGCGACCAAGCCGGCCCTGCCGCCGGCACCGGCCGAGAAGATCGCGCCGCCGATCGAGAAGAAGTAGGTCTCTTCGTCATTCCGGGGCGCGCATAGCGCGAGCCCGGAATCCATTGATCCGCATGTACTGCCGCCCGATGGATTCCGGGCTCGACGCTACGCGCCGCCCCGGAATGACGGGCGGAGAGAGGCGCCGTTTCACCGCACCAGAATATTCCGGAACTGCCAGGGATCGCTGGTGTCGATGTCTTCCGGGAACAGTCCCGGGCGATCCGTCAGCGGCGTCCAGTCGGTGTAGAAACCCTTGACCGGGCCGAGATAGGGGAGCTGGATTTCCAGCAGGCGATCGAAATCCATCTCGTCGGCTTCGACGATGCCTTCGTTCGGGTTTTCCAGCGCCCACACCATGCCGCCGAGCACGGCGGAGGTCACCTGCAGGCCAGTGGCGTTCTGGTAGGGCGCGAGCTTGCGGGTCTCCTCGATCGAGAGCTGCGAGCCGTACCAATAGGCATTGTTGTCGTGGCCGAACAGCAGCACGCCGAGCTCGTCGATGCCGTCCACGATCTCGTTCTCGTCGAGGATGTGGTGCTTCTCCTGCATCTTCGCGGCGCGGCCGAACATTTCATGCAGCGACAGCACGGCATCGTCGGCCGGATGATAGGCATAGTGGCAGGTCGGCCGATAGACCGCCGTGCCCGAGGCGTCACGCACCGTGAAGTAATCGGCGATCGAGATCGACTCGTTGTGGGTGACGAGGAAGCCATATTGCGCGCCGCGGGTCGGGCACCAGGTGCGAACGCGCGTGTTGGCGCCGGGCTGCATCAGATAGATCGCTGCGCCGCAGCCGGCTTCGTGGGTCCGCGCGTTCTCGGGCATCCATTTTTCATGGGTGCCCCAGCCGAGTTCGGACGGCTGCACGCCCTCCGACAGGAAACCTTCCACCGACCAGGTGTTGACGAAGACGTCGGGCTCTTTCGGCTTCTTGGAGCGCTGGGTGTCGCGCTCGGCGATGTGGATGCCCTTGATGCCGGCCTGCCGCATCAAATCTGCCCATTCGGCCTTGGTCTTGGGCTTGGGGGCATTGAGCTTGAGATCGGCGGCGACGTTGAGCAGCGCCTGCTTGACGAAAAAGGAGACCATGCCGGGATTGGCGCCGCAGCAGGAGACAGCCGTCGTCGATCCCGCCGGGCGCGCGCGCTTGGCGGCCAGCGTGGCTTCGCGCAGGGCGTAGTTGGAGCGCGCTTCCGGGCCCTTCGAGGAATCGAAATAGAAGCCGAGCCAGGGCTCGTTGACGGTGTCGATGTAGAGCGCGCCGAGCTCGTTGCAGAGCTCCATGATGTCGGTGGAGCCGGTATCGACCGAGAGATTGACGCAAAAGCCCTGGCCGCCGCCTTCGGTGAGCAGCGGGGTCAGCAATTCGCGATAATTGTCTTTTGTCACGGCCTTCTGGATGAAGCGCACATTCTGCTTCTCGCAATGCGCCCTGCGGCCCTCGTCCTTGGGATCGATCACGGTGACGCGCGACTTGTCGTAATCGAGATGCCGCTCGATCAGCGGCAGCGTGCCTTTGCCGATGGAGCCGAAGCCGACCATGACGATGGGACCGGTGATCTTCGCGTAGATCTGCGAGGCGGGGCTCATGGGATGGTTTCTCCGGAACGTGCTGGCAAACAAATGGTGAGGGGTGGATCAGGCGCTGCGGCGCTTGTCAGATGCTGCGGCGCTTGGCGGTGACTTCGATCTCGACCTTCATCTCGGGCTTGGCGAGTGCGCTGACGACCAGCAACGTCGCCGCCGGCCTGATGTCACCGAGAACCTCGCCGCAGACGGCGAAGTGGGCATCGATGTAGCTGGCGTCGGTGACGTAATAGGTCGCACGGACGATATCGGCCATCGCGAATCCGCCCTCTGTCAGGGCAGCTTCGATGGTCTTGAAGCAGTTGCGTGACTGGCTCGTGACATCGGCCGGCATCGTCATCGTGGTGTAGTCATAGCCCGTGGTTCCCGCGACGAAGGCGAAGTCACCGTCGATCACGGCGCGGCTGTAGCCGACGGTCTTCTCGAGCGGAGAGCCGGTGGAGATGAGGCGACGGGACATGTTTCGGACCTCGACTGAAAGGCGTGTTTCGCGGGGTTAAAGGGCGTTTCTCGGGCCTGCGCAACCCCGAAAGAACAGGCGTCAGGACGGCGCAGCCGAGCGTTGCCGCTTTACGCGGCTTCGGTCGTCACCATCATGGCAATCCCTCAGGCCGCGTGCGCATGGAGGGCGCGAAGGACCCTCCGTTTGGACAGGGGCGCGCCGGTCGGAACGATCATCCCCTCGGCGCCATCGAGCGCACCCGCCTGGAATTCGATCGCGAGCAGCCGGTCGCGTTCGAACGGGCCGGGCAGCGCCAGCGCGCCGGTCTTCTCGCCCGAGAAGCCGAAGCGGGCATAATAGGGGGCGTCGCCGAGCAGGATGACGGCTTCATGCCCGCGCGCCCGGGCGGCGGCCAGCGCTTGATGCATCAGCGCGGCGCCGATCCCGAGCTCGCGGCAGGCAGGGTCTACCGCCAGCGGTCCAAGGACCAAAGCGGGCCTGTCTCCGGCGCTGACGTGCCACAGCCGCACGGTTCCCACGAGCTTGCCCTCGCGCACCGCCGACAGGGCAAGGCCTGCGGCAGGCGCGCGTCCGTCGCGCAGGCGCTGGCAGGTGCGGCCGTGGCGGTTTTCGCCAAAGCAGGCATCGAGCAGCGCTTCACGCACCGCGACGTCGGCAGCACGCTCCGCGCGGATCACGAACGGAGCGGCTTTCGAGGTGAGGGCGATCTGTGGCTTCCGAAAAGCGGTCATGGCGCGTCAGTCCCCGCTTGAACCGGCGTGCGCGCAGCACGCCTGTCCAAGACGTCGTCAGATCGAAATGTCAGGGAGGAGCCGGCAAGCCGGCTCCCGGGTTCGTCAGGCCTCAGAGAAAGAGGCGGATCAGATGTGGTACGTCCTCAGCGGCGGGATGCCGTTGAACGCCACCGACGAGTAGGTCGACGTATAGGCCCCGGTGCCTTCGATCAGCACCTTGTCGCCGATCTCCAGCGTGACGGGGAGCGGATACGGGTTCTTCTCGTACAGCACGTCGGCGCTGTCGCAGGTGGGACCCGCGAGCACGCACGGCGTCATGTCCGCGCCGTCATGGGCGGTGCGGATGGCGTAGCGGATCGACTCGTCCATCGTCTCGGCGAGACCGCCGAACTTGCCGATGTCCAGATACACCCAGCGCACCTCGTCCTCGTCGCTCTTCTTCGAGATGAGCACGACCTCGGATTCGATGATGCCGGCGTTGCCCACCATGCCGCGGCCCGGCTCGATGATGGTCTCCGGAATCTGGTTGCCGAAGTGCTTGCGCAGCGCGCGGAAGATCGAGCGGCCGTAGGTCACGACCGGCGGCACGTCCTTCAGATATTTGGTCGGAAAGCCGCCGCCCATGTTGACCATGGACAGGTTGATGCCGCGCTCGGCGCAGTCGCGGAACACCTGCGAGGCCATCGCCAGCGCACGGTCCCACGCCTTCACCTTGCGCTGCTGCGAGCCGACATGGAACGAGATGCCGCACGGCTCCAGGCCCAGGCGCTTGGCAACGTCGAGCACCTCGACGGCCATTTCCGGGTCGCAGCCGAACTTGCGCGACAGCGGCCACTCGGCGCCGGCGCAGTCGTAGAGGATGCGGCAGAACACCTTCGCGCCGGGGGCGGCACGGGCGACCTTCTCGACCTCGGCGGTGCAATCGACCGCGAACAGGCGAATGCCGAGCGCGAAGGCGCGCGCGATGTCGCGCTCCTTCTTGATCGTGTTGCCGAAGGAGATGCGGTCCGGGGTTGCACCCGCGGCCAGCGCCATCTCGATCTCGGCGACCGTGGCGGTGTCGAAGCAGGAGCCCATGGACGCCAGCAGCGCGAGCACTTCCGGCGCCGGGTTCGCCTTGACGGCGTAGAACACGCGGCTGTCGGGCAGCGCCTTGGCAAACGTCTGGTAATTGTCGCGCACGACCTCGAGGTCGACGACGAGGCACGGCTCGGTGTCGAGGCCATCCTTGCGGCGGTTGCGCAGGAATTCCTGAATACGTTCGGTCATAGCACTCTCCCAAACGGCCCAGCGACGGGGATCCGTTCAAAAAATGTCGTCGGATAAGCGCCCCGGCCAGATCACGCGATGGAGGCGTGACGAGCCAAAGACTCAAATCAGACTGTGCTGCCGTGGATTGGTTGGGAATTTCCCGCCCGCACACCTGGCAATGAAGGACAAGCCTTTTCAGTAGCCCGCGCCGGCGTTGGACTGCCGGTAGAGACCAAAAAAGCCCGATCCGTCGTTGCTTTAAGTCGCGTCCCCCGTTGAGAGCGGGGTGCGCCGGTTCGCCTCCGGCTGCCAGTCACGGTTGCAAAGGGCGAAGTCACCTTCGACAAGGCATCTCTTTGAGAGAGATGCTGGACGCTCCGGGTTTGCTTCCTCGTCCGACCTTCAGGCCTTGCGACCTTCAGTCTTCCGACTTCCGCACTTCCGAAGAGCCCCTCGGCTTCTTCACCCCTTGGCGGCTGTCCGGCCTCTTGTCCGGATACCTACCGACTGACACACGACCACAGGCACGTGCGAAATTGGGCAAGAGCGCACATAAGCGTTTTGACTCTGCTTCGCAAGAATTTTTTTAGGCTGAGAACAGAATCGCCTAACATCTGCTTGCGCGGTGTTGCGCGAGCGCCGCGGAAGATGAACACGCGTTAAGTTTTCTGTGGCAGCGCGCGCGTCTCTCGCGCGCGAGAAGCGTCAGCGGCGCTTCGTGAAGGGCTCGACGCGCTGGGCCGCGCGGATGAACGCGGTCATCACGAGCACACCGAGCGCGAACAGCACGGCCTGCAGGATGTGCGTGCCCTGGTCGCCGAGCCCGAACAGGATCGCGAGTGCCCAGCCACCGGCGAAGGCCGCGCCGAACACCTCCGCGCCGATCAGGATGGCGGCGCTGATGACGGTGATGACGCTGGGCCAGACGATCCGGCGGGAAGACGAGGAAGGCGCGTTCATGAGCTCAGGGATCCGTGGTCTGTCGAGGGCCGCAATCTCCCCGAAAAGGCGGCCGGGAGCAAGGGCAAATGGCCCAAAAAAGCCCCATCGCGTGCTATAGCTGGCCGCAACAATTGAGCCACGAAATCGGGACTTGTGATGTCAGAACCCCGCCAAATTACGGACTCCGAGAGCAACCCGCTGCTGAAGGCCTGGGTGACGCCGTTTGCGACCCCGCCCTTCGACGAGATCAAGCCGGAGCATTTCCTGCCGGCCTTCGAACAGGCCTTCGCCGACCACTCGGCCGAGATCGCGGCGATCACCAACGATCCGGCCGCGCCCGACTTCGCCAACACCATCACCGCGCTGGAGCGCTCGGGCAAGCTCCTGAGCAAGGTGGCGGCCGTATTCTACGACCTCGTTTCGGCGCATTCCAACCCGGCCATCCTGGAGATCGACAAGGAGGTCTCTCTGCGGATGGCGCGGCACTGGAATCCGATCATGATGAACGCCGTGCTGTTCGGCCGCATCGCCCAGCTGCACGAGAACCGCGCCAATCTGGATCTGGCTCCGGAGCAGCTTCGCCTCTTGGAGCGGACCTACACCCGCTTCCACCGCGCCGGCGCCGGCCTCTCCGAGGAGGCCAAGACGCGGATGGCCGAGATCAACGAGCGGCTCGCCCAACTCGGCACCAGCTTCAGCCATCATCTGCTCGGCGACGAGCAGGACTGGGTCATGGAGCTCGGGGAAGCCGACCGCCAGGGCCTGCCGGAGAGCTTCGTCGCCAGCGCCAAGGCTGCGGCAGAAGAGCGCGGCATGCAAGGCAAGGCCATCGTCACGCTGTCGCGCTCCTCGGTCGAACAGTTCCTGAAAAGCTCCGCCCGGCGTGATCTGCGCGAGAAGGTCTACAAGGCTTTCACCGCACGGGGCGACAACGGCAATGCCAACGACAACAACGGAACCATCGTCGAGGTCCTCAAGCTGCGCGAAGAGAGCGCCAAGCTGCTGGGCTATCCGACCTTCGCCGCTTACCGGCTGGAGGACTCCATGGCCAAGACGCCTGACGCGGTGCGGAGCCTCTTGGAGCGGGTCTGGAAGCCAGCCCGCGCCCGGGCGCTTGCCGACCGCGACGACATGCAGGCGCTGATCACGGAAGAGGGCGGCAATTTCAAGCTCGCCCCCTGGGACTGGCGCTTCTACGCCGAGAAGCTGCGCCTTCAGCGCGCCAATTTCGACGACGCCGCGATCAAGCCGTATCTTTCGCTCGACCACATGGTCGCCGCCGCCTTCGACTGCGCCACGCGCCTGTTCGGCATCACCTTCGAGGAGCGCAAGGACGTTCCGGTCTGGCACCCCGACGTCCGGGTCTGGGAGGTCAAGGGCCCCGATGGCAAGCACAAGGCGCTGTTCTATGGCGACTACTTCGCCCGGCCGTCGAAGCGCTCCGGCGCCTGGATGACCTCGCTGCGCGACCAGCAGAAGCTCGACGGCGATGTTGCGCCGCTGGTTCTCAATATCTGCAATTTTGCCAAGGGCGCCGGCGGCGAGCCTTCGCTGCTGTCGCCCGACGATGCCCGCACCCTGTTCCACGAGTTCGGCCACGGCCTGCACGGCATGCTCTCCAACGTGACCTATCCGTCGCTGTCGGGCACTTCCGTGTTCACCGATTTCGTCGAGCTGCCGTCGCAGCTCTACGAGCACTGGCAGGAGCGGCCAGAGGTGCTGCAGAAGTTCGCCCGCCACTTCCAGACCGGCGAGCCGCTGCCCGACGAGCTGCTGCAACGGTTCCTTGCCGCGCGAAAATTCAACCAGGGCTTTGCCACGGTCGAGTTCGTCTCCTCCGCGCTGGTCGACCTCGAATTCCACACCCAGCCGGCCGAAGCGGCCAGCGACGTGCGCGCCTTCGAGAGACGCGAGCTGGAGAAGATCGGCATGCCCGAGGAGATCGCGCTGCGCCACCGTCCGACCCAGTTCGGTCACATCTTCACCGGCGATCATTATGCCGCCGGCTATTACAGCTATATGTGGTCGGAGGTGATGGACGCCGACGCCTTCGGCGCGTTCGAGGAGGCCGGCGATATCTTCGATCCCGCCGTCGCCAAGCGCCTGCACGACGACATCTACGCCTCGGGCGGATCGGTGGATCCGGAAGCCGCCTATGAGGCGTTCCGCGGCCGTCCTCCGGAACCCGACGCGCTGCTGCGCCGGCGCGGCCTGCTCGACGACGCGAAGGCCGCCTGATGGGCATGCGCGCCCTGTTGGGATTGCTGCTCGCCGCCGGCCTGTCGCTCGCGGCGGGCACGGCGCAGGCCCATCCGCATGTCTGGATCACCGCGACCAGCGAGCTGCTCTACGCGGCCGACGGCAGCATCACCGGCGTCCGCCACGCCTGGACCTTTGACGACATGTTCTCGGCCTATGCGGTGCAGGGGCTCGAGAGCAAGACCAAGGGCGCCTATACGCGCGAGGAGCTCGGGCCGCTGGCGCAGACCAACGTCGAGTCGCTGAAGGAATACGCTTACTTCACCTTTGCGCGAGCCGACGGCAAGAAGGAGCGATTCCAGGAGCCGGTCGACTATTTCCTCGACTACAAGGATACGGTGCTGACCCTGCACTTCACGCTGCCGCTGAAGAACCCGGTCAAGTCCAAGCAGCTGGTGCTCGAAGTGTTCGACCGCTCCTTCTTCATCGACTTCCAGATGGCCAAGGAAAGCCCGGTGAAACTGGTCGGCGCGCCCGCCGGCTGCCAGATGAAGCTGGAGCGCCCGAGCGACGGCACCGCGAGCGCGCAGAAGCTCAACGAGCAGACCTTCATGAACGGCGAGAACTCGAATTTCGGCATGATGTTCGCCAACAAGATCACGGTGGATTGTCCTTGATCGGTCGTCTTCAGTCGCCGATTGCCCGCGGGCTTCTCGTCTGCGCCGCCGTTGTCCTCGTCGTGGGTGTGGCCGATGCCGCGCTTCACGATGTCTTCGCGCAAAACCCCTTTGGCGCGCCGCGGCCGGCGCAGGCGGCCCAGCCCGAGGCCGGCGGCCTCATCGGCTGGCTATTGGCCAAACAGTCGGAATTCTATCGGCAGATGTCGGCGACCATCCGCGCCGCCAAGTCCGACGGCTCGGCGGTGTGGACACTGCTCTTCATCTCGTTTGCCTACGGCATCTTCCACGCCGCCGGCCCCGGCCATGGCAAGGCAGTGATCGCCTCCTATCTCGTCGCCAACCACGAGACCGCGCGGCGCGGCATCGCGCTGTCGTTCGCCTCGGCGCTGATGCAGTCGCTGGTCGCGATCCTCATCGTCGGCATCTCGGCCTGGGTGCTGAACGCGACCGCCAAGACCATGTGCAAGGCGGAAGGGGCGATCGAGATCGCGAGTTACGCCCTGATCGCGTTGTTCGGGCTGCGTCTCGTCTGGGTCAAGGGCCGCATTTTCATCCGGGCGCTGCAGGCGGCCCAGCCGCTGCCGGCGATCGCCGGCGTGCCGCACGATCATGATCACGGTCATCACCATCATCATGATGCCCACGATCATCACGATCACGGACATGATCACCATCATCACGATCATGGTCATGCGCACGCTCCGGCCCACCACGGGCATGACCACGTTCATGACGAACATTGCGGCCATTCCCACGGCCCCACGCCGAGCGAGCTCGCCGGCCCCGGTGGCTGGCGGCGCGGCTTTGCGGCGATCCTGACCGTCGGCATCCGCCCCTGCTCGGGCGCGATCCTGGTGCTGGTGTTCGCGCTCGCCCAGGGCCTGTTCTGGGCCGGCATCGCCGCGACCTTCCTGATGGGATTGGGCACCGCGATCACGGTTGCGGCCATCGCGGTCGTCGCCGTCTCCGCCAAGGACATCGCCGCCCGCCTCAGTGCCGGGCGCGACGGCGGCGGCGCGCTATTCATGCGCGGCATCGAATTCGCCGCCGCCGGCGTCGTGCTGCTGTTTGGCGCTGGCCTCTTGTTCGGCTACATCGCGGCCGAGCGGACGACGTGTTTCTAGGCCGAGTTCTCGTGCCCCGGACGCAGCGCAGCGTCCCTTTGACGGTGCGCTGCAGAGCCGGGGCCCATCTCTCGGTACGCTGCATCGCGTCCGGGACACAGGGTGCACCTCACACCGGCAGAAACCGCTTCAGCGCCGGCATGAAGAAGATCCCGAGATTGATCGCAAAGCCGATACTCCAGAGGATTGAGCGCAGCGTCGGGCGGTTGCCGAGATAGGTCAGCACATAAGCGAGGCGGACGATGAGGAAGAGGGCCGCGAGCTCGTCGATCAGCCGCTGCGGCGAATCCCTGAATTCGGCGAGGAGTACCGCGAAGGCGAAAAACGGGAAGGTCTCGATGCCGTTCTGGTGCGCGCCGAGCGCGCGTTGCGAGAGCGCGTCCTCGTAGAAGGCGGGGTCGCGCGGCCGGGAATTGTCGAAGCGGCGAAACCTGATCCATTTGATCGAGCCGATCGTCGACAGATAGAGCAGCAGCGCTCCAAAGACGCACCATTCCGCGAGTGTCATCTTTGCCTCCCCCGCCTGGGTGCGACCCTAGCGAAACCGGCCTCATCTTGACAAGTTCGGACCAACGCGCGACCCACAGGGCCATGACCAGTGTCGTCCCCATCGAGGCCGCGAGACCGGCCGCCCAATCCGCCCTGCCGCGCGCTGGCGTGCTCCTGATCAATCTCGGAACGCCCGACACGGCCGATGCGCCGGGCGTGCGGGTGTATCTGAAGGAGTTCCTCTCGGACGCCCGCGTCATCGAGGATCAGGGCCTGGTCTGGAAGTTCGTGTTGAACGGGATCATTCTGCGCAGCCGCCCCCGTACCAAGGCGCTCGACTACCAGAAGATCTGGAACACCGAGCAGAACGAGTCGCCGCTGAAGACCATCACGCGGTCGCAGAGCGACAAGCTGGCCGCCGCCCTGTCGGACCGGACCCACGTCGTGGTGGACTGGGCGATGCGCTACGGCAATCCCTCGATCAAGTCGGGCATCGACGCACTGATCGCGAAAGGCTGCGAGCGCATCCTGGCGGTCCCGCTCTATCCGCAATATTCCGCCTCGACCTCGGCGACCGTCTGCGACGAAGTGTTCCGCGTGCTCGCCCGTTTGCGCAACCAGCCGACGCTGCGGGTAACGCCGCCTTATTACGAGGACGCGGCCTATATCGAGGCGCTTGCCGTCTCGATCGAGACGCACCTGGCAACGCTGTCCTTCAAGCCGGAGCTGATCGTGGCGTCGTTCCATGGCATGCCGAAATCCTATGTCGACAAGGGCGATCCCTATCAGCAGCACTGCATCGCCACCACCGAGGCGCTGCGTCGCCGGCTCGGCATGGACGAGACGAAGCTGCTGCTGACCTTCCAGTCGCGCTTCGGCAATGCCGAGTGGCTCCAGCCCTACACCGACAAGACCATGGAGCGGCTCGCGAAGGAAGGCGTGCGCCGCCTCGCGGTGGTGACGCCGGGCTTTTCCGCGGACTGCCTGGAGACGCTGGAGGAGATCGCGCAGGAGAACGCCGAGATTTTCAAGCACAATGGCGGCGAGCAGTTTTCCGCGATCCCCTGCCTCAACGACAGTGACCCGGGCCTGGACGTGATCCGCACCCTGGTGCTGCGCGAGCTTCAGGGCTGGATCTGATGGGCGTCCCATGAACCGCCGTGAGTGTCTGGCGTTTCTTGGGATGATCGCGGCGCTGCCGGTCCCGGTCCTGGCGCAACAGCCGAACGCGGCACGTCGGCTTGGCGTGCTCTCGGTCACGGCTGCCGATGATGCGATCGGCCAGACCCGCAGCATGGTCCTGGTCAAGGCGCTCGCCGGACATGGCCTGAAAGAGCGCGACAACCTCAAGATCGACTGGCGCAGCGGTGGCGGCGACCGCGCCCGCATCGCGCAGCTTGCCGACGAGCTGATCGCGCTCAGGCCCGACGTCCTGCTCGCGGTCGGCACGCCCTCGGTCGAGGAGCTGCGCCAGCGCACCACGACGATCCCGATCGTGTTCGCCGTCGTCACCGATCCCGTCAGCCAGGGCTTTGTCGAAAACCTCGCGCATCCCGGCGGCAACGTCACCGGCTTCACCGATTACGACGGCCCGCTGGCCGGCAAATGGCTGGAGATGCTGACGCAGGTCACGCCAAAGGTGTCCCGCGTTGTCGTCGTCTACAATCCCGCCACCGCGCCGTTCGCGCCGCTGATGCTGCGGACGATCGAGGACGCGGCACGGACCCTTCAGGTGGCGGTCGAGCCCGCGCCGGTGCATGACGCGGCCTCGATCGCGGCGCTGGGCTTGCGGAAAGACGGTGGGTTGCTGGTGTTGCCGGACTTCTTCACCATGGCCAACCGCGGCGGTCTTCTGGCGGCGATCGCGCAGGCGCGCGTGCCCGCGGTGTTCTGGAGCCGCACCTTCGTCGAGGAGGGCGGGCTGATGTCCTACAGCACCGACAGCGCCGAGCAGCTCCGCCGCGCCGCGGACTATATCGACCGCATTCTGAAGGGCGCGCGGCCAGCCGACCTGCCAGTGCAGAACCCCACCAAATTCGAGCTCGCGGTCAACCTCAAGGCCGCCAGGGAGTGTGGCGTCACACTTCACCCGGGCCTCATTGCCCTAGCGAATGACGTGATCGAATGAAGTCGTCCAATGCGCGCCTTCGGATTCGTTAATTTTTGCCGCTGGGTTTCCGCTGCACGCTTTCAAGGGCCCGCTACAAATACATATCTTGATCCTTCCCCGTTTGGATGTCTTGTGCAGAATTGGATCGATACCGACGTGAATTGCGACCGCTGAACCGGTAGGGTTGCGCTCCCGACCAATGACAGCGCGGGAAAGGGCTTTTCTGCCTTGGAGGAAATATGAGCGGTTTCGACATTTTCGCGATTGTTCTGGTTTTGCTCGTCATCGTCACGCTGGTCGCCGGCGTCAAGACGGTGCCGCAGGGCTATGACTGGACCATCGAGCGGTTCGGCAAATACACCCAGACGCTGAGCCCCGGGCTCAATCTGATCGTGCCCTATTTCGATCGCGTCGGGCGCAAGATCAACATGATGGAGCAGGTGATCGACATCCCCGAGCAGGAGGTCATCACCAAGGACAACGCCACCGTGACGGTCGACGGCGTTGCCTTCTACCAGGTATTCGACGCCGCCAAGGCGAGCTACGAGGTCTCCAACCTGACCCAGGCGATCACGGTCCTGACCATGACCAACATCCGCTCGGTGATGGGTGCGATGGATCTCGACCAGGTGCTGTCGCATCGCGACGAGATCAACGAGCGCCTGCTCCGCGTCGTCGATGCCGCGGTCTCGCCGTGGGGCCTGAAGGTCAACCGCATCGAGATCAAGGACATCGTGCCGCCCGCCGACCTGGTCGAGGCCATGGGCCGGCAGATGAAGGCCGAGCGCGTCAAGCGCGCCGACATTCTCGCCGCCGAAGGCCAGCGCCAGTCGGAAATCCTGCGCGCCGAGGGCGCCAAGCAGGGGCAGATCCTCCAGGCCGAAGGCCGCAAGGAAGCTGCGTTCCGCGATGCCGAAGCGCGCGAGCGGTCCGCCGAGGCCGAGGCCAAGGCGACGCAGATGGTCAGCGATGCGATTTCCAAGGGGGACGTCGCCGCGTTGAACTACTTCATCGCCGACAAATATATCAAGGCGTTCGGCCAGTTCGCGGACGCGCCGAACCAGAAGATCATCATGCTGCCGATGGAAGCAACCTCCATGCTGGGCTCGCTCGCCGGCATCGGCGAGATCGCGAAAGCAACGTTCGGCGAAAGCGCGGCGTCCGCCGCTGCCGCCGCCCGCCGTGGTGGCTCGGTGCCGACGACCGGCAGCACGCCGCCGACGGTGCCGCCGCGGCAGGGATAGTCCCCGGCGCATGTCCCTTCAGGCAGGGGCATGCACCATGATGGAAGGTCGTATCATGACCGACATGTTCGTATCGCTCGGCACCTGGAACTGGCTGATCTTCGGCTTCATCCTGATGGCGCTGGAGGTGCTGGCGCCGGGCATATTCCTGTTCTGGCTCGGGCTCGCCGCGCTGCTCGTCGGCCTGATTTCGTTCACCGTCGTCCTATCGTGGCAGATCCAGCTCGTGATGTTCGCGGTGTTCGCCGCAGCCGCCGTGCCGATATGGCGCCGCCTTGCGCGGCCGAAGCCGGATGCAAGCGCCAGCCCGTTCCTCAACAAGCGAACCGAGGCACTGCTCGGCCGCGAGTTCACGCTGGAGAAGCCGATTATCGACGGCAGCGGCACCGTGCGCATCGGTGACACGGTGTGGCGCGTCGCAGGTCCGGATACGCCGGCGGGGACGCGGGTGAAGGTGGTGCAGGTGGACGGTGCGAACGTGACAGTGGCCGCGGCGTGAGGATTCTTCGCCTCTCCCCGCTTGCGGGGAGAGGCGGGATTGCATCGCAGATTCAATCCGGGTGAGCGGACTCTCCGCGAGTCCGTCTCTCACCGTTTGCGCGGAGGCTCCCCCTCACCCCGACCCTCTCCCCGCAAGCGGAGAGAAGGGGAAGAGTCCTTCCACCTCTCCGCAAACCGGTGCAGCGGCATGAACGTCTCGCACAATTCCCGCCCGAGCGGCGTCAGCCCATAACCTCCGCCTTCGCCAAGCTCCACGAACCCCGCCTCGCGCAACTCCGTCAGGCGCGCTTGCAGCACTGTCGGCGAAGCCTCGTCGCAGGCGGTGCGCAGGGCGCGGGAGGTGAGGGGCTCGCCGCGCAACTCCCACAATATTCGCAGGCTCCAGCGCCGTCCGAGCAGGTCCAGCAGCGCCATGACCGGCCGGCCGGTGCGCGAGCCGCGGACGCTTCGTGATGCCGCCTGTTTTGCCATCGCCACCCTCTTGCGACATGCTACAGATAGTGTAGCATGTTGCTACAATAGATGTAGCAAAGGAAACGGCCGGTGTCCCAGTCCACGCCGCGCATTGCCCCGCTCACCCCGCGTTATCCCCCGGAGATCCAGGCGCAGTTCGATCGCATCATGCGCGGCGCGCCGCCGCTGATCCTGTTCCGGGTGATGGCGGGCCACAGCCGCGCCTGGGACAAATTTCGCGCCGGCGGCCTGCTCGACCCCGGCCCGCTCTCGCTGCGCCAGCGCGAGATCGTCATCGACCGCACCTGTGCGCTGAACAGATGCGAGTATGAATGGGGCGTGCATGTCGCGGTTTTCGCCGGGCCGGCGAAGCTCGCCGAAGACGAGGTGCGTGCCACAGTGCAGGGCGATGCGACGTCACCGTGCTGGTCGCCGGCCGAACAGGCGCTGGTCGCAGCGGTCGACGCGCTGCATCACCGCGCGACGTTCAGCGATCAAGAGTTTGCCGAGCTGTCGGCGCATTACGACGAGGCGCAGATTCTGGAAATCATGCTGCTGTGCGGCTTCTACCGCACGGTATCGTATCTGGCGAACGGGCTGCGGTTGCCGCTGGAGGAGAACGCGGCGCGGTTTCCGGTGTAGCTGTCATTCCGGGGCGCGCGAAGCGTGAACCCGGAATCCATTGGGCAGCGAGCTCGGAGATGAATGGATTCCGGGCTCGCGCCGAATGGCGCGCCCCGGAATGACGGTGCGGAGAGAAAGCGCGTGCCCTAGGCAACGCCCGCCCGCAGCAGATCGTGCAGGTGCACGATGCCCACCACCTTGCCGGCCTCGGTCACCACCAGCGTGGTGATCTTGCGCGTGTTCAGCACCTCGATCATCTCGGTCGCGAGCATCGAGGGCGGCACCGTTTTCGGCTGCTTCGTCATGATCTCGTCGACCGACGCCGTCAGCAGGTCGGGGCGCATGTGGCGGCGCAGATCGCCGTCGGTGATGATGCCCGCGACCTCGTTTGCTTCGTCGACGATGCAGACGCAGCCGAGGCCCTTGGCCGACATCTCGACCACGGCCTCCGACATCTTGGTGCCCAGGGGCTTGACCGGGATCTCGGCGCCCGTGCGCATGTAGTCGCGGACGAATTTCAGCATCGCGCCCAGCTTGCCGCCGGGGTGGAAATGCGCGAATTCCAGCGCGGTGAAGCCGCGGCCTTCGAGCAGCGCGATCGCGAGGGCATCGCCGATCGCGGCCTGCATCAGGGTCGAGGTTGTCGGCGCCAGATTGTGCGGGCAGGCCTCGCGCGCCTTCGGCAGCTCGATCACGAGGTCGGCGGCCTGGCCCAGCGAGGAGGCCGCGTTCGACGTCACCGCGATCATGGGAATGGCGAAGCGCGCCGAGTAGTTCACGAGGTTCTTCATCTCCGGCTGCTCGCCGGACCAGGACAGCGCCATGATGACGTCGTCGGTGGTGATCATGCCGAGGTCGCCGTGGCCGGCCTCGGCGGCGTGCACGAAGAAAGCCGGCGTGCCGGTCGAGGCCAGCGTCGCGGCGATCTTGCGCCCCATATGGCCTGACTTGCCGAGCCCGGTGACGATGACGCGGCCCTTGGCGTTGCGGATCAGGTCGACTGCTTTCGCGAATGTCGCGCCGAGCGGGCCGCGCAGGGCGGCTGCGAGCGCGTTGATGCCGCCGCTCTCCGTCTCCAGCGTGCGGAGCGCGGATTCGACGCTGTCGGGGATGGGGCCGGATGATGTGGTCATCAGCGGTTTCGAACTCGGCATGTACTGGTCCAGGGAGAAGGGGGCATTCGCACGGTCGGCGCCTCATTAGCACGCCGCGGCGGGGGAGGCGACGCGCGCGCCTAAGCCCTCAACCGGTCATTAACCATAATTGTTTTAACTCCATTAACGATGGTTCCCGCCAGCCGGCGGAGACCACCGTGAAAGTGTTTGATTTCGTTGGAGTTGTTACATCGTGGGGTCGTCTCCAGGCACCGGCCGGAGCAAACGCGCGCAGTTCCTGCGCGCGGCTTTGCCGTGCCTTGTGCCGGGTCTTGCGCTGACGACCCTCACAAGCGTGCCCGCGGCCGCCCAGAGCCTCACGCCCGATCTGTTCAATCCCAACCGCGGCGGCTTCGCCGCGCCCGAGACGCTGCCGACGCGGCGCACGGCGGGCGTGCCGCAGGCGCCGTCGGATGCATTGCCGGCGTTGCCCGATCCCAGTGCTGATCCGCGCAAACGCCAGCAGGCGCCCGCGACCTCGCGCGTCGGTCAGGTCCCGACTTATGGCCTATCTGCCGCCACCGGCGCGAGCAGCTCCGGCTATGATTCGCTCAACCGCAAGAGACAGCAACCCAAGCTCTATCCGGGCCAGCCGAAGCCGAAGCGCGCGGCCGGTCCCGGCTCGCCGGCGCCGACCACGGTGCCGCCGCCATCGACGCTCGGCCTGCCCAGAATCGCGCCGCCGCCATCCGCCTCCGCCAACAAGGCGCCGGTGCCGGCGGCGATGGCGGGCACCGTGCCCGGCCAGCCGCTGCGCCGTCGCCTCAAGGCGGATGACGATGCGTTTGGGGCCGTCGGCGACTACGCCGGCAGTTTTCTGATCAAGGGCGGGCTTGAGCTCTCCACCGGCTACGACACCAATCCTGCGCGTCTCAACAAGCCGGTGGGATCGCCGGTCTACGTCGTCGCACCCGATCTGCTGGTGATGTCCGACTGGGAGCGCCACGCGCTGGTCGCCGATCTGCGCGGCTCGTTCTCCGGCTACACCAACAACATGCCGGCGACGATCGACGGCTTTGCCTCGCCTTCGCCGGTCGAGATCAATCGTCCCGACTTCACTGGCCATGTCGACGGCCGCCTCGACGTCGACCGCGACCTCAAGCTGACCTCGCAGCTGCGCCTGCGGCTCGCCACCGACAATCCCGGCAGCCCGAACGTGCAGGCGGGCCTGCAGAAATATCCTGTCTACGCCGCCTACGGCACCACGGTCGGCTTCGACCAGACCTTCAATCGTTTCCAGGTTGCCGCGGGCGCCACCGTCGATCGCACCGCCTACACGGACTCCAAGCTCACCGACGGCTCGACATTCACCAACAACGATCGCGACTTCAACCAGTATGGCGGCATCGGGCGCTTCTCCTACGACCTCAAGCCCGGCCTGAAGCCGTTCGTCGAGATCCAGGGCGATTCCCGCGTCCACGATCAGGCCGCCGACCGCAACGGCTACTTCCGCGATTCCAACGGCGGTTATGCCAAGGTCGGCTCGTCCTTCGAATTCTCGCGCATCCTCACCGGCGAGATCTCGGTCGGCTATTCCGCGCGCAACTATACCGACCCGCGCCTCAGCCAGCTTGCTGGCTTCCTGACCTCGGGCTCGCTGATCTGGAATGCGAGCGGCCTCACCACGGTGAAATTCTTCACGGACACGCAGATCGCGGAGACCACCATCCCCGGCTCCTCGGGCGTCCTGGTGCGCACCTATTCGGCCGAAGTCGATCACGACTTCCGCCGCTGGCTGACGGCCGTCGGCAAATTCACCTACGGCACGCTCGACTACCAGGGCCAGAACCGCAACGACAAGACCTACTCGTTCGAAAGCAACCTGATCTACAAGCTCAACCGCAACATCTGGGTCAAAGGCACGCTGCGCCATGACATCCTGGATTCGAACCAGGCGGGCTCGAGCTCGCAGGGGACGGTGGTGATGGTCGGGGTGAGGCTGCAGAATTAGTGCGCCTGTCGGCACACGTCGGAGTGAGATGCCGCGCGGGGGCGAGGCTCTCTCCGCTCGTCATTCCGGGGCGCGCGAAGCGCGAGCCCGGAATCCATTTATCCACTAAGCTTGCGGCCTGATGGATTCCGGGCTCGCGCCAAGTGGCGCGCCCCGGAATGACAGCTCAGCGCGGCAAATCCGTCTTCCCCATCAGGAACGTATCAATCGACCTTGCGCACAGCCGCCCTTCGCGGATCGCCCACACCACTAGCGACTGCCCACGCCGCATGTCGCCAGCGGTGAACACGTTCGGGCGCGAGGTCTGGTAGTCCAGCGTGTTGGCCTTGACGTTGCCGCGCGGGTCGAGCTCGACCGCGAGCATCTTGAGCAGGCCCTCGTGCACGGGATGCACGAAGCCCATCGCGAGCAGGACGAGGTCGGCGTCGAGCTCGAACTCGGTGCCGGCGATCGGCTTGAACTTGTCGTCGACGTGCACGCAGTGCAGCTTCTTGACCTGGCCGTTCTCGCCGGAGAACTTCTGGGTCAGCACGGCGTATTCGCGCACTGCGCCTTCGGCTTGGCTGGAGGACGTCCGCATCTTCAAGGGCCAGTTCGGCCAGGTCAGGCCCTTGTTCTCGCGCTCGGGCGGGGCGGGCATGATCTCGAGCTGGGTCACCGACAGCGCGCCCTGGCGCAGCGAGGTGCCGATGCAGTCCGATCCCGTGTCGCCGCCGCCGATGACGACGACGTGCTTGCCGCCGGCCAGGATCTCCTGGACGCCGTTCAGCGGCTCCTCAGAGACGCGGCGGTTCTGCTGCGGCAGGAAGTCCATGGCGTAGTGGATGCCTGACAGCTCGCGGCCGGGAATCGGCAGGTCGCGCGGCGCTTCCGCGCCGCCGGTCAGCGCCACCGCGTCATACTCGTTGAGCATCTCGCGCGGATCGACATTGCCGTCAGCGCCGACATGGCTGTTGTAGTGGAAGGTGACGCCTTCGCCTTCCATCTGCTTGACGCGGCGGTCGATGACGCCCTTCTCCATCTTGAAGTCAGGGATGCCGTAGCGCAGCAGGCCGCCGGCCTTGGCGTACTTCTCGAACAGGTGCACGTCGTGACCGGCGCGCGCGAGCTGCTGCGCGCAGGCCATACCGGCCGGGCCCGAGCCGATCACCGCGACCTTCTTGCCGGTCTTGACGGACGCGACCTCAGGCTTGAGCCAGCCATTGTCCCAGGCGCGGTCGACGATCGCGCATTCGATGGTCTTGATGGTGACGGGGTTGTCGTCGATGTTGAGCGTGCAGGAGGCCTCGCACGGCGCCGGGCAGATGCGGCCGGTGAACTCCGGGAAATTGTTGGTCGAGTGCAGATTGCGCGAGGCTTCTTCCCAATTGCCCTGGTAGACGAGGTCGTTCCAGTCGGGGATCTGGTTGTTGACCGGGCAGCCGGGCGTGCCGGGCGCGACCGAGCCGGTGCCGTGGCAATAGGGAATGCCGCAGTTCATGCAGCGCGCGGCCTGGTCGCGCGTTTCCTTCTCGGTCAAGGGAAGGACGAACTCGTTGTAATGCTTCACGCGCTCGGCGACCGGGGTGTACTTGCGGTCATGCCGTTCGATTTCGAGAAAACCCGTGATCTTGCCCATTAAACCCGAAGTCCCTGCCGCTTAGTCGTTTGTTCTCTCACTCCTCATCCTGAGGAGCGGCGCGCTCTTCGCGCCGCGTCTCGAAGGATAGAGGCCCGGATGATGGTCTCATGGTCCGAGGCGGCGCTTTCCGCGCCTCCTCAGCTTTCTCTTACGCCCCGATCGCGATTTTCGGCTCGGCGTCCGCGTTGGCGGCCATTTCGCGCAGCGCGCGCCGGTACTCGACCGGCATCACCTTGCGGAATTTGGGCAGCCATTCCTTCCAATTGGCAAGGATGTCGGCGGCGCGCTTGGAGCCGGTCGCTTTCGCGTGGCGCGTGATCAGGACGTGCAGGCGCTCGACGTCGGAGTCGAGCAAATTCTTGAACACGTCGACCCGGCCATGCGCCTCGAGGTCACCGGAGTGATTGTAGGTGCCGGCGTTGATCAGCTCTTCCGACAGCACCGGCTCGAGTTCGACCATCGCCAGGTTGCAGAGCTTGTCGAAGTCGCCGGTCTCGTCGAGGACATAGGCGATGCCGCCCGACATGCCGGCCGCGAAGTTTCGCCCGGTCTTGCCGAGCACGACCACGATGCCGCCGGTCATGTATTCGCAGCAATGATCGCCCGCGCCCTCGACCACCGCAACGGCGCCCGAATTGCGCACGGCGAAGCGCTCGCCGGCGATGCCGCGGAAGTAGCACTCGCCCTGGATCGCGCCGTACATCACGGTGTTGCCGACGATGATGCTCTCTTCCGGCACGATGCCGCTGTTGGCCGGCGGCTTGACGATGATCTTGCCGCCCGAGAGGCCCTTGCCGACATAGTCGTTGGCTTCACCCTCGAGCTCGAAGGTGACGCCCTGCGCGAGCCACGCGCCGAAGGCCTGACCCGCGGTGCCCTCGAGGCCGACATGGATCGTGTCGTGCGGCAGGCCGGCATGGCCGTAGATCTTGGCGACCGCACCCGACAGCATCGCACCGGCGGAACGGTTGGTGCTGTTGATCGTGGCCTCGATCTTCACCGGCGCGCCGCGGTCGAGCGCAGGCTTTGCCTTCTCGATCAGCGTGCGGTCGAGCACCGCTTCCAGATGATGGTTCTGGCGCTCGGAGTGATAGATCTTCTGGCCCTTCTCTTCCTTCTGCTTGACGAACAGCTTGGAGAAGTCGAGGCCCTTGGCCTTCCAGTGCGCGACCAGCTTGGTCTGGTCGAGCAGCTGAACCTGGCCGACCATCTCGTTGAAGGTGCGGAAGCCGAGCGAAGCCATGATCTCGCGGACTTCCTCGGCGACGAAGAAGAAGTAGTTGATCACGTGCTCGGGCTGGCCGGTGAAGCGCTTGCGCAGGACGGGGTCCTGGGTCGCGACGCCGACCGGGCAGGTGTTGAGATGACACTTGCGCATCATGATGCAGCCGGCCGCAATCAGCGGCGCGGTGGCGAAGCCGAACTCGTCGGCGCCCAGCAGTGCGCCGATCACGACGTCACGGCCGGTGCGGAAGCCGCCGTCGACCTGGACCACGATGCGGCTGCGCAGCCGCTCGCGCACCAGCGTCTGGTGGGTTTCGGCAAGGCCGATCTCCCACGGCGAGCCGGCATGCTTGATCGAGGTCAGCGGCGAAGCGCCGGTGCCGCCTTCGAAGCCCGCGATGGTGACATGGTCGGCGCGCGCCTTGGCGACGCCCGCGGCGACCGTGCCGACGCCGATCTCGGAGACGAGCTTGACCGAGACGTCCCCCGTCGGGTTGACGTTCTTGAGGTCGTAGATGAGCTGCGCCAGATCCTCGATCGAGTAGATGTCGTGGTGCGGTGGCGGCGAGATCAGGCCGACGCCCGGCGTCGAGTGCCGGACCTTGGCGATGGTCGCGTCGACCTTGTGGCCAGGCAGCTGACCTCCTTCGCCGGGCTTGGCGCCCTGCGCCATCTTGATCTGCATCATGTCGGAGTTGACGAGATACTCCGTGGTGACGCCGAAGCGGCCCGAGGCGACCTGCTTGATCGCCGAGCGCATGGAATCGCCGTTCGGCATTGGCTTGAAGCGGTCGGCTTCCTCGCCGCCTTCGCCGGTGTTCGACTTGCCGCCGATCCGGTTCATGGCGATCGCGAGCGTGGTGTGGGCCTCGCGCGAGATCGAGCCGAAACTCATCGCGCCGGTGGCGAAGCGCCGGACGATGTCCTTGGCGGGCTCGACCTGGTCGAGCGGGATCGGCTTACGCTTCTCTTCGTCCGCGTTCTTGATCCGGAACAGGCCGCGCAGCGTCAGCAGGCGCTCCGACTGCTCGTTGAGGATCTTTGCGAAGGCGCGATAGCGCTCCTGCGAATTGCCGCGCGCGGCGTGCTGCAGCAGCGACACCGATTCGGCGGTCCAGGCATGGTCCTCGCCGCGGCTGCGATAGGCGTATTCGCCACCGACATCGAGCGCGCCCTTGTAGACCAGCGCCTCGCCGAACGCGTCGGCATGACGGCGCACCGCCTCTTCGGCGATCTCGCCAAGGCCGACGCCCTCGACGCGGGTATGCGTGCCCGCGAAGAACTTTGCGACGAAGTCGGCCTTGAGGCCGACGGCGTCGAAGATCTGCGCGCCGCAATAGGACTGGTAGGTCGAGATGCCCATCTTGGACATCACCTTCAAAAGGCCCTTGCCGATCGACTTGATGTAGCGCTTGACGATCTCGTAATCGTCGAGCGAGCCGGGCAGGCGGTCCTTCATCGCGATGATGGTTTCGAACGCCAGGTAAGGATTGATCGCTTCGGCGCCGTAGCCGGCAAGGCAGGCGAAGTGATGCACTTCGCGCGGCTCGCCGGACTCGACGACGAGACCGACCGAGGTGCGCAGGCCGGTGCGGATAAGATGATGATGCACGGCGGCGCAGGCCAGCAGCGACGGGATCGGAACCCGGTCGGTGCCGACCATGCGGTCGGACAGGATGATGATGTTGACGCCTTCGCGCACCGCGCTTTCGGCGCGCGCGCAGAGCTCGTCGAGCACCTGGTCCATGCCTGCCGCGCCGAGACCGGCGTGGAAGGTGGTGTCGAGCGTGCGCGACTTGAAGTGCGAATCGGCAACATCCGAGATCGAGCGGATCTTTTCGAGATCCGCGTCGGTCAGGATCGGCTGGCGCGCTTCAAGGCGCTTGGTGGTAGCAAGCCCCTGCAGATCGAACAGGTTCGGCCGCGGTCCGATGATGGAGACCAGGCTCATCACCAGCTCCTCGCGGATCGGGTCGATCGGCGGGTTGGTGACCTGCGCAAAGTTCTGCTTGAAGTAGGTGAACAGCGGCTTGGCCTTGTCCGACAGCGCCGAGATCGGCGTGTCGTTGCCCATCGAGCCCGCGGCTTCCTCGCCCGTGGCCGCCATCGGCGTCATCAGGATGGCGATGTCTTCCTGGCTGTAGCCGAACGCCTGCTGGCGATCGAGCAGCGACAAATTGGAGCGCACGCCGGTGGTCGGCACCTTCGGCAGCTCTTCGAGCACGATCTGGGTCCGTTCCAGCCACTCCTTGTAGGGATGGCTCTTGGCGAGCTCGGCCTTGATCTCGTCGTCGGGAATGAGACGGCCCTGCTCGAGGTCGACCAGCAGCATCTTCCCGGGCTGCAGCCGCCACTTGGTGATGATCTGATCTTCGGGGATCGTCAGCACGCCCATCTCGGACGCCATCACGATGCGGTCGTCCTTGGTCACGAGATAGCGCGCGGGCCGCAGGCCGTTGCGGTCGAGCGTGGCGCCGATCTGGCGGCCGTCGGTGAAGGCGATCGCGGCGGGACCGTCCCACGGCTCCATCAGCGCTGCGTGATATTCGTAGAAGGCACGGCGCTTCTCATCCATCAGCGGATTGCCGGCCCACGCCTCCGGAATCATCATCATGACGGCGTGCGGCAGCGAGTAGCCGCCCTGCACCAGGAATTCGAGCGCGTTGTCGAAGCAGGCGGTGTCCGACTGTCCTTCGTAGGAGATCGGCCAGAGCCGGTTGATGTCCTTGCCGTAGAGCTCGGAGCTCACCGAGGCCTGGCGTGCCGCCATCCAGTTGGTGTTGCCGCGCAGCGTGTTGATCTCGCCGTTATGCGCGATCATGCGATAGGGATGCGCCAGCGACCAGGCCGGGAAGGTGTTGGTCGAGAAGCGCTGATGCACCAGGGCGAGCGCGCTCTCGAAATCCTTCTCGTGCAGGTCGGGATAGTACTTGCCGAGCTGGTCGGCGAGGAACATGCCCTTGTAGATCACGGTGCGGCAGGACATCGAGCAGGGGTAATAGCCTGCAAGTCCGCGGTCGCGGCGCTGGTAGATCGCCTGTGAGATCGACTTGCGCAGGATGTAGAGCCGGCGCTCGAACTCGTCCTCGGTCTTGGCGGTGCCATTGCGGCCGATGAACACCTGCATGCAGGCCGGCTCGGTCGGCTTCACGGTGACGCCGAGCGAGGAATTGTCGGTCGGCACGTCGCGCCAACCGAGCAGGGTCAGGCCCTCTTCCTTGATCTGGTCGGCGATGATGCTCTTGATGACATTGCGCCATGCGGTGTCGCGCGGCATGAACAGCGCGCCGATGGCGTATTCGCCGGGCGCCGGCAGCGCGAAGCCGAGCTCCCCGGCCTTGCGGCTGAAGAAGGCGTGCGGGATTTGCACCAGAATGCCGGCGCCGTCACCGGCGCGCGGGTCGGCGCCGACGGCACCGCGATGCTCGAGATTGCACAGGATGCTCAGCGCGTCCGCGACGATCTCGTGCGACTTCTTGCCCTTGATATTGGCGATGAAGCCGACGCCGCAGGAATCCTTTTCCAGGCTCGGATCGTAGAGGCCAACGGCTGGCGGGCGCGAATTGTGTTCCTGAATCGGATCGGTCGTTTTCGAGGCGACCGTCGCCGACAGTTCTTCTGCCACGATGTTTGCGCTCTCGAATTGCGACCCGTTCATTGTTCCAATCCTCTCCATGCGGCAAGCTGCCTCACCGCCATCTTCGGCGCACCTTGGGCGTTCCGCGGCACCCGCCTCTGGGTCACCGCTCGTCCGCTGCGAGCCGCATTTTCTTAAATTCAGGCCTAGGCGTTCTTCGTCCCCGAGAACGGCTTTGCCTGTTGCCTTATGGTGCTCGAAAGCACCGACTTTCGTTGCAATCCCTATGCCGGAACCGCAAGCAAAATTGAGACAGTCTTCCTGTCCTAACCGTCACCTTGCCAAATTTTTGTCTATCACACAAGCGCGTGGAAGTCCCGATTCCCGATATGTCAATCAATCGCTTTCCGAAAGTTGCGCGGCCCCGGTTTTGAAGCAAACGCGCCCCGATCCGGCCCTGTGGGCGCCGAAATCCCAAATGAAGCTTCGGATCAGCCCTTCGAAAGGCGCGCCACGCCGCAAGAGGCGAAAGAGCGCGAGGCATTCGGGGGCCTGACAGGAGCGTGTCGACGATGAAGTTTTTCACAGGATGTGTGGCTGCTGCCACGCTGGCGCTCGCCATGGGCGCCGGGCATGGGCAGGTTCTGGCGCAAGTTCCCGCGAAAGGTATCGCAGGAGGGGCGGCTATCGCGGTGTCCGATTTCGACGGACCCTATGCGCCCCCCGAAGCCGCCCCGCCACTGCCGCCGCGTTACGGCCAAGGCTACGGTCCCGACTATGGCTACGAAGAGCGCGGTCCGGCGTTGCTGCCGTCGACCGAGGTCTACGCGGTCTTGCGCGAAAACGGCTTCTCGCCGCTCGGCATCCCGCGCCTGCGCGGCAGCGTCTACACCATCGCGGTGATCGACCGTCGCGGCGACGACGGCCGGCTCGTGATCGATGCCCGCGACGGGCGGATCATCCGTTTCATGCCGGCCGCGGACGCCTACGGCATGGCGCCCGCCTATGACGAGCGCGCGGCCTCGCCTTACGGTCCGCAAAGCGCGCTGCCGCCGCCGACCGTGATCCGCAGCGGCCCGCCGCGGCCGCCGGCCTCGATCCCGCACGTGGCGAGCCGCACCGTGCCGCTGCCCAGGGCCG
>NZ_LBJU01000071.1:0-24554 GCF_028128835.1 Bradyrhizobium sp. CCBAU 65884 | reverse complement strand
GCGGTCGGCCAGCCGGTCGCCGATCTCGTCGACAGCATCGCGCTCGACCATCCCAGGCCGCCGCCGGCGATGTTCACCGGCTCCGCGCCGCCAGAGGCGCAGATCGACGGCGTGATCCGCGACTGCGCGCAGCATCTGCTTGGCTCGTACCGCCGAAACGGCTTTCTGCCGACCTACGCCGCCTTCAATCTGATCGGCGACCCTGACTTTCGTGGGCGCGAGCTGATCATGGCGCTCACGGGCCTCAACGCACGCGGCTACAAGAATTCCTCGCTGCTGTTCAACCTCGCCCGTGTCTTCATCGCGCGCACGCCGGCGCGCGCCGTCGTCAATCCGCCCTGGACCGGCATCGCGGAGCCGATGTGGGAACCGGTGCAGATCCGCCACCGCTCGGCCTATTACGATGCGTTCTTCATCGAGGCGCTGCTGAGCTATGGCGAGACCGGACTTGCCTCGCCGGCCGACAAGATTGCAGCCGAGCGCGCCATCGCCGACATGGTGGATTTCTGCGTCAACATCAGCCGCGAGGAGGTCGACGGCATCGACGGTGCGCGCTTCAACGTCGTCACCGCGCTGGCGCCCGCGCCGCATCCGCGCTTTTCCCGTTACTTCGCGCAGATCAAGCAGGATCTCGGCTTCGGCGTTTACGTGCCGGATTGCGACACCACGGCCTGCTCGATCTCCGCTGCGACGCAGGCCGGCTGCCTTGATGAGATCATCGATCAGCCGCTGCTGGATTTCTACGCCGGCTACCAGGTGCGCGCCGGCGTCAACGAGCCGCGCGTGACCGTGCCGCTCAACGACAATATCGACTATGAGGGCGGCGTCGCGACCTGGATCGACAACCTCAAGGGCGAGCGTCCCTACGGCAACGATCTCGATCCGACGCTCAATCTCGACATTCTCGAGGTGAGCTTTCGCAACCTGGCGCGCTGGAAAATTCTGGAGACGCCGGCGCGGCTCGCCACGGTGCACCGCATCATCGGTTTCCAGAAGCGGCTGGCGGCGAGCGGCGCCTTCGCCAATCCGCGCTCGCACATCTATTATCTGCCCGAGCTCTACAGTGCGTATTTCGGCCGCTGCTATGCGGCGTTCCTGGCGCTGCCGCTGGCGGCCCAGGCCGCGATCGATCCCGCAGGCGATTTCGACTTCATCCGCCATCGCGTGCTGTCCTACGTCAAGGGCGAGCTGATGGCCGCGGAGATGAACGTGTTCGACGCGGCGCTGGCGCTGATCGCGCTCGGCCATCTCGGCGCCGACCCGCGCGCCTTTGCGCCGGCACTGAACGTGATCGTCGCCGGTCTCGGCGAAGGCGGCCGCCGCGGCCCGTTCCGCGCCTATGAGTGGAACAAGATGAAGACGCCGACGCGGATTTTGGTGGGCGGGCCGGAGGTGACGTCGGCGTTCGTGCTGATGGGGCTCGCGGTGGCGAAGCGGGCGATGACGCGGGGGTAGGTCTTCGTAGGGTGGATTTAGCGAAGCGTAGTCCACCATTTCAGCACCCGCGGATGCCAACAGCGGTGGGTTACGCCTCCGGCTAACCCACCCTACGAGACCTTCGACGATGACGGGAAGTTGAAAGCCTATCCGTTAGGCATAAGCTGGCCCGATGGCCAAAAGCCGACCACAATTGCGCGATCTATCGAAATTGTCCCCAACACGCGGGCCGGCATGTTGCGAAAAGTCCTGATTGCGCTGTCTCTCCTCGCCTTGTCCTTACCCGGCTTGCCCTCGCTGGCACTGGCCACGGACATCACCGGCATGGCAAAAGTCCGCGCCGGCGATGCCGTGATGATCGGCAACACGCGGATCCGGCTCGGCGGCATCGACGCGCCCGCGGTCGACCAGCTCTGCCTCAACACCAAAAGCGAGCGCTGGACCTGCGGCGTCGCGGCGCGGGACGAGCTCGCCAAATACGCCGAGGGCAAGAGCTGGGTCTGCCATACCCGTTCGATCGACCGGCGCGGCCGCACCGTGGCGCGCTGCGAGGTCGGCGGCGAGGACATCCAGAAATGGCTGGTGCGCAGCGGCTGGGCGCTGGCCTACACCCGCATCTCCAAGGACTACGAGCCCGACGAGGCCGCCGCGCGTGAGGCAAAAGCCGGGATGTGGCAGGGCGCCTTCATCGCGCCCTGGGACTGGCGTGAGCGCAACAAGAAGACCGTCATCCTCGGCGCCACCAAGCCGCCCGACGGGGCGCATGCGGTGCTGCTCGCCTCGGCCTCGGGACCGGTGGCGCCTTCCCCGGATTGCACCATCAAGGGCAACGTCAACAGCGCCGGCGAATGCATCTTTCACCAGCCGACCAGCCGCTGGTACACCCAGATCAAGATGAAGATCAGCAAGGGCACCCGCTGGTTCTGCTCGGTCGAAGAGGCGGAAGCCGCCGGCTGCCGCGAGACCAAGAGATGAGAGCCCCAGACCTGCGTTTTGCGTGCTTTTCTTGGGGGTTCACGGCGCGTAAAACCTGATTCAGCAAACTCACCAGTCCGTTCTCAAGCAACAAGGATCAAAAGCAATGACCGTTCGCGCGGGCCGGGAATTTCTGGCCATCCCCGGGCCCACCACCATGCCCGACGAGGTGCTGCGGGCGATGCATCGTCCGGCGATCGACATCTACTCCAAGGAGATGCTCGACCTGACCGAGAGCCTGCTCGGCGATATCTCGAAACTGTTCTCGACCAAGGGCAAGTCCTACATCTACATCGCCAACGGCCACGGCGCCTGGGAAGCGGCGCTGAGCAACGTGCTGTCGCGCGGCGACAAGGTGCTGGTGCTGGAGAGTGGCCGTTTCGCGATCGGCTGGGGCAATGCGGCGGCGCTGATGGGCGCCGAGGTCGAGGTGCTCAAGGGCGACTGGCGCCGCGCGGTGCGGCCGCACGAGGTCGAGGAGCGCCTGCGCCGCGACAAGGAGCACACCATCAAGGCCGTCGTCGTCGTCCAGGTCGACACGGCCTCGGGCGTGCAGAATGACATCGAGGCGATCGGTAAGGCGATCAAGGCGAGCGGCCATCCGGCGCTTTACATGGTCGACACCGTCGCTTCGCTCGGCTGCATGCCGTTCGAGATGGACAAATGGGGCATCGATGTTGCGATGTCCGGATCGCAGAAGGGCCTGATGACGCCCCCCGGCCTCGGCTTCGTCGCCGCCAATGCGCGCGCGCTCGAGGTGCACAAGAAGGCCAACATGTCGACGCCCTATTGGAGCTGGAGCGAGCGCGAGGGCACCGAGAATTACCGCAAATACGCCGGCACCGCGCCGGTGCATCTCTTGTTCGCTTTGCGCAAGGCGATCGACATGCTGCACGAGGAAGGCCTGGAGAACGCCTTCCGCCGCCACAGCCTGCTCGGCGAAGCCGCGCGCCGCGCCGTTGGCGCATGGTCGGAAGGCCAGGTGCTCGGCTTCAACGTGGCGGAGGCCAGCGAGCGCTCCAACACCGTGACCACGGTGACCATGAGCAACGGCCATGATCCGGCGGTGCTGCAACGCTATTGCAAGGACAAGTGCGGCGTGGTGCTCGGCACCGGCATCGGCGACCTCTCGGGCCAGGCCTTCCGCATCGCCCATATGGGCCATGTCAACGCGCCGATGCTGCTCGGCACGCTCGGGGTGATCGAGATCGGCCTGAACGCCCTGAAGATCCCGCACGGCAAGGGCGGGCTGGAGGCGGCGGTGGCGTATCTCGGCGACGAGGTGGCGGTGTAGAGGCGCCACATACTCCGCTGTCGTCCCTGCGAACGCAGGGACCCATACTGCGGGATTTATCGATGGGGCGCGGTCGCAATACCGCGCCCAGACTTTTCGCTGCTTGTCTTCGCCAAACTCCTTCCTGGGGTTATGGGTCCCTGCGTTCGCAGGGACGACGACTGAGTCTGCCGCGATTACTTCGGCACACGATACGCCTCGACCTGTGACTTCAGCTCATCCAGCGACGCCGTCGGCTGCTTCGGATCGACCCGATATTCCCCATTCGCCAGCCATTGCAGCACCTTCGCATCGATCACCGGCGAATGGTGGATGACGTCGCCGTAATTATCGAGATCGTGCGTCACCGCCTTGATCGCGCGGAAATCGTGCAGACGCACATTGGGAAGCTGCGTGAGGCGCCGCGCGACGACTGCCGTCAGGTCAGTGACGATCTTCAGCGTCTCGGGCGAGGCTTCGCGCATTGCAACGAATTGCAGGACCGAATAGGGCGGGAAGTAGACGTCGAAGGTCACGTCGGGGTGGCGCGTGATCAGGCCGACGGCATCGCGCTCGAAATGCCCGGCCATGGCGTCATAACCGTAGCCTTCGCCGAGAAAGCGGCTGCGCACGGGGCTCGTGATGTAGGCGAAGGCGGCGAGCGTCCTCTTCGCATTGTACTCGCGCGCGACATCGAAATCCCGCGGCAGCGCGTAGATGTCGTCGACATCAGCCAGCGCGAACTTGACGGGAAGAAACGGCGCCGCGCGGGTCAGCGGCCCTTGCAACGGCGGGACCGACCGCAGCAGCGCGAACAGCGCCTCTTTCGCCATCGCGGCGCTGAACAGATAGGACGCGATGCCCTTGGTCGTGCCGCGATAGAGATCGACGGACAGATAGGGATCGGCCTCGATGTCGGCCGCATCGACGAAGATGAAATCGTCCATCGCCCAGATCACGCGCCTCGCGCCGCGGTCGATCGCCTGCTCCAGCACGAAGGCCTGCTGGCGTGAGTTGGAGCCGGTCATCGCCAGCTTGAGCGAGCGAACGCCGAGCGCACGGTCGATGTCGCTCTGGCGGAAATGGATCGCGAGCGAGGTGCCCATGAAGGCGGTGTCGAATGACTGGCTGCGGATCAGCCCGGCATTCTGCACGCGCGTGTCGTCGGAATAGAAGGCGGTGCGCGAGGGGCGGAACAGCTGCAGGGGATCGACGACGTAGGTGAGCACGGCCGCACCGAGCACGAATGCGATGCTCGCGAGCAGAAGACGCTTGAGACTGGTGAACGGCCCGCGCATCAGAACCGGAAATAGATGAATTCGCTGTGGCTCTGGATGCCCAAGATGCCGAACGCAAGCACCAGCGATGCGCCATAGAGAAACAGCGGCCGCATGCGCCCTGCCCGCAAGTTCTCGCCGACCCGGCGGTTAGCGTGATCGTATCCCAAGATGCCTTGCGTGTTCGGCGCCAGCCACACCAGCGCAGCGTAGATGGAGATCAGCACCAGCGCCGCGATCTCCTCACGGCCAAAGACGATGTTCGAGGGATCGGCCATGGCGTGAAGGACGCGCAGCGCCCATGCGACGCTCTCGGCGCGGAAGAACACCCAGGCGACGACGACGGCGAGGAACGTCAGCGCTGCTCCGGCGATGCGAGCCGGACGCGCAAGGACCGACGGAATGGTTGGCATCAGGGCGTTGAAGGCGTGATTGACGCAAAGATAGGCCCCGTGCAGCGCGCCCCAAATGACAAAAGTCCAGGCCGCACCGTGCCAGAGCCCGCCCAGCAGCATCGTGATCATCAAATTGAGGTAGCGCAGCACGCGGCCGTGGCGGTTGCCGCCGAGCGGGATATAGAGATAGTCGCGTAAAAATTGCGACAGCGTCATGTGCCAGCGGCGCCAGAACTCGACGATGCTGGCCGCCTTGTAGGGCGAGTTGAAGTTCACGGGCAGGAAGATGCCGAACATCAGCGAGATCCCGATCGCCATGTCGGAATAGCCGGAGAAATCGAAATAGAGCTGGAACGTGTAGGCAAGTGCGCCGAGCCAGGCCTGGTCGAAGCTCGGCGACCGCGCCTCGAAGGCGAGTGCGACCAGCGGCTGGATGCCGTCGGCGAGACAGGTCTTCTTGAACAGGCCGATGGCAAAGATGATGACACCGCACAACATGAGATGTCCGTCCGGACGCTTCGTCTCCTTCCGCTCGAATTGCGGGATCATGTCCTTGTGGTGGAGGATCGGCCCGGCGATCAAATGCGGGAAATAAGTCACGAACAGCGCGTAGTGCGGCAGCGCATAGGCTGCGACCTGCCCGCGATAGGCGTCCACCAGGAAGGCGATCTGCGTGAACGTGTAGAAGGAGATGCCGACCGGCAGCAGGATGTGAACCGCGGCATACGTGCCGAACAAGGCGTTGAGGTTCTCGGTGAGGAAGCCGGCATATTTGAAGATGCCGAGCACGAGAAGATCGCCGACGACACCGAGCGCGAGCGCCGCCTTGCGGTGCGACGGGCCGAGCTTCGCCACGATGAGGAGATGGCCGACGCCGTAATTGAAGGCGCTCGACAGCAGCAACAGCGCCACGAACTGCCAGTTGCCGATGGCGTAAAAGGCGAGCGAGGCCAGCGCCAGCCAGATCACCGGGGTGAGATTGCTGCGCCGCCCGAGCC
Organism: Bradyrhizobium sp. CCBAU 65884; assembly: GCF_028128835.1. Taxonomy (NCBI): domain Bacteria; kingdom Pseudomonadati; phylum Pseudomonadota; class Alphaproteobacteria; order Hyphomicrobiales; family Nitrobacteraceae; genus Bradyrhizobium; species Bradyrhizobium sp. CCBAU 65884. The sequence goes on along the minus strand of NZ_LBJU01000071.1, from coordinate 18,199 downwards.
AGAAATAGCCGGCCAGCACGACGGGCAGGAACAACAGGATGAACGGGTAGGAATTGAACAGCATCAGGCTGGACCGGCGGCGGGGATATTGGTCCGTAAAGCATACAAGGGGCCGGTCAACAACCCGGCAGGCCTGGCGGAGTCGTGCTGGCAATTCGTGGAGTCGGGACGATATAAGATGGAACACGTATTGAGATGAGGACCGAGTGACCCAGGCCAAACCCCCTTCCCAGCCCCCCGTCGCCCCGCGCCGGCCGCATTCCTTCACGCGGCACGGGATCACCGTGACCGACGACTATGCCTGGCTGAAGGACGCGAAATGGCAGGAAGTGCTGCGCGATCCCAAAGTGCTGGATCCCGATATCCGCAAATATCTCGATGAGGAGAACGTCTACACCGACAGCCTGCTTGGCCACACCGCCGGCCTGCAGAAGACGCTGGTGCGGGAGATGCGGGGACGGATCAAGGAGGACGATTCCAGCGTGCCGTCGCCGGACGGCCCGTTTGCCTATTTCCGCAGGTTTCGCGAGGGCGGGCAGCACGAGCTGTTCGGCCGCATGCCGCGCGACGGCGGCGACGGCGATATCGTGCTCGACGGCGACGCGCTTGCCAAAGACCACAAATATTTCAGGTTCGGCGGCAGCCGGCACTCCTACGATCACAAGCTGCAGGCCTGGAGCGCCGACACCAAGGGCTCGGAATATTTTTCGATCCGCGTGCGCGACTGGGCAACGGCCAAGGATCTCGACGACGTGGTCGAGGAGACCGATGGCGGCGTGGTCTGGGCCGCGGATTGCAAGAGCTTCTTCTATGTGAAGCTCGACGACAATCACCGGCCGATGCAGGTGTGGCGGCATAGGCTCGGCACCAAACAGGCCGACGACACGCTGATCTATGAAGAGCAGGATGCCGGCTGGTTCACCCATCTGCACGAGAGCACCAGCGGCCGCTTCTGCGTGATCGCCGGCGGCGACCACGAGACCTCGGAGCAGCGGCTGATCGATCTCGCCAACCCCGGGGCGCCGCCGCGCCTCGTCGCCGCGCGCGAGGAAGGCGTGCAATATTCGCTGGCCGACCGCGGCGATCAGCTCTTCATCCTCACCAATGCCGACGACGCCATCGACTTCAAGATCGTCACCGCGCCGCTTTCTTCGCCCGAGCGCAAGAACTGGCGCGATCTGATCCCGTATCGTCCCGGCATCTACCTCATCGACCTCGATCTCTATGCCGGCCATCTGGTGCGGCTGGAGCGCGCCAATGCGCTGCCGGCGATCGTGATCCGCGATCTCGTCTCGAACGAGGAGCATGCCATCGCCTTCGATGAGGCCGCCTATTCGCTGGATACGATGGGCTCCTACGAATTCGAGACGACGAATTTGCGCCTTGCCTATTCGTCGATGACGACGCCGTCGGAAGTCTATGACTACGACATGGTCAAGCGCACGCGCACCTTGCGCAAGCGCCAGGAGATTCCGTCGGGCCATAACGCGGCCGATTACGTCACCACGCGCATCACGGCAAAGGCGCATGACGGCGCCGAGGTGCCGGTGTCGATCCTCTACCGCCGCGGGCTCAAGCTCGACGGCACGGCGCCGCTGCTGCTTTATGGCTACGGCTCCTACGGCATGGCGATGCCGGCCTCCTTCAACGCCAACCGCCTGTCGCTGGTCGACCGCGGCTTCGTCTACGCCATCGCCCATATCCGCGGCGGCGCCGACAAGGGCTGGGGCTGGTATCTCGACGGCAAGCGCGAGAAGAAGACGAATTCGTTCGACGATTTCGCCGCCAGCGCGCAGGCGCTGATCGACGCGAAGTACACGAGCGCAAAGCGCATCGTCGGCCATGGCGGCTCGGCCGGCGGTATGCTGATGGGCGCGGTCGCCAACCGCGCCGGCGAATTGTTCGCAGGGATCGTCGCCGAAGTGCCGTTCGTCGACGTGCTCAACACCATGCTTGACGACACCCTGCCGCTGACGCCGCCGGAATGGCCGGAATGGGGCAACCCGATCGAGAGCGAGCAGGATTTTCGAACGATCCTGTCCTACTCGCCCTACGACAATGTCGCAGCGAAGGCGTACCCGGCGATCCTGGCGATGGGCGGGCTCACGGATCCGCGCGTGACTTATTGGGAGCCGGCGAAATGGATCGCGCGCCTGCGCGCTACCATGAGCGGCGGCGGTCCGGTCCTGCTGCGCACCAACATGGGCGCCGGCCACGGCGGCGCCTCGGGACGGTTCGACCGGCTCGATGAAGTCGCGATCGTCTATGCGTTCGCGCTGTGGGCGGCGGGGGTGGCGGAGGCCGGGGTGTAGCGATAGCCGCAGCCGTCGCAACACCTTCCGCTGTCGTCCCCGCGAAGGCGGGGACCCATACCGCGTGATGTATCGATGGAGTGCAGGTAGCCGTACCGGAAGACTTTCTAACTGGCGATCTTCGCCAAACTTCTCCCTGTTTCTATGGGTCCCGGATCGGCGCTTCGCTTCGCTGCGGTTGTCCGGGACGACATCGAGTGTGAGCCGCGAGATATCTCACACCGCTCCATGCGCCTCGACATACAGCGCATAGACCGAATGGCTGCTTGCCATGTAGAGCCGGTTGTTCTTCGGGCCGCCGAAGCAGAGATTGGCGCAGCGCTCGGGCAACCTGATGAAGGCGAGCGGCTTGCCGTCCGCGTTGAACACCATGACGCCGTCGAGATCTTCGGGCCTGGCCTTGAGCTGAAACACCTTGCGGCCGCCGACATCGGTCGGCTCGCCCTGCAGCGCGCCGTTGGAGCCCCAGCCGCACCAGAGATTGCCGTCGCGGTCGACGCGGAAACCGTCGAGCGAGCCCTGGTCGGCGGCGTCGATCAGCTTGGTCTTGCCGCTGAGCGCGCCGTCGTCGCCGGCATTGTAGCTCCAGATGCTGCGGTTGGGCGTGCCCTTCCACTCGACGATGTAGAGCTTCTTCTCGTCCGGCGAGAAGGCAAGGCCGTTGGGATTGACGAGGTCGGTGAGGACGGCACTGATCTTACCGTCCTTGGCGATGCGGTAGACGTTGGTGGTGGCCTGCTCGGCCTTTTCCTTCTTGCCTTCCCACTCGCCATTGATGCCGAACAGCGGATCGGTGAACCAGATGCTGTCGTCGGACTTCACCACGATATCGTTCGGCGCGTTCAGCCGCTTGCCCTCGAACTTGTCGGCGAGCACGGTGATCGTGCCGTCCGTCTCGGTGCGGGTGATGCGGCGGGTCACGGAGTGCTCGCAGGTGACGAGACGGCCCTGGCGGTCGCGCGCATTGCCATTGGCGTAATTGGCATTGGTGCGGAACACGCTGGTCTGGCCGGTCTTCTCGTCGAACTTCATGATCCGGTTGTTGGGAATATCCGAGAACAGGAGATAGCCGCCCTCGGGGAAATAGGCCGGGCCTTCGGCCCAGCGCATGCCTGATGCGACCTGCTCGACCGTCGAGGAATAGAGCCGGTATTTTGCGAAGCTGGGATCGAGGATCTGGACGGCGGGATCGGGGTAGCGCTGGTTCGGCGTGAACGGGAACGACTGGGCGCCGGCGGCGCGGGCGAGAAGCGTCGATGCTGCCGCTGCGCCGGCGGCGGCCATGAGGTTACGTCGCGTGAAATTCATTGAAATCCTCCCTGCTTGCTAAAAGGCCGGCGCTTGATGCGCCGGCTCGTTTCTTGACGTGAGTTCGTTTTGGTTTAGCGGCCGTTCTTCTTCCGCCACTCCGCGAAGTCGGTGAGCGTCTGCGGATCGGTGGCGGGATAGAGACCGAAGATGCCGCGTCCCTTGCCGACTTCCTCGGTGACGAAATCCTCAAACGCCGTCATCTCGAAGGTTTCGTTGGCGATCTCGTCGGCGAGATGGGCGGGGATCACGATCACGCCGTCGGCGTCGCCGAGAATGACGTCGCCGGGGAACACCGGCGCATCGCCGCAGCCGATGGGCACGTTGATCTCGATCGCCTGGTGCAGCGTGAGATTGGTCGGCGCCGACGGGCGGTGGTGATAGGCGGGGATGCCGAGCTTGGCGATCTCGGCGGAATCGCGAAAGCCGCCGTCGGTGACGACACCGGCGACACCGCGCTTCATCAAGCGCGTCACCAGGATCGCGCCGGCCGAGGCCGCGCGCGCGTCCTTGCGACTGTCCATCACCAGAACGCTGCCTGCCGGACAATCCTCGACCGCCTTGCGCTGCGGATGGGAGCGATCCTTGAAGACGTCGATGGTGTTGAGATCCTCGCGCGCCGGCATGTAGCGCAGCGTGAAGGCTTCGCCGACCATGGTCGGCTGGTCGGCACCGAGCGGATGCACGTCCTGGATCATCTGGATCCGCAGCCCACGCTTGAACAGCGCGGTGGCGACGGTGGCCGTGGAGACGGATTTGAGCTTGTTGCGGGTGGCTTCGCTGAGCTTTGTCATTTGGTCGAACTCTCTCTTTCGTCATTCCGGGATGGCCCGCAGGGCCAGGCCCGGAATCCATAACCACGATCGGGAGTATGGATTCCGGGCTCGCGCCAAGGGGCGCGCCCCGGAATGACAGTGGGCTAGTAAATCGACGGCTCGCCGATCGGCGCTCCGAAATCGGTCTCCAGGAAGTCGAAGTCACAGCCGTCATTGGCCTGCTTGATGTGTTTCGTGAACATCCAGCCATAGCCGCGCTCGAAACGGCGCTCCGGCTGCTTCCAGGCGGCGCGGCGTTTCTCCAGTTCGGCCTCGGGCACGTCGAGATTGATGGTGCGGGCGGCAACGTCGAGCGTGATGCGGTCGCCGTTCTGCACCAGCGCCAGCGGGCCGCCGATGTAGGATTCCGGCGAGACGTGCAGGATGCAGGCGCCATAGCTGGTGCCGCTCATGCGCGCATCCGAGAGGCGCACCATGTCGCGCACGCCCTGCTTCACGAGCTTGGTCGGGATCGGCAGCATGCCCCATTCCGGCATGCCCGGGCCACCTTGCGGCCCCGCATTGCGCAGGATGAGAATGTGGTCTTCGGTGACATCGAGATCGGGATCGTCGACCGCCTTCTTCATCGCGGGATAATCGTCGAACACCAGCGCCGGCCCCGTGTGCTTGAGGAAGCGCGGCGCACAGGCGGAAGGCTTGATGACGCAGCCGTCGGGCGCGAGATTGCCCTTGAGCACGGCGAGCGCGCCTTCCTTGTAGATGGGATTGTCGACCGAGCGGATCACATCGGCATTGTGCACCTCGGCGCCCGCGACGTTCTCGGCCAGTGTCTTGCCGGTGACGGTGATGCAATCGAGATGCAAATGCGGCTTGATCTGCCCCATCAGCGCCGGCAGGCCGCCGGCATAGAAGAAGTCTTCCATCAGATACGCATCGCCGCTCGGCCGCACGTTCGCGATCACGGGCACCTTGCGGCTCGCGATCTCGAAATCGTCGAGGCCGATGTCCTGACCGGCGCGGCGGGCCTGCGCGATCAGATGGATGATCGCGTTGGTCGAGCAGCCCATCGCCATCGCCACCGCAATGGCGTTTTCGAATGCCTTGCGCGTCTGGATCACCTTCGGCGTCAGATCCTCCCAGACCATCTCGACGATGCGTCGGCCGCATTCAGAGGCCATGCGGATGTGGTTGGCATCGGCCGCGGGGATCGAGGAGGCGCCGGGCAGCGTCATGCCGATCGCTTCGGCAATGGCCGTCATGGTCGAGGCCGTGCCCATTGTCATGCAGGTGCCGTAGCTGCGGGCGATGCCGGCCTCGATGTCGAGCCAGTCCTTGTCGGAGATCTTTCCGGCGCGGCGCTCGTCCCAGTATTTCCAGCCGTCCGAGCCGGAGCCGAGCGTCTTGCCCTTCCAATTGCCGCGCAGCATCGGGCCGGCCGGCAGATAGATCGCCGGAATGTTCATCGACGTCGCGCCCAGCAGCAGCGCCGGCGTGGTCTTGTCGCAGCCGCCCATCAGCACGACGCCGTCGACGGGATGGCTGCGCAAGAGCTCCTCCGCGTCCATCGCCAACAGATTGCGATAGAGCATGGTGGTGGGCTTCAGCAGTGATTCCGACAGCGACAGCGCCGGCAATTCCAGCGGCAGGCCGCCGGCCATCAGGATGCCGCGCTTGACGTCGTCGACGCGCGACTTGAAATGCATGTGGCAGGGCTGCGCGTCCGACCAGGTGTTGAGGATCGCGATGATCGGCCGGTCCTTCCACTCCTCCGGCGCGTAGCCCATCTGCATGGTGCGGGAGCGGTGGCCGAACGAGCGGAGATCGTCGGGCGCGAACCAGCGCGCGCTGCGGAGCTGGTCGGGCGTTATTTTCTTCTTGGTCATGATTGGGTGCCCCATTTCTGCACGGTGTTCCGCTCGATGGCGCGGAAGATCAGGTTCTCGACAAAGAGCCCGATGATGATCACCGTCAAGAGGCCCGCGAACACGGCGGGTATGTCGAGCAAATTGCGGTTCTCGAAGATGAACCAGCCGAGCCCGCCCTGCCCGGAGGACACGCCGAACACCAGCTCGGCCGCGATCAGCGTGCGCCAGGCAAAGGCCCAGCCGATCTTGAGGCCGGTGAGGATCGAGCCGAAGGCGGCCGGGATGAGAATTTTGGCGACGTAGGGCAAGCCGCTCAGGCCGTAATTGCGGCCGACCATGCGCAGCGTGTTGGACACGCTCTTGAAGCCGGAATGGGTGTTGAGCGCGACCGGCCACAGCACCGAATGGATCAGCACGAAGACGAGGCTGCCATTGCCGAGACCGAACCAGATCAAAGCGAGCGGCAGCAGCGCGATCGCCGGCAATGGGTTGAACATCGCCGTGACAGTCTCGAGGAAATCGGTGCCGATGCGGGTCGAGATCGCGAGCACGGTGAAGATCGCGGCGAGCGCGATGCCGGCCGAATAGCCCATGAACAGGACTTTCAGCGACGTCCAGGCCCGCATCGGAATGGTGCCGTCCTTGACGCGGTCGAACAACGTGATCGCGGTGTCGTGCAGTGTCGGGAACAGCAGCGGATTGTCGAGGGTGAGGCCGTAGGCTTCCCAGACCGCCGCCAGGAACAGGATGATCACCGACTTGCGGACGAAGCCGTCGTTCCACAACAGCTCAAGCACGCTGAGCTTGCGCTCGACTTCGCCTGCGCCGATGGCAGCAACCGGTTCGGCCCGCAGCAATATCCTGGCTTCGCCCATCAGAGACTCCTCAATGCGCGGTGGCTTCGCCGGCGAACAGGAGATCGTGGATCTCCTTCTCCAGCCGGCCGGCGCTGCCGTCTTCGTTCGAGACCTTATCGACGTCGATCACCTCGGCCTTGACCCGGCCGGGATGCGGCGACAGCAGCAGGATGCGGTTGCCGATGCGGATCGCTTCCGCGATCGAATGGGTCACGAACATCACGGTGAACTTGGTCTCGCTCCAGAGCTGGAGCAGCTCGTCCTGGCAGGTGCGGCGCGTCAACGCATCGAGCGCCGCGAACGGCTCGTCCATCAAGAGGATATCAGGCTCCATCGCCATGCCGCGCGCGATCGCGACGCGCTGCTTCATGCCGCCGGACAGCGTGTGCGGATAGGCATCGACCACGCGGGTGAGGCCGACCTTCTCGATATAGGCCCGTGCCTTGGCCTCGGCGTCCCTGCGCGACAGTTTTCGCGCAGTCAGCAGCGGAAACATGACGTTGGCGAGCACGCTCTTCCACGGCAGGAGCTGGTCGAACTCCTGGAAGATCATCATCCGGTCGGCGCCGGGACCGTGGATCTCGCGATCGCCTATGGTCATGCGGCCCTCGCTCGGGGTCATGTAGCCGCCGACGGCCTTGAGCAGGGTCGACTTGCCGCAGCCGGACGGACCCAGCAGCACGAAGCGGTCGGACTTGTCGACCGTGAAACTCACCCTCTCCGTGGCGGTGACGACTGCGCTGGAGGTCTTGTAGCGCAGCGTCACGGAGCTGACGTCGAGCAGCGCCATCAGTTGCCCTTCAGATCGTGCGCGACGGGGAGATAATAATCCGTCCAGGCCTTGGGCTGGCTCTTCAGCGTGCCGGTCTTGAACAGATGCGCAGCGAATTTCATCGTGCCCTGCGGCTCGAGATTCCACTCCATCATGCCGGGCTCCTTGAGCAGATCGAGCAACTCCTCGACCGAGGTCTTGTCGCCGGTGATCTCCTTGTAGATCTCGACCGCCTGCTTCGTGTCGCTGCGGATCAGGGCCTGCGCTTCCTTGGTCGCGTCGCGCACGGCCTGGATGATCTTTGGATTGGCCTCGGCGAATTTGGTGGTGGTGAAGAACTGGGCCTGGCTGAGCGGCCCGCCCATCACGTCCGGCGACGACAGCACGATATGCGCGCCCGGCACGTTCTTCAGCTCCAGGAAGGTGAAGGGCGGGATGGAGAAGTGGTTGTGCACCTCGTGCTTGGGATTGGACAGCGCCGCATAAGCGTCGGGATGGCCGAGTTGAACGGTGTTGGCATCCAGCTTCGACCATTGGTCGGCGCCGAAGGCCTCGGCGGCCGCGATCTGCAGCACGATCGCCTGGGTCGACACCTTGACGGTCGGCACCGCGATCTTGTCGGAGGGGCCGAAATCCCTGATCGACTTGATGTTGGCGTCGCGGCTGATCAGCGTCATCGGCTGCGCCGAGGTCGCGACGATGCCCTTCACGCCGCCGCGGGTGCGATCCCACAGCAAGAGAAGATTGCCGGTGCCGGTGTTGAGGATGTCGACGCCGCCCGCGAGCAGCGCATCGGTCTGCGCGCCGCCGCCGGAGAAGGTGATCCATTTGGTGGTGACGCCCGCGAGGCCGAGTGAAGCTGCGTGCTTCTCGATCAGCTTCAGCTTCTCCATGATGTGGCTCGGCATGTAGAAAATGCCGGGCTGGCGCGACAGCGCGATCTCGGATTTCTGCTGCGCACGCGCCGGCGAAGCCGCCAGCACGGTTGCGACGATCAGGGCGATGGCGGCAGCGCCACGCTGGAATGGCTTGATCATAATTGTTCGTTTCCTCCGGCCGCCATTGACGAGCGATCCTGCTGATGCACTAATGCATTAGTGCATCAAAGGCAAGTCCGCCGGAGCCCTCGCCATGGAACCCCCCCCCCCCCCCCCCCCCCCCCCCCCCCCCCCCCCCCCCCCCGCGGCCCGCCCCGGCGCGCGGCTCGACCGGGCCCGGCAGGCCGCGCCGCAGGTGTTCGAGCGGCTGCGCAACGCCATTCTCGCGCTCGAACTGCCCCCGGGCTCGCCGCTGTCGCGCACGGATCTCGCCGCGCAATTCGGGGTCAGCTCGACGCCGATCCGCGACGCCCTGATGCGGCTCGAGGAAGAAGGGCTCGTGGACGTGTTTCCGCAGCACGCGACCGTGGTCAGCCGGGTCGATGTCGGCCGCGCCGAGCAGGCGCATTTCCTGCGCCAGGCGCTGGAGCTCGAAATCGTCCGGCTGCTCGCGGAGCAGCATGACCAGGCCCTGGTCCTCCGCCTCGACCATGTGATCGCGCTTCAGCAGCAGTTCGCGAAAGCCGGGGACTTCGAGAGCTTCATCGCCGCTGACAATGATTTTCACGCCCAGCTTTATGCGGCGGCCGGCAAGCAGGAGCTCTGGACGCTGGTGCGCAGCCGCAGCGGACATATCGACCGGCTGCGCCGGCTGCATTTGCCCTCACCCGGCAAGGCCCAGAACATCGTCCGTCACCACAAGCTGATCACCCGCGCGATCGAAGCCGGAGATTCCGATGCCGCGCAACAGCATCTGCGCAAGCATTTGTCGGGCACGCTCAGCGAACTCGACAAGATCCGGAGCCATTATCCGGAATATCTGACCGATTAGACAGACCACCAGCCTGACGACCCTTATGCACGCAACCGTGCATAAGCATGCGTCCCCGTTTTCGGCTTAGGCGAGCATTCACCGGACGTTCGCGAAGTGCTTGCAGGCCAGGCTGAATCCGCGCAACAATTTCGTCTTTGATGGTTTGATTTGCGGCCGGTGGGGACGTCCTGTCCGGCCCGGAGGAATTCAGACGTGGCCAACATCCTGATCGTGGATGACGACCCGGCCGTCCAACTCACGATCCGGCTGCTCCTGGAGAGGGCCGGTCATCACGTCACCGTCGCGGGCGATGGCCGCAAGGGACTTGCCCTGTTCGAGGCCAGCCGGTTCGACCTCCTGTTTCTCGACATCTTCATGCCCGGCATGGACGGGCTGGAGACGATGCGTCACATCCGGGTGCTGGCTCCGGCCATTCCGATCATCGTCATTTCCGGCCGTTCGATCACGCCGGATGCCTATGCGGAGCCGGACTTCCTGAAGATGGCGACCAAGCTCGGCGCGGTGGCAAGTTTGCAAAAGCCGTTCCGGCCCGACGCCCTGCTCGCCGCGGTCGATGGCTGCCTGAAAGCAGGCGAGCCGGAGGGGTCCGATGTCAGCTCCGGCCACCGATGACGGGGGCGCCGCTGCTCCAGGCCAGACCAGGCGCGGTCATCCGGGAAGCCCTGCGAACATCCGCTTGACCCTCGCAACGCGGCTGGCGATCGCGATGATCCTGCTGGTGGCGGTCACCGTGGCCGCAGTCGGATGGCTCGGCTTTCGCAACACCACGCAAGCGGTCATTCCGCGCGTCCTGGAGCGGGTCGAGGCCCAGTCACGCCTGCTCGCGGCCAACCTGGAATCCTATGTTGCCGGAGTCCGCGGCGATTTGATCGGCTATCGCTCTGCCGCGGCCATCAACGGCCTGATCCGCGCCCGTCTCGGCGGAGGAGTTGACCCCCTTGACGGCGTTACAGAGCAGACCTGGCGCGACCGCATCGCGACGCGGCTCGCAGCCGAGATCGAGGCCAAGCCCAGCTACGGGCAGTTTCGCATCATCGGTCTCGACGACGACCAGCGCGAGCTGGTCCGCGTCGACCGCGCCGGCCCGCATGGAGCGGCGCGGATCGTCCCCAACAGCGAGCTGGAGCGCAAGGGCGACCGAGCCTACTTTCAGGACACGATGAGGCTGGCGCCGGGCGAGATTTACGTGTCGCCGATCGATCTCGCGACCCGCCAGGGGGGCACCACGGTCTTGCACACTCCGACGCTGCGGGTCGCTACGCCGCTGTTCACGCCGGATGGCAAGCCGTTCGGGATCATCATCGCCAATATCGACATGCGTCCGGCCCTCGACCGCATCCGCTCGACGGCGAGCTCGGGCGGCGAGATCTACGTCGTGAATTCGCACGGCGATTATCTCGTTCATCCCGATCGCGCGCGGGAATTCGCCTCATTGCAGGGCCGCCCCACCAACTGGCGCGACGATTTTCCATTCTTCTCGGCCATGGCCGGCACGTCGGACCTATCCACGCGGCTCATGACCGACGCGTCGGGCCGGCCGACCGGCGCGGCGATCGCGCCGGCGCTGCTGGCGGGCAAGGAATGGACCGCAATCATCGTGACCATTCCCCCGTCCGTCTTCGGCCGGGTGCCGGCCGCCATTCAAAAGACGTCCGTGCTGGTCGGCGTGCTCGCCGTCCTCGCGGCGGCGGCGCTCGCGGTGCTGCTGGCGCGCTCATTGACCCGCCCGATCGGCCGCCTGACCGCGGCCGTGGAGGCGATCGGCCGCGGACGGCAGGCGGACATCCCCGTCGATGCCAGCGGCGAGACGGGCGTGCTGGCGCGGGCTTTCGCCCAGATGGTCGAAGAGACGCGGGCGAAGACAGCCGCTCTCGAGCGCGAGATCCGCGAGCATCGCCGCACCGAGGCCGCGCGAAGCCATCATGCGGCACGCGAGCAATTGTTCAGCGCCGCCGTCGAATCGTCCGACGATGCGATCGTGATGCAGACGCTCGACGCCATCATCACGGGCTGGAATCCGGCCGCCGAGCGGCTCTATGGCTATTCGGCGAGTGAAGCGATCGGGAAATCCACTGCGATCATCGTGCCGCCCGACCGGCGCGAGCATGGCAAGGACTACCTGGCGCGGATCGCGCGGGGCGAGTCGATCGAGCGGTTCGAGACGGTGCGCCTGCGCAAGGACCGCACGCCGGTCGAGATCTCGCTCAGCCTCTCGCCGATCAGGGGGCCGTCCGGCGAGATCATCGGCGTCTCCGGGACCGCGCATAGTCTCACCGAGGCGCGGCGGGCCGAGCGGCAGCTGCAGCAGCAGCTCGAAGAGCGCCGGCAGATCTTCGATACCTCGCAGGATCTGATCATGGTCATGGACCCGCGGGGCCATGTCGCGCAGATCAGCCCGAGCAGCGAGACCATTCTCGGCTACCGGCCGGACGAGATGATCGGCCGCAGCGGCGCGGACTTCATTCATCCCGACCATCTGGCGCAATCGCGCGAGGACATGCGCGCGCTGCGGCGCGGCGAGCGCCCCAAGCTCGGCGACACCCGCTGTTTCCACAAGAACGGACACGAGGTCTGGCTGTCCTGGCTCGGCAATTGGTCCGAGCAGGCGCAGCGCTTCTTCTTCGTCGGACGCGACATGACGGAAGCGCGGCTCGCGCAGGAATCGCTGCGCGAGAGCGAGCGACTCGCCCGAAACATCGTCGAGACCTCGCTCGACGCCTTCATCCAGACCGACGAGACCAGCAGCATCCTGAACTGGAATTCGCAGGCCGAGCAGCTGTTCGGCTGGCGCCGCGACGAGGTGCTCGGCAAGAGCACGATCGACCTGATCGTCGCCGAGAGCGAACGCGAGAGGGTCAGGGCCGGCCTGAAGCAATTCCTGGAGAACGAGGACGGCAGGACGCTGAACCGCCGCCGCGAGCTGATGTGCTGCCGCCGCGACGGCAAGGAATTCAAGGCCGAGCTGAGCGTCACCGCGCTGAAGCGCCGCGAAGGCCTGCTGTTCAACGTCTTTTACCGCGACCTCACCGACAAGATCGCCGCCGAGGAGCGCATCCGCCATGCCGAGAAGATGGAGGCGGTCGGCCAGCTCACCGGCGGCGTGGCGCACGATTTCAACAACATCCTCACCGTCATCACCGGGACGATCGAGATTCTCGCGGAGGCCGTCGAAAAGGAGCCGCAGCTTGCGGCCATCACGAAGATGATCGACGAGGCCGCCGCGCGCGGCGCCGATCTGACCCAGCACCTGCTCGCCTTCGCGCGCAAGCAGCCGCTCCAGCCGCGCGAGATCGACATCAACTCGCTGGTGGTCGACACCGCGAAGCTGTTGAGGCCGACGCTGGGCGAGCAGATCCAGATCGAATCGGTGTTCGAGGACGAGAATTGCGTCGCGATCGTCGATCCCAACCAGCTCACCACCGCGATCCTCAATCTCGCGCTCAATGCCCGCGACGCCATGCCCGGCGGCGGCAAGCTGATCGTGGAGACCGGCGCCGCCTATCTCGACGAGGTCTATGCCAGCGGCAACGACGTCCGTCCCGGCCATTACGTGCTGATCGCCGTGAGCGACACCGGCACCGGGATCCCTGCGAACATCCTGACCAGGGTGTTCGACCCCTTCTTCACCTCGAAGGGACCGGGCAAGGGCACCGGGCTCGGGCTGTCGATGGTCTATGGCTTCATCAAGCAGTCCGCAGGCCACATCAAGATCTACAGCGAGGAAGGCCACGGCACCACGATCAAGATGTACCTGCCGCCCGGCAAGACGCCGACGGCCATCGGCGAGGGCGTGACGCCTGCGACGATCGAGGGCGGACACGAGACGATCCTGGTGGTCGAGGACGACCGGCTGGTGCGCGACTACGTGCTGGCGCAGCTGCATGCGCTGGGTTACGTCACCTTGCAGGCCGCGAACGCGGCGGAGGCGCTCGCGATCGTTGCCGCCGGCAGGCCGTTCGACCTGCTGTTCACCGACGTCATCATGCCCGGCAAGATGAACGGACGGCAGCTCGCCGACGAACTGATGAAGACACGCCCCGATCTCAGGGTGGTCTACACGTCAGGCTATACCGAGAATGCGATCATCCATCACGGCCGGCTGGATTCCGGCGTCCTGCTGCTGGCCAAGCCCTATCGCAAATCGGATCTCGCGCGGATCATCCGCAAGGCACTGAGCGGCTGATTGCTCGTGTGTCCCGGACAAGGCGCAGCGTGCAACGCTGCGACGCAGAGCCGGGACCAGAACTGTCAGCGGTGAAATTCGAGAGATGGGCCCCGCTCAGCAGCGCATCATTGCATGATGCGTTGCGTCCGGGGCACGAGTTACGACGCGCGCTGGGCCGCGGTCATCACGATGCGGATCAGATCGGCGGCGTTGCGCGCGCCGAGCTTCTTCATGATGTTGGCGCGGTGATCCTCGATGGTGCGCGGGCTGATGCCGAGGGTGCGGCCGGCTTCCTTGTTGGACGCACCGGAGGCGAACTGCTCGAGCACCTCGCGCTCCCTGCGCGTCAGCGGCTCACGTCCGGGGAAGTGCAGCGAGCCGAATTTCGGCGAGGCGTTCTCCGCCTGCCTGCGCGCATAGGCGCCGATCGCCTCGTCGAGCCGGCCGACGATTTCGCTGCCGCGGAACGGCTTCTCGATGAAGTCCAGCGCGCCGCTCTTGATCGCGCCCACCGCCATCGCGATGTCGCCCTGCCCGGAGATCATGAAGATCGGCGCCGGATAATCCTCGCCGTGCAGTTCCTTCAGAATGTCGAGGCCCGACTTTCCGGGAATGTTCACGTCGAGCAGGATCGCAGCCGGTGTGCGGTTTCGCGCGACGGAGAGCAGCGCTGCGCCGTCCGCAAAACAGATCACCTCATAGCCCGCCGCCTTCAACACCATCGACAGGGTGTCGCGAACGGCAGGGTCGTCGTCGACCACGAAGATTTCACCGCGAGAGCTTTGTTCGGCCATGTGCCACATCCAGTTGGCATGAAGGACTCGCGTCCGCGCCAACTGTTATGGCGTTCGGCGCGGATTCGGCCCACCCGTATTTGTACGGGACATGGACTTAACGCACAAGTAGCGGCAGGGTGCCTAATTGCGGGGTACGGAGAATATCCATGCTAAATTTCGCTGGCACACCCCCGCTCATCGCGATGCTTGAGACCGACAGCCGTCGGTTGATCGCTGCCGATCTTCGCTCCCTGATCACACGGATCGAGAGCAGCATGCGCCTGATCGACGCAGCCATGATGGAAGCTGGCCTGTTGGAAATGGGCCTGGCGCACGACGATCATGGCGATCCGGCCGGTTCCGCCGACATTTTCGTGCTCGACGACGTCACGCCGCGCTATGCGACGGCGAGCGCCGCCCTCAACGCCTGCCGGGCGGGCCTTGGCCACGCCCTGCAATGCCTCTCGGAATCCGGCACCCCGGCATAGATCGCGATCAGCGCGGCGCAGCGGCCGCATGCCATCGCATGGCAGCTCCGCAAACCTTACGCGCGGTGCCGTTCCACGATCGCGTCGGTGGCAACACCACCCCAGGTGTGGATCGCCGGAAGGCCCATCGCGATCTTGCCGAGATTGGCGAGGCTGATGCGCAAGGCCGCGAGGTCGAGCGGCTTCGGCAGGCTCTGGAGCTCGATCCCGACGGACCGGGCGAAGCTGCGGGCGGCGCTGCGGCGCTTGCCGTCCATGCCGCTGATGACGATCACCGCGCCACCGAACTTCGCCGCCGCCATCTCACGCAGCACGTCGATGCCGTCGCCATCCTCCAGCACGAGATCGAGCGTCACGCAGTCGAAGCGCGCGGCGCGGAGCTTCTCGATCGCATCCGCCACTGACGGCGCCACGGTGACTTCGTGGCCGGCCTGCTTGGCGGCGACCGTGATCAGGCTGCGCTGCGTGGCGTCGTCATCGACCACAAGGAGCTGAAGCGCACGCCGCTCGGCGCCGTCGGGCAGGTTTGAGGGGATGGGGGAAAGAGAACTTCTGGGCATTTCAGTATCCTGAGATTGGGACCAACAATGGATACACGCTTCGCGCTTAGGCCACGTAAAGTTCCTGGCGCCAATTCATTCGGATGTTTTCAGAAAATGTGAAGCAACGGGCCGGAAAAGACGGCAACGGATGCGGGCGGATCACGCCGCTTCGTCGCGGCCGCCGGCTGCGCCGCGCTTCTTCCTGTTCTTGCCGCGCAGGAACTGAATGTCCATCTCGGCGCCGTTGACGCGGACCAGCTCGCAGCGGCGGTAGGCGAGGCCCGTGGACGACAACAGCAGGAAGAACTCCTTCAGGTTCAACCCCTGGATCGAGCCTTCCACCGTGAGGATGGCGTCGGTATCGGAGATCGCGTTGAGCTTGCAGTCGCGGCGCCAGGTGCCGTCGATGGCCATGATGCAGACATCGTAGCCGCGACTGAAAGTCACGCGTTCCGTACCCTTGCCATCCTCGGCCATGTCTATCGTCCTGCCATGGCCGCCAGGCGCGGCGCCGCGCCGGCGAGAGCCGGCTTGGCGGCTGCGGCACGCGGATCGTTCGGCTTGTAGAGGCCGCGCCGCTCCGGAATCGGCCGGAACGTATCGGTCAGGCCGACGACGGTTTCGGCCGCACCCAACACCAGGAAGCCGTCGGGCTCGATCTGGCGCGCCAGCCGGTTGAAGATGTTGATCTTGGTGTCCTGATCGAAATAGATCAGCACGTTGCGGCAGAAGATGACGTCGAAGGTGCCGAGCTGCGCGAAATCGTGCAGCAAGTTGAGCTGCCGGTGCTGGATCATCGCCCGCAATTCGGGATTAACCTGCCAGGTCTCGCCGGTCTGCTTGAAATATTTCATCAGCATCTGGATCGGCAGGCCGCGCTGCACCTCGAACTGGCTGTAGATTCCGGCCTTGGCCTTCTCCAGCACCTCCTGCGACAGATCGGTCGCGATGATCTCGATGCGCCAGCCGGTAAGGGCCGCGCCCATCTCCTTCAGGCACATCGCCAGCGAATAGGGCTCCTGCCCGGTCGAGCCGGCGGCGCACCAGATCCGTATGCTGCGGCGGGCGGCCCGCGCCTTGATGATCTCGGGCATGATGGTGTCGCGGAAATGATCGAACGGGACCTTGTCGCGGAAGAAGAAGGTCTCGTTGGTGGTCATGGCTTCGACCACGTCGGTGATCACCGTGCGCGAGCCGCCCTGCAGCTTCTGCACGAGTTCGCCGATGCCGGAGAGTCCGGCCTTGCGGGCCAGCGGCAGCAGGCGGCTTTCGATCAGATATTGCTTGTCTGCGGAAAGATCGAGACCGGAATTGTCCTTCAGGAATTTACGCAGATACTCATACTCGGTCGGGGTCACGGATGGCCTCTTCGAAGCTGTACTGGAACACTCTGGCCTAAATACGCGGGCCAGACACACTCAGACCATGGCTTGTCCGACCGGGATCAAACCAACTTCAGCGAACTTGTCGGCGATGATGTCTTTGTCGAAAGGCTTCATGATGTACTCGTTGGCGCCGCCGCTGAGCGCCTGGGCAATATGAGCCACATTGTTCTCGGTGGTGCAGAACACCACTTTGGGCTGGTCGCCGCCGGGCAGGCGGCGCATGTGGCCCATGAATTCGAAGCCGTCCATGACCGGCATATTCCAGTCGAGCAGCACCGCGTCGGGCAGCTGCCGCTGACAGATCTCGAGCGCCTTCGAGCCGTCCTCGGCTTCGGTGACTTGGAATTCCAGGCCTTCCAGGATCCGGCGCGCGATCTTGCGAACGACGCTGGAATCATCGACCACCAAACATGTCTTCATTTTGGTTCTCCGGCTTCGATGTTTCGTTGGCTCACGCAGCCATCTGCACTTTGGTTTCGAGCTCGAGGACGCGATCGACGTCGAGGACGACCATGAGCTGGCCGTCGAGGCGATGGACGCCGCCGGCGAGCTTGGCCATGCGGGGGTCGAGGTTGACGGGATTTTCTTCCATGCCGGCTTCCGGCAGGCGCAGCACCTCGCCGATCTGGTCGATCAGGAGGCCATAGGATTCGCCGCGGAGGTCGACGCCGACCGCCATCGGCACCTTGCCGTCCTCGGGCTGCGGCAGGCCGAGGCGGGCGCGCATGTCGACCACGGTGACGATGCGGCCGCGCAGATTGAGCACGCCTGCGATCTCGCGCGAGGACAAGGGCACGCGGGTGACGCGCTCGGGCATGAACACGTCCTGGACCCGGGAGATCGGCAGGCCGAACAGCTGGCCGCCGATCATCGCGGTGACGTATTCGACCATGGCGCCTTCGCCCACTTGCGTCTTCTTGTTCATCTGCTTCTCCTGATCCCTGTCCTGCCCTTACGCCGCTGCCCGGTTCAGCTCGGAGGCGCCGGCGGCACCCGCGGTCTGTTCCTTCAGCGCCGCGATCAGACCGGGACGGTCGAACTTGGCGACATAGTCGTGGAAGCCGGCCTGACGGCCGCGCTC